>NZ_MOWP01000011.1:0-191953 GCF_001983215.1 Frankia sp. CcI49
AACGGATCAGCGGCCGGTAACGGATCAGCGGCCGGTAACGGATCAGCGGCCGGTAACGGATCAGCGGCCGGTAACGGATCAGCGGCCGGTAACGGCTCAGCCCAGGTCCAGTGGCGTGGGCACATACCTGGTCGTCGGGCGTCCGGGAGTGAGGACGAGCTCGGTTCCCGGCTCACCGGTCCGCAGCAGCTCGACGACGGCGGCGGCCACGTCGTCGGCGGTGAGCATGGGGACGCCCGCGGCGCGGAACTGATCGCGCGCGGGGGCCGTCAGCGGAGTGTCGACAAGACCGGGGCAGACGGCGCCGAACCGGATGTTCTCCCGGGACAGCGGTCCGGACAGCGCCCGGACCAGGCCGATCACCGCGTGCTTGGTCATCGTGTAGATGGGGTCCTGCTCGACGCCCCGCAGCGCCGCGTGGGAGGCGGTCACGACGATCGAACCGCAGCCGCGGGCGCGCATCGCCGGTAGCGCGCCGCGAAGCCCGTAGACCACCGAATGCTGGTTGACGCCGACCACGGCCTGGTAGCGGTCCAGGTCGAGGGTGGCCGGGTCCTTGTCGACACAGTTGTGCCCGGCGTTGAGCACCAGCAGGTCCAGCCGGTCACCGGCGGCGGCGACCATCCGCAGCGACAGGTCGGGGTCGGTCAGGTCTCCCACCACCGCCGCACCGCCTATGGACGCGGCGACGTCGGAAACCGCCGGGTTGCGGTCGACGAGCACACAGTGCACGCCCGAGGCGGCCAGCCGGCGGGCGACGGCCTCCCCGATACCGCCCGCGGCACCCGTGATGATCGCGACCTCGCCCATGCGCCCCACTCCATCCGGTCCGGCCATGCCCCTGATCCAGTCAACTGTTTACCTGCACTGGAGTCGGCGGCTCAACCGGTCGGCGAGGCGGTCGAGCGGTTTGGCTACGGCTTGCGAGCGATCGCGCCGTACATGTAGACCTGCGTGTCGGCGAGGGCGGCCGACTCGGTGTCGGGATGCCAGCGGTGGACGAGGACGACACCCGGGTCCAGGATTTCCAGTCCGCGGAAAAGTCCTTCGACGGCCTTCCGGTCCCGCGCGATGTTCGGGATGCCGTTGGACCGGTAGGCGGCGACGCCGGCCTCCACCTCCTCGGGGGAGTAGTCCCCCGTGACGGTGGAAAGGGCGAGGATGCTGCCCGCGGGCAGCGGGGCCATCAGCTGGTCGATGACGCCCCGCACGACGTCGTCGTCGGGGAAGAACTGCACGATCGCGAGCAGGCTGACCGCCACCGGCTGGCTGAGGTCGAAGGTCGAGGTGAACTGCGCGGACGTCAGCACGTTCTGCGGTTCGGCGAAGTCGGCGTCGAGGTAGGCGGTGCGGCCTTCGGGGGTRCTGGTGAGCAGGGCCCGGGCGTGCACCAGGACGATCGGGTCGTTGTCGACGTAGAGGACCCGTGACTCGGGGGCGACCTTCTGGACGACCTCGTGCAGGTTCGGAGTGGTCGGCAGCCCGGTGCCGATGTCGAGGAACTGCCGAATTCCGTAGTCGGCGGCGAGAACGTGGGCCATCCGGGCCAGGAACTGCCGGTTAGCCCGCATGGACGAGGGCAGGTTCGGCAGGCTTTTGACGATTCCTGTGGCCGCGGCCCGGTCGGCGGGGAAATTGTCCTTGCCGCCGAGGATGTAGTCGTAGACCCGCGCCGAGTGCGGGATGTCCGTTTTCAGGTCGACATTCGGCGGGGTCCAGCCCGGTGCCGCGGCGCTGCCACCCCAGCTGACGTCGTGCTGGTCGGTCACGGCTACCCCTGTCTCCGATATCACCCGTCGTGGACGGCGGTTGACCTATCGCCAGCCACTCTGCCATCACCCGGCCAGGTCCAGTCGGATGGGGTGGGACATCTTGGGTCACCGTAGTGGAACGGAGCCCTGCCGGGATATGAACAGGGATAACGTCCCCGTTCACGCATATCTGCTCGCGTGAACGGGGACGGCGGGACTCAAACCGATATCAACGCGTCAAATGATTGTGGCGTCAAACAGATCGCCGAGCCGTCAGCCGTGAAGCGGTCAGCCGCCGAGCCGTCAGCGGCCGAGCCGTCAGCGGCCGAGCCTTCAGCCGCAGAGCCCTCGGCCGTGGAGGGGCTGGGTCACGGCTTGCGGGCGATCGCGCCGTACATGTAGACCTGGCTGTCGGCGAGGGCGGCCGACTCGGCGTCGGGATGCCAGCGGTGAACGAGCACGACACCCGGGTCGAGGATTTCCAGGCCGCGGAAGAAGCCTTCGACGGTGCTCCTGTCCCGCGCGGCCATCGGAATACCACTGGCGCCGTATGCGGCGACGCCGGCGGCTATCTCCTCGGGGGCGGAGTCGGCCGTGACGGTGGAAAGCGCCAGGAGGCTCCCCGCGGGAAGGGGAGCCATCAGCTGGTCGATGACGTCCTGCACGATCGCGTCGTCGGGGACGAACTGCAGGATCGCGATCAGGCTGACCGCGACGGGCTGGTCGAGGTCAAAGGTCGAAGCTAGCTGCTCCGATTTCAGGATGCTCCGGGGATCGGTGAAGTCGGCGTCGAGGTAGGCGGTGCGGCCTTCGCGGGTGCTGGTGAGCAGGGCCCGGGCGTGCACCAGGACGATGGGGTCGTTGTCGACGTAGACGATCCGCGCGTCGGGGGCGACCTTCTGGACGACCTCGTGCAGGTTCGGCTCGGTCGGGAGCCCGGTGCCGATGTCGAGGAACTGCCGGATGCCGTGCTCGGCGGCCACAACATGGGCCATCCGGGCCATGAAGTTCCGGTTCGCCCGCATGGATGTCGGCAGGTTGGGCATGCTCCGAGTGAAATCTCCGGCCGCGGCCCGATCTGCCGGGAAGTTGTCCTTCCCGCCGAGGATGTAGTCGTAGACCCGCGCCGAGTGGGGGACGTCGGTCTTCAGGTTGACGTTCGGCGGAGTCCACCCCGGTGCCAGCGAGGTACCACCCCAGTCGGCATCGTCGCGGTCAGTCACGACTACCCCCACCTCTGATATCAGCCGCCCTCGACGGTGGCGTTTGCTTGCTAGCACTTTCCCACCACCCCGTCGCGGCAATCGGACAGGGTAGGACATTCGGACCACTTTGGCTGACGCGAACATACCTGTGAAGAGGCCGGCGCAGGCCCCGATCCGCCCGCGCGCCTTGGTCTTCTCCCAGGTAGCGGGCGTGCGGAGGGTTGGGTGGGACGCGGCAAGGCGGCTCGGCGCCGGTTCCCCGGGGTATTTCGACGAGGAGCGACAGGGTCTTTGGTCCTGTAGGTGGCGTCGGGAAGTTCACTGCAGTGCGCAGCCCGGTGGGGCCGGCCTTACCGGCGACCAACAGGGCGACCAGCCGGCCCGGCGTTGTGCGGCCGGCATCACGCGACCCCGGCCCGCGTCATCCCGTCGGCCCCGCCTACCGGCTTACCTACCGGCCCGGCCGCCCCAGACAAGGCCGCAGAGAAGGCCCAGGACAAGGGTCGCCAGGGCCACCACCAACGCAAGCAGCGACTCCGCGCCGGCTGCCGGCCACGCCCAGCTCCTGGCCTGCCCGTTGACCTGTGCGCCCAGCGAACTGGTGACGACCGCCACGGTAACCGGGAACAGGGACGAGGCCTGGGCGCCGACGATCGCCACACCGACCAGCGAAAGACCTATGTACCCGGCCATGTTGCGGCCCGCGGCGAACCCCTGGTCATTGAGCCCCGTCACCTGGAGCAGGGTTCCCGCCAGCATCCCGATGGCCGCGGTCATCACCATCACCGCGCAGTCGAGCCACCGCGTGGGCTGTGTACCGGTCAGCTCGAGGCCGTCGCGTCTGGACAGGCAGTAGGAGGCCACGCTCGACGGGGCCAGCGGGAGCAGGAGCATGACGGGGAGCCGCAGGCTGGAACCGCCGAGGAGGCTCGGGACCGGAAAGGCCGCGTCACCCACCAGGAGTACGGCGACGAGCGTGCCCACCACGACGGAGAAGTGCATCGTGTAACCACGGTTCCGCCACCACCAGATCACGCGTACCCGCCGGTTGTGACTGAACGGGCCCCGAGATCGGAGCGTCCGCGCCTCGTGGGGTCAGGTGCCATCGGTGCCCCCGAGCGGTCGGCAGTTCCGTACGAGTGCAAGTGTCCGTTCGTATTCTTCCCGTTGGTGGGAGATAGGGTTTCCTGTCCGTTCGTGGAGATATGTCAGAACGTCCACCGGGTAGGCATTCGCGACGTACTGCTCCGGAACGCCCACCTGGAGCGCCAGCCACGCCTGCAGGTAGGGCACCGCGAGCGATGACGATGCCGTCCGCATGCTTTCCCAGGGCGGCAGCTGACGGGGTGGGCGACCCGGCTCGCATTCCGGCGGACGGGGAACCACCGCGCGAGCGAGCGCCAGTCGGACCTCGGCCGCGTCCGCGTCGCTGGGCAGGTAGAAGAACCAGTCCGCGGTGGATGCCTCGGAGGCGGTCCCCGGGACGTCCAGGCCGATCGCCTGCAGGCGGGAGCGGACAACCTGAGCCTGCGTGGCGGCCTCCGAGAGCAGGTTCGCGTGCTCCGGCCAGACGCACACCAGCGGACTGGAACCGGCACATCGCAGGTCACCGGGATCGCGTTCGCTCTGGGGCGAATCCCCCATGGATCTGGCGGTGAGGCAGGCGGCCGTGACCGCGACCGCGGACACGGCCAGGCCGGGAAGCAGCATCCAGCGTGGATGCCTGGTCTCCCGCACCAGCAGGATCAGGACCAGGACAGCCCCCGCCGCGAGTGCGGCCGGGGCGAAGAAGACGCCGGCCGACGGCTGCGCGGCCAGCATGCAGCAGTCCTCCGGCATCCCGTTGAGGTGGCGCAACCAGGGTGGACTGACCGTCACGGGGTATGTGATCAGGATCCAGCCGAGCACAGCGACCGCCGGCGCGGCGATGACCCCTGGAAGGAACCACCCGAAGATCAGCCCGGCCGCGGTCATCCCCGTCACCACGGCGACCGCGGCGGCGGCGATGACAGGACTGGGATGACCGGTCACGGCGTCGAGCTCGAAGCCGACCGCGAGGTAGGAAAGCAGCAGACCGAGAAGCCCCGCCGCGGCGATGGGGCTGACCAGCCGAAGCAGAACATGGAAGACACTGCGTGCGGGAGCCAGCCGAAGCGCGCCAGACCTCCTGAGGCGACCGGCCTCCCAGGCCGCGGCTGCCGCGCACACGGGCGCCACGAACGGAAGCGCATAGGACGCCTTGGCGGAGCCGGTTACCCAGTACCCGTCTCCGAGCTGCATCGTCACGAAGGCGGAGGTCTCGTAGAGGAGAACCATCGGAACGATGAAGAAGGGAGCTTTCAGCGCCGCATGGGATCTCAGGTACCAGGTCCATCGTGAGCTCAGGCGCGAACGCACCGCATAGCCGAGCCGAAGTCGACGGGCCATCAGCTTTCCGAGACCAGATGGGTGTACGCGAGGGCGGCCTGGCGTCCTACCGGGGCATCCGGGCTGTCGGCCAGAGCGAGGTAGTCGGCCACGGAGCCGGAGAACCGCACCTCACCGTGGTCCAGGACGACGACGTTGTCGAAACTCTCGAGGAGATCCTCGGTCTGATGGGTCGACACCACGACCGTGGCCGATTCGGCCAGATCCGACACGAGCTGAGTGAAGACCTGCCGCTGAGCGGGGTCCAGACCCGCCGTCGGCTCGTCCATGAGCACGATCTTCGCTCGGTGGACCACTGCCTGGGCGATACCCACCCGTCTGAGCTGCCCGCCGGACAGGGCCCTGGCCAGTTCGTTCTCCCGGTGGTCGAGGCCGACCTGGGAGAGCGCGTTCTTCGCCTCTCGCCAGGACTCCGACTTCGACATGCCTTTGAGCCAGCCGACGTAGGCGACCTGCTCACGAATCGTCAGACCGGCCATGGGCCTGACGTGCTGCGGCATCCAGGCCATTTCGCGTCGGTACTGCCGGCGCCCGGACCCGTGTTGGATTGGACGCCCGTCGAAGGTGACACGGCCGGTGCGTGGCGCCAGCACCGTCGCGCCGACGGCGAGCAGGGTGGATTTTCCCGCGCCGTTCGGGCCCAGTAGTACCGTGCGCCCGGGCTGGAAGGCGCAGGTCAGGTTCCGAAAGACATCCCGCCCAGCACGATACGAGTAGGATATTTCGTCAAACACGAGAAACACAAACATCATCCATTTTTTCGGAGCGGGCGGGAGGGCGGGTGCCGTGCCCCGCGGGGCACGGCACCCAGCAGCTCCGATGTCTACCAGCTCACGCCGACAGTCTCGACGTCGAGAATTCTACCCGAATCCGAGCCGTTGATGGTCTTCAGCCTGAATCGGTAGTTTGTGGCGGCGGGGTCGGCCCAGTGGTAGTTGTCGCTGTCGTAGCAGTTCAGCACGACGGTGCTGCCCTCGCCGTCCGGCAGATAGGGGCGCGCCCAGCGGAGCGCGATTCCGGCATCCGCGCCTCCGGTGCTGTTGTTGTTGACCCGGCAGCCCTTGAACGTCACGATCGTGTCGTCGTTGGTCGAGTTGTTGTCCTGCCACCAGCGTGACTCGAAGCCGGTCACGGCGTCATCGATGTACGAGCTGAAGGTGCCCTCGTACGCATATGCCGGTAGTCCCATCCCCATGATGGCGACGGGAACACCGGCGACCACGGCCGCGGACCTTCTCATTTCGACCAGCTCTCTTTCGTCGTTGGTTCGGTTTTTCTGGTTCCCGGGCCCGGCGTCGCCGCTCTGGTTCGAATGGGTGAACGTCTCTGGGGGCGCAAAGAGGATCCGTGAATCCGTCGGCCTCGAAGAGGCATGGTGGTCACCTGGGAGATGGCCTGCTCGGTGGAGCTGACGGCCACCCCGGCACGGCGGGTGTCAGGGGCGATCCGAGCCGCGGTCGGCGTCGACCTGTCCCGAAATCCGCGGCCCGAAGGTCAACRGCCCCGACGCCGCTCTTCGCCGGCTCGGCCAGACCGCGATTATGTACTCGTCCCAGTAGCGCCCGTCGTAGTAGATCGCCTCCCGGAGGCAGCCCTCGACGTCGTACCACTTGCCGCGGCCGCTGGCGATCTGGGCGAAGTTGTATTCGGGAAGCTCCGCGTAGAGCTTTCTCGGGCCGTAAACCTGGAAGACGTGGTCGATGAACAGGTTGACCGCCTCCATCGGAAGCCCCCGCGCTATGGCTTCGGGCGTGAAGACAGCCGCAATGTATGCACTCCTGCGCCGTTGATCATAGTTGTAGCAGACAACATGGCCGATAGGTTCGGGTGTCGGCCACAGATATGCGACGAACTGCGTGAGAACGCCCTGCTGGATTCCGTGCTGGAACGCCTCGAAAGTTGGGACCGCACCACGGAACCGCCAGCGGTGACCCAGTTCCTCGCTGATGGYGAGTTGGTAGAGAAAGTGATGCGAATCAGGATTCACCGGGCCCAGGGCGATATTGTGCGTCCTGAGTCGGATGGGGCGCGGATTCAACGCCCCGGGCGCGTCGGCGTCGGCACCGGCGTCGCCTTCGTTCTTTGTCTTCGGCGATTCCTCTGGAATGCTCCCGAGTAGCTCGACGAGATCGCCGAAAGTTTGCGGATGGTTCTTGTCGAGCGCCTCCCGAGGGACACCGGCTGTGGTCAGCCAGTGCACCAGCTCCAGCCACTGCAGAGAATCAACCGCCAGGTCCTCGTGCAATTTTGCGCCGAAGGAGAAGGGCTCCCGAGGGACTCCGGTGAGGTCTGCCAGGAAATCCGCCAGACCCGCCTCAACCGCCTCCCGGGAGGGCGCTCCGGGGCCGCCTCGGGCCGATATGGTTTCGTTCGTCAAATGTCCGGACTCCAGCCCTGTCCTTGGTATGTCTCGAGCCAGGGCGACGTGAGGGAGCGGCCGGACCTCGGCAGCACCGGTTGTCTGCGCACCACAAACGCCCGCCGAGCCGCGTCCCTCTTTCTCGCATCGCCCCGCGGCGCGACACCAGCAGCCTCGATGGATTTCGGTGAAATCTGTGTTCTCCGACTTTCGGCATGCTAGTCGGGCTATTTATGGCGAGCAAGGCTTCGGCGCGGGCGGAATCGCCGAACGTCAGGCGGGAGCCGGAGCGGCTGAAGCGATTTCCTTACCAAGAGTAACGGGCGGATTCTGTGTACCGAGCGTCTCTGGCCCCGCACCGAGGGGAGTGATGCACGTTGGGGGGTCGACCCGCTGTCGGGGGACGAATCGCGATGCCGCGAGCTCCGTACACAGAGCGTGTTGAAATGCGTGAGTGAGAGGCTGGGATGGCCGCGCGCCATGTGAGGCATATCACCTGATGATCCGAGGCTGCCCGCCTGCCAGCCGTCCGTCGCGGGCTGGGGCGGCTCCGCCGAACGTGCGCGGGCCTGAGGCGAAATCCGGGCTTGGGACGGCGGAATCCGGACCGAGCGCCAAGCACGGAACGCCGGCCACGTGGAGGCGTGGCCGGCGCTCAGTCGGCTGCGGGGGCGCCGCCCGTCACCTGCCCGGGTGGCGCCCCGCCGTCGCTTCCTGGAACAGGTCCGGCTCGGTGGAATCAGACCAGGTCGTAGCGGTCGAGGTTCGACACCTTGACCCAGGCGGCGACGAAGTCGTGCACGAACTTCTCCTTCGCGTCGTCGCTCGCGTAGACCTCCGCGAGTGCACGCAGCTCGGAGTTCGACCCGAAGACCAGGTCGACGCGGCTGGCCGTCCAGCGGACCGCACCGGTGGCGTCGTCGCGGCCCTCGTACAGGCCGGCCTCGTCCGCCTTCGGCGCCCAGGTCGTCCCCAGGTCGAGGAGGTTGACGAAGAAGTCGTTCGTCAGTGACCCGGGGGCGGTGGTGAGGACGCCGAGCTGCGACGGCCCGTAGTTCGCACCGAGCACCCGCAGGCCTCCGACCAGCACCGTCAGCTCGGGCGCGCTCAGGGTCAGCAGGTTCGCCCGGTCGACGAGCAGGAACTCCGCCGGCAGGCGGCTGGCCTTGCCCAGGTAGTTGCGGAACCCGTCCGCCTTCGGCTCGAGCGGGACGAACGACTCGACGTCGGTCTGCTCCTCGGTCGCGTCGGTGCGTCCCGGGGTGAACGGCACCTCCACCTCGACACCGGCGGCGCGGGCGGCGGCCTCGACCGCGGCGGCGCCGGCCAGCACGATCAGGTCGGCCAGCGAGACTTTCTTCCCGCCGGTCTGGGCGGCGTTGAAGCCCTCCTGGATCTCCGTCAGCGTGCGCAGCGCCGTGGCCAGTTCGTCGGGCTCGTTCACCTCCCAGCCGCGCTGCGGCTCCAGCCGGATGCGGGCACCGTTCGCGCCGCCGCGCTTGTCCCCGCCGCGGAACGTCGACGCGGATGCCCACGCCACCGCGACCAGCCGCGACACCGGCAGCCCCGAGGCGAGGACCTGCGCCTTGAGGCTGGCGACGTCCGCCGCGTCGACCAGCTCGTGGTCCACCGCGGGCACCGGGTCCTGCCAGATCAGCCGCTCGGCCGGGACCTCCGGGCCGAGGTAGCGCTGGATCGGGCCCATGTCACGGTGGGTCAGCTTGAACCAGGCCCGGGCGAAGGCGTCGGTGAGCTCCTCGGGGTGCTCCAGGAAGCGCCGTGAGATCGGCTCGTAGATCGGGTCGAAACGCAGCGCCAGGTCCGTCGTCAGCAGCGTGGGAGCATGCCGGCGGGACGGATCGTGCGCGTCGGCGACCGTACCGGCGCCGGCACCGTCCTTCGGCTTCCACTGGTTCGCCCCGGCCGGGCTCTTCGTCAGCTCCCACTCGTAGCCGAAGAGGATCTCGAAGAACCTGTTGTCCCAGGTGGTCGGGGTGTCGGTGAAGATACCCTCAAGACCACTGGTGATCGTGTCGCCACCCTTGCCGGTGCCGAAGCTGTTCTTCCAGCCGAGGCCCTGCTCCTCCAGCGGGGCGCCTTCGGGCTCCGGACCGACGTACTCGTCCGGGTTCGCTGCCCCGTGCGTCTTGCCGAAGGCGTGCCCGCCGGCGATCAGCGCGACCGTCTCGACATCGTTCATCGCCATCCGGCGGAACGTCTCGCGGATGTCGCGGGCCGCGGCGAGCGGGTCCGGGTTGCCGTTCGGGCCTTCCGGGTTGACGTAGATCAGCCCCATCTGCACCGCGCCGAGCGGCTCCTCGAGCTCCCGGTCACCGGTGTAGCGCTCGTCGCCGAGCCAGGTCTGCTCCGGGCCCCAGTAGACGTCCTCGTCGGGTTCCCAGACGTCGGGACGGCCGCCGGCGAAACCGAACGTGGGCAGGCCCATCGATTCCAGCGCGACATTACCGGTGAGAATCATCAGGTCGGCCCAGGACAGTGCCTGGCCGTACTTCTTCTTGACCGGCCAGAGCAGGCGGCGGGCCTTGTCCAGGTTCCCGTTGTCCGGCCAGCTGTTGAGCGGCGCGAAACGCTGCTGGCCGGCCCCGGCACCGCCACGGCCGTCACTGATGCGGTAGGTGYCGGCGCTGTGCCAGGCCATCCGGACCATGAACGGGCCGTAGTGCCCGAAGTCCGCCGGCCACCATTCCTGGGATGTCGTCAGCACCTCGGCGATGTCCCGCTTCACGGCGGCGAGGTCGAGGGTGTTGAAGGCGGCCGCGTAGTCGAAATCCGAGCTGAGCGGGTTCGCCACGGCCGGATTCTTGGCGAGGATCTTCAGGTTGAGCTGCTGCGGCCACCAGCCGCGGTTGCCGCCCCCCTGGGTGGGGTGCGGGGCGCGGCCATGCGCCACCGGGCAGCCTCCGGCCGCGTTGCTTTCCGTGTTGGTGGGAAAGACTTCCTTTTCCTGGTTCTCGGACATGCAACCCTCCGGGCAGGGATCTCATCAGGGCAAACTGGGTCACGAATCGCACACTGAGAGTGACGGTTTGATCGATGGCTGATGGAACGGTGGTGGATCGCGACGCGATCGGGTCTTCAGCTGCTCGGGTGCTCGGCGACGGATGGATCGGGCAGTGGGGGATCAGAAACTTCCGGCGTCGGAACCGGAACAGGCGGGGCAGCGGCCCCAGTAGACGACCTCGGCCTCGTCGATCGAGAACCCGTTGTCGTCGGAGGCGGTGAGGCACGGTGCCTCGCCCACGGCGCAGTCGACATCCGAGATGGCACCGCAGGATCTGCAGACGACGTGGTGGTGGTTGTCTCCGACTCGCGACTCGTACCGGGCCACCGAGCCGGCCGGCTGGATGCGCCGCACCAGGCCCGCGTTCGTGAGTACCCGCAGCGAGTCGTAGACGGCCTGGTGGGAGGCGTCGGGGAGCTCCGCGCGCACCGCCCCGATGATCGAATCGGTGTCAGCGTGCGGATGTGCGTGGACCGCGCCGAGCACGGCCACCCGCGGACGGGTGACGCGCAGGGCGGCCCCCCTCAGCATCTGCTGGAAGTCCGCGGACGTCGTCATGCGCACTACGGTGCGCCCTTTTCCTGAACGAGTCAAGAAAACTGTTCAAGATCTTTTTGAGGGTGGGGTGCGGCGGCACTCCCGGGCCGGGTGCGGGCGGCCGGGTCGAGAGAGATCGGGCGGGGCTGGGTCGGGAACGACAAAGCCGCGGCCGGAAGGGATCCGGCCGCGGCTTCGGCGAAGCTGGGTGATCGACCACGGCTCGCCCGCGTTGACCGACTACAGCTTGCGGGCGACTACAGCTTGCGGGCGACTACGGCTTGCGGGCGACGCCGCCGTACATGTAGACGTGGCTGTCCTCGATGGCGGCCGACTCGGCGTCGGGGTGCCAGCGGTGGACGAGGACGATGCCCGGGTCGAGCAGCTCCAGGCCGTCGAAGAAGGCCTCGACGGCCTTCAGGTCACGCGAGACCATCGGGATCCCGCTGGCCCGGTAGGCGGCGGTGCCGTCCGCCACCTCCTCGGGGGCGAAGTCCGCCGTCACGGTGGAGATCGCCAGGACGCTGCCCGGGGCGAGCGGCGCCAGGAGCTCGCTGATGACGTTCTTCACGATCGCGTCATCCGGGATGAACTGGACGACCGCCAGCAGGCTGACCGCCACCGGCTTGCTCAGGTCAAGGGTCTCCTGCAGCTGGGCGGACTGCAGGATCTCCTGCGGCCGGCTCAGGTCGGCGTCGAGGTAGGCGGTGCTGCCCTCGGCAGTGCTGGTGAGCAGCGGCCGGGCGTGCAGCAGAACGATGGGGTCGCGGTCGACGTAGACGACCCGCGACTCGGGCGCGACCCGCTGGGCGACCTCGTGCAGGTTCGGGGAGGTCGGCAGCCCGGAACCGATGTCGAGGAACTGCCGAATGCCGTGCTCCGCCGCCAGGTTGTGCGCCACCCGGGCCATGAAGTTACGGTTCGCCCGCATGGACGTCGGCAGGTTCGGCAAATGCCTGGAAAATTCTGCGGCTGCCGCGCGGTCGGCCGGGAAATTCTCCGTCCCGCCGAGGATGTAGTCGTAGACCCGGGCCGGGTGCGGCACATCGGTTTTCAGGTCGACGTCCAGTGGCGTTCCGTCGGCGGTGATGACGGAAGTGCCGCCGTCGTTGGGCTCGGCCTCAGTGGTCACGAATTCCCCCGTAGTGGGCGCGAATATTCCTCCGGCGCCTGCGTACGGGTGGGTCACATCTGCCGAACGCGGCACTGGCGCTGCCGGCGGACAATGCCGACGTTGCGGGTAGAACCCTACCGTTCCGCTGATGGGGTGGGCGCTGTTTTGTCAGAAGGGAGCAAATGGAGTTCCGGCCCACCCGGACCCGGTGGACGGCTGCCGGCCGTCGCGGCAAACGTGGCCACTGGTTGCTTCTGGAGGCAAACCGGTGCCGTGGAGCCGCCACACGACGGCGCGATCCGCGCGATCTGCACGAAATGTCTAGTCAAGTGGGCCTATTGCCCTCTTGTTCGCATCGTGTATGCGTGCACCGGTGCGGTGAACCCACGTTCTCGGCCCGAGACCACTACCTGCCAGGCCGGCTTGCCTCTGCCCGACTATCTGGCTGGCCCGGCGGTTCTGAGCCCATCCAGCAGGAGGTCGAGCAGGCGCCCGACCTGGGCACGGTCGCCGCGATCCGCGGTCGCCAAGGTCACGCCGCTGATGCCGAGCAGGAGATCGTCGGCGGTGACGTCCGCGCGCAGCATGCCCGCCGACACCCCGGCGGCCAGCAGCATCGCCACCGCGTCGGTCAGCCGCCGGCGGCTGTTCGCGAACGGGTCGCCGCCGGCGGCGACCAGGGCGCGAAGCGCCCCGCCCATCCCGCGCTTCGTCGCCATGTAGTCGACGAACCGGTCCATCCACTCGCGCAGCGCCTGATCCGGTGGCAGGTCGCGGACCAGCCCGTCGACCGAATCGCACAGCCGGTCGAGCTCACCGCGGTAGGCGGCGTCGACGAGCGCCTCCCGGGTGGGGAAATGGCGGTACAGCGTCCCGATGCCGACGCCGGCCTCCTTGGCGATCGCGGCGAGCGTGACCTCGGAGCCGTCCTCCTCCTGCGGCAGCAGGCGGACCGCCGCGTCGAGCAGTCGCTGCCGGTTGCGCTGGGCATCCACACGCAGGGGGCGGGCGGATGGCATCAGCTCTCGACCTCCTGGCCGGCCGGGCTGGCCGGCCGGGAAATTTTCCGGAGCCCCCTCCGGTTCCTGTCGAATGGAACGGAGGAGACTCCGGATAAGCGTACCGAGGAGAACCTGATCATGACTGATCGGATCACGACCCCGTTCGACGCCGAGTCGACCGCCGCCGAGGTGATCGCCGGTATCGACCTCACCGGCCGCCGTGCCATCGTGACCGGCGGCGCCTCCGGCATCGGCGTCGAGACCGCACGGGCACTCGCCACCGCCGGGGCCGAAGTCACCCTGGCCGTCCGTGACCTGGCCGCGGGCGAGCGCACCGCCGCCGACATCGCTGGCACGAGCGCGAGCGCGGTCACCGGTGCCGGCGAGGGCGCGGATGCCGGCACGGCCGCGGGGCGGGTGCTGGTCGAGGCGCTCGACCTCGCCGACCAGGCCTCGGTGGCCGCGTTCGTGCGCCGCTGGGACGGCCCGCTGGACATCCTCGTCAACAACGCCGGCGTCATGGCCTCGCCGCTGACGCGCACCCCCGAAGGCTGGGAGCTGCAGTTCGCCACCAACCACCTCGGCCACTTCGCGCTGACCGTCGGCCTGCACGATGCCCTGGCCGCCGCGGCCGCGGCCGCGGGCGGCGACGGCGGTACGGCCGGCGGTGGTGCGCGCGTCGTCTCGGTGAGCTCCAGCGCCCATCACCGCTCCCCGGTGGTCTTCGACGACATCCACTTCGACCGCCGCCCCTATGACCCGTGGGGGGCCTACGGCCAGTCGAAGACGGCCAACGTGCTGTTCGCCGTCGAGGCCAGCCGCCGCTGGGCGGCCGACGGCATCACCGTGAACGCCCTGATGCCCGGCGGCATCCGCACCAACCTGCAGCGATACGTCTCCGACGAGGATCTCGCCCGGCTGCGTGCCGCCGCGGGAGGCGCCGACCTGAAATGGAAGACCACCGAGCAGGGTGCCGCGACCTCGGTGCTGGTCGCGACGTCGCCGCTGCTCGCCGGAATCGGCGGGCGCTACTTCGAGGACTGCAACGAGGCCCAGGTCGGCGTGCTCGGAGCACGCAACGGGGTAGCCGCCTACGCCCTGGACCCGGACGCCGCCGCCCAGCTCTGGGACGTCTCGGAGCGCACCCTCGGCCTCGGCGTGCCAGCCGCCAGCTGATCCCGCCTCGCCGCTGCCCACTCGGTTCCGGGTTGTCGGCCACGTGGCGTGACGGATGGCCGATGCCGCGGATCGGCCGTCCGCCGGCGTCCCTGCCGGGGCGTTCGTGGTCCTGGGCTTTCTGGCCGCCGGCCTTGTCGACGCATGTGCGCATAATCCGGGCCGACAGATACCTTACACATGGTTACAGATGCTTACCGTGAGCAACAATTTACATGGGTTAACATTCCGGACACATCCAGCTGGCCCTTCTGTCCGTAGACAACGGGCATGGCTCGTAAGCACCCCTCCACCGGCAACATCAGCAGTCACCGTGTCGACCGGCGTGCCCGGCAACGCGTTGTTGCAGTTGGGGGCGCTGCTGCTGTGCTGCTGGCGTCCAGCGCGGTGGCGACCGCCGCGGCCACGGTCACCGGCACCGCCGGGCTGACGGCGGTCGCGTCGACCTCGGCGCTGGTCCATTCCGTGGACTCTTCTCCCACCACCGCGGCGGCCTCGGCGGACACCACGGCCGCGCCCACGTCCACTCCCACCGCGACGACCGCCGCTCCGACGGCCACCCCCGCGACCACGGCCACCCCCGCGACCACGGTCACCCCCGCGACCACGGCCGAGCCCACGGCAACGGCCACAGCCACGGACGCCGGCCCGGCCGGGTCGAATGCCGTCGGCGCCGCGCAGGCTCCCACCCCGCTGGCGGCGAGCACTGCGTCCGCGCAGGGCGGTGTCACCGCGAGCGCCCTGGCGGAGCGGTTCCGCGCCTACCTGGCCGGACGTCCCGGCTCGACCAGTGTCGCGCTGTACGACGCCGCGACCGGTGAGACCGTCGTCAGCAGCAGCGCGACGACCCGGACGGGATGGGAGACGGCGAGCACCGTCAAGCTGGACATCCTGGCCGCGTTGCTGTCGAAGACCGGTGCGAGCGGTCAGCTGACCGCGTCCCAGACGGCGCTGGCCAAGAAGATGATTTCGATCAGTGACAACGCGTCGGCGACCTCGCTGTGGAACCAGGCGGGCGGCAGCACCGGCATGAACGCCTTCTACCAGCGGCTCGGGATGAGGGCGACCACCGCCGGCGCCGGCGGCAAGTGGGGGCTGACGAAGACCACGGCGAGTGACCAGCTCGCGGTGCTCCGCGCGGTTGCCTACCCCAACACGACGCTGTCCGCCGCGGCCCGGGCCACGGCGAAGAGCCTGCTGGACAGTGTGATCACGTCCCAGCGGTGGGGCCTGACGGCGGGCGTGCCGTCCGGGGTGGCAGTGGAGATCAAGAACGGCTGGCTGCCCTACGACGGCGGATGGGTGATCAACAGCCTGGCCCATGTTCACGGCAACGGTCGCGACTACGTGATGGCTGCCTACACCCGGGACAGCGCCAGCGAGAGCACCGGCATCGCCACCGTCGAGGGCCTCTCGCGGATCGCCTGGGCCGCCGGGACCGTGCGGGGCTGACCTGGACGATGCGCGGCTGACGCGGCCTGGAACAGCTGCGTCAGCCGGGTGGCACCAGCTGCGAAAAGGTGCGAGGAGCGTGCTGGTCACCGCTTCCGGGTACGTACCTGTACCGGGGGACACGGAGGTCGCTGCGACGTGAATTCGGYCGGTGATGCGCGGCGGCCTCCGGTGCCTGTGCGACTGGTCCGCCGGACGAGCCCGGTTCTGGAACGAGGCGAGGCTGACGGTCCGGTCGACCTGTCTTCGCTGTTGTGGCTGTCGTGACTGGCGAACCACCGTCCAGGAAGGCGCTTGCGCTGTGCCGATTCTCTGTCGTCCGGCAGTGATGGTGCCGGAGCATGTGATTTCCATGGAACGGACCCTGGAGCTGGCCCGTCAGCTGCACAGCGATCATCCGCGGCTCGACCTGGTGCTGCGGCTCATCGAGAACACCGGGGTGCGTCAACGTCATCTGGTGCGTCCGATCGCGGAAACCCTGCGGCATCCGGGTTTCGAGGCCCGCAACGCTGCTTACGAGCAGGAGGCGCGGCAGCGGGTACCAGCGGTGGTGCACGCCGCGCTGGCCAGTGCCGGGCTCGACGTGGCGGACGTCAACGCGATCATCTTCGTCTCGTGCACCGGGTTTCTCATGCCGTCGATGACGGCGTGGATGATCAACCGGATGGGCTTCCGTAACGACACCCGGCAGATTCCGATCGCCCAGCTCGGCTGCGCCGCCGGGGGTGCCGCCATCAACCGGGCCGGCGAGTTCTGCCTGGCCTATCCGACGGCGAACGTTCTCATCGTCGCCTGTGAGTTCTGTTCCCTGTGCTATCAGCCGACCGATGACGGCGTGGGAAACCTGCTGTCCAACGGACTGTTCGGTGACGCGGTCGCGGCGGCGGTCGTCCGTGGGCAGAGCGGTCACGGCGTCCAGCTGGAGCGGAACGGATCCTTCCTGGTTCCGGACACCGAGGAATGGATCTCCTACGCCGTCAAGGAGACCGGATTCCATTTTCAGCTCGACAAGAGGGTTCCGGCGACCATGCCGATGCTGGCGCCGGCGCTGCGGACCCTGGCTAGCAGTCACGGCTGGGACGCCTCCGACCTCGATTTCTACATCATCCACGCCGGCGGCCCGCGCATCCTCGACGATCTGCGTGACATTCTCGGCGTCGATCCCGCCTTCTTCCGCTTCAGCCGGGCGACCCTCACCGACTACGGAAACATCGCGAGCGCGGTCGTTCTCGACTCGCTGCGCCGCCTGTTCGAGGACGACGCGCTCGAGCACGGCGCCCGCGGGCTGATCGCCGGATTCGGGCCCGGCATCACGGCCGAGACCTGTGTGGGTACCTGGCCCCGAGCCGTCCGCGGTGGCAGCGGCGGAGGTGGCGGCAGCGACCGCTGAGAGGTGGCGGCGACCGCTGAAGGGTGGCAGCGGTCACTGAGGCAGGAACGGCGCGAGCGGGTCACCTGGGCGGGCCCTTCCTGGGCTGCCCGGACGGGCTGTGTGGGAAAACCGTTTGATTTCCGGCCTCGTCGGTTCGATGAATGTCGCGGATGGTGCTTTTCCAGCCCAATCAAATGGCGACTCCAGCGTTCTTTCGGGCTGTCGGGTTAACGTGCACCCGGCGTCTGTAGTCGCGCCGAAAAATCATCTGGAGAGGGATCAAGAATGAATCAGCAGGAGCAGCGCCAGCAGATCGAGCAGCAGCTGCGCCGGAACTGGCGGCAGCTGCGCTACCGCCTGCTTGACCAGTTCGGCCAGGTCAGCACCTCGGACCTGGACGCGGCAACCGGGATCAACGACCTCGTCGCCCGGATCGCGGACCGGACCCACCACAGTGAGCGGTACGTGGAGAACCGCCTGCGGGAACTGGTGGGAATCGGCGCGGGCCAGGGCATCCAGTCCAGCGAGCGTTTCGGATCCGAGTCGGCGGGGCGGGACCAGCCGTTCGGCGGCTAGCAGCAGCGGGGGATTTCTCCACCGGCAGGCGCGGTACGGGGCCACGATCGACCGGGCGCGCCTGTCCTGCGTTCACAGCGCCGCGCCAGGCTGTTCTCGTCGCCCGGCGCGGCGTTTCCTGTGCCTGGTCCCATGTCTGGCGATGCCTGGCCCATGACTGGTGACGTGGCCGCGGCTCGGCCGGGCCTGTGCTCGCTGGCTGATCTCGCTGGTGGCCGGTGCGGTGGCGCCCGTGGGCGCGCCGTGCTCGGCAGGAGCGTCACCGCCGAGCTCGATCCGTCAGGGTTTCCCGCGGCATTCCGGGGCGGAGCACGCCGTGGGACACCAAGCAATTCGCACCAAGAGGGGCAAAAGGGGCGAATAGGCGCTTGGCGGCCCGCAAGATAGAACGATTCTGGTCGTCCCGACGACCAGAATCGTTCACTCTTGCGACTCGCCAGACCGGGCTCCCGGGTGCTCGGGCTCCCGGGTGCTCGGGCTGCCGGGTGCTCGGGCTGCCGGGCGCTCGGGCTGCCGGGCGCTCGGCGGTCCGGCCGCGTTCGTGGAGTGCGAACCTCCCCGACCAGCGATCTTGATCGGCGCCAGCGTGCGGCAGGCTCCAGAACGACGACCATCCGCGGATCTTCGAGCCGTGGCTCCGGGCTGCCGCTGTTCGCTGCTGCCGCTGTTCGCTGGGCTGGATCGGATGATCGTGGTCGTCGGGGCGACAAACATCCTCGGGTCTTCGAGTTCCGGCTCCGGGCTGCCGCTGGGCGTGGGCGGTCGGCGGTGTGCGGTCGGCGGTGTGCGGAGGACTGTGGCGAGCCTGCGTATACCGTCCTGCTTTATGGTGATGGGGTGAGCCACGGAGGACTTCGCGCCACGCCTGCCTTATGGGGTTGCGCCGCCTGGCTTCACATGGTCGGGGAGCTTCCTGCTCCGGCGGGATCGCGGTCGCGGAGGTCGTCATGGCAGGTGGGCTGAAGCGGCGGCGTTGGGGTGTGGCCGATGTGCCGGACCTGACCGGGAAGACGGCCGTCGTCACCGGCTCCAACACCGGAATCGGCTTCGAGGCCGCCAGACTGCTCGCCGTCAACGGGGCGACCGTCGTCATGGCGTGCCGCAACGAGGCCAAGGCGCTGGCCGCCAAGGAGAAGATCGTGGCCGCCGCCCCCGAGGCGGAAGTCTCCGTGCTACAGATGGACCTCAACTCGCTCACGTCTGTCCGCAAGGCGGCCGAAGCGCTGGTCAGTGAGCACCCGGTCATCGACCTGCTCATCAACAACGCCGGTGTGATCCTGCTGCCGCACGGTCAGACAGAGGACGGCTTCGAGCAGCATTTCGGCATCAACCATCTGGGCCACTTCGCCTTCACCGGGCTTCTGCTGGACGCCGTGCTGGCCGCCGACGCCGGCCGCATCGTGACGGTCGGCAGCAACGGGCACCGGATGGGGAAGATCGACTTTGAGGACCTCGCCTACAAGCGGAACTACAAGCCGCTGCGGGCCTACGGCCGATCGAAGCTCGCGAACCTGATGTTCTCCTATGAGCTTCAGCGCCGGCTCGAGGCGGCGGGGAAGACGTCGACGATCTCCCTCGCCGCGCATCCCGGCGGTGCGAACACCGACGTCGGTGGCCGGGGTGACACGCCGATCAAGCGGCGGATCAAGCGGTTCATCGACAGCATCCCCAACCCCATCGTGCATTCGGCGCTCAAGGGCAGTCTCCCCATGCTGCGTGCGGCGTTGGATCCGGAGGCCAAGGGCGGCGAGTACTACGGGCCGTCGGGGCTGCTGAAGATGACCGGTCACCCGGTTGTGGTGAAGTCCAACGCGGCGTCGCACGACGAGGAGGCCTCGAAGCGGCTGTGGGAGGCCTCGGAGCAGATGACGGAAGTGACCATCTCGCTCTGAGGAGCAGCCGGGTGGCCCCGTGGGCCCGTGGCTTTTCGATCCCCGGGCTTGCGCCCTCGCCCGATCCCCGGGCGTGGGTCATCGCCGGTGCGGGCTGGCGGCCATCCGCAGGCCCGCCGTAGGGGCCGACTGCAGTGCCTTGTCCGGTGGCCAGCTGCCGTGGGCGTGAACGATCCGCGGCCCCGGCCTTCAGGCGTGTCGGCGTCCCGGTGTGTCTGCGTGTGGGCGCGGTTGGTAGCTAGATGATTACTGGTTTTGGTGGCGGTGTGTCTTCTCCTTTGAGGGGGCCGGTGGACGTCGCCGTCGCCGAAGGTGTCAATAGGGGTCATAAGGGACGTTGGAGCCCGACGATTGTCGATATTAGTGGCATCGTCCTGAGTCCAATATTAATGAACTTCCATGTCAGTCGATCGGCGTAGATGTTGCCGACATCACTGCTCGGCTGGGAACGGTCGGATATTCGGTGGAAGGCGTGCTACAGTCGCGATGGCTCGAGGGCCAGAAGGCGCCACTGCCGATCCGGGGGGTTCTGCGTTTGACGCCAGCCAAGTCACAGGCGGCGGAGTCTGTGCGGTATGAGGTCATGCATCGTGCTCCGCGATTTCATTTGCGCGGCCGGCTGGCCTCGTGCTCTGAACAGTGCTGCTTCCGGGTGGTGCCCGCCTCTGATGAGGCCGCCCCGGCCCGATGCCGTATGCCCGTCCTCTGAAGCAAGTAAACGCAGTATGTCCTCATATGAAACTTAGCCCGAACGGGGCTTCAGGGCAGCTGCGCCTACAAATTCATGGCTCTTTTTGACATGTCGCCGACTGGGGGATCGGTTCATGCTGCCCATGAAGCCATACGGGCGTTCCGGAAATGAAAGCGCGGCGTGCCCTGTCGTGATGCCGAGAACAACCCGTGCCAGCGTGTCCGCGAAGGTCTGGCCGGCCCCGGTGTCGGGCGCCGGGGGCGCGGGGCGTGGAGCGTCGTGGTGAGCAGATCCGGCGCATCTGACCGCGGCGACGTCGGCGACGTCGATGTGGCGAGTCTGCTGCCACCTCCGCGCCGCCCGGAATCACCGACCGCGGCGGCACCGGCTCCGCTACCGGCCCCGACCGCGGCGGCACCGGCACCGCCACCGGCCCTGACCTCCGTTGCCGCCGCGGCTGGCGGTGCGGTGGCGTCCTCGCCAGCCGGGCCGCCGGCTGTCTCGGTAATCGTGCCCACCCGGAACGAGGCCCTCAACGTCGACCCGCTGCTGCGCCGGCTCGATGCCGCGCTCGCCGGCCTGACCTGCGAAGTCATCTTCGTCGACGATTCGGACGATGAGACTCCGGCAGCCATCGAGGTCGCGCGCCGCAGCTGCGGAATCCCGGTGCGCGTGTTGCACCGGGCTCCGCAGGAACGCCACGGGGGTCTCGGCGGCGCCGTGTGCGAGGGCATTCGGATGTGCGCCGCGGCCTACGTGGTGGTCATGGACGGCGACCTCCAGCACCCGCCGGAGACTGTTCCCGAGCTGCTGGCCACCGCGCGGGAACAGTCCGCGGATGTGGTCGTCGGCAGCCGGTACGTCGACGGCGGCAGTGCGAACGGCCTGGCCGGAAAAGGCCGCCGGCTGATCTCCTCCGGGTCGAACCGCGTCTCACGGCTGGTGTTTCCGCGGCGGCTGCGGGGCGTTTCCGACGTCATGAGTGGATTCTTCCTGCTGCGGGTGCAGGCGTTCGATGTCGACGCACTACGCCCGGACGGCTACAAGATCCTCCTTGAGCTGCTGGTTTCGGCCCGGAAGCTGCGGGTGCGGGAAATCGCCTACGAGTTCGGCGAACGGCAGGCCGGTGCATCCAATGCCTCGCTCACCCAGGGTGTGCGCTTTCTCCGCAGGCTGTTCGCGCTGCGGGTGCCGCGTCCGGCCCGATTCGCGCTCATCGGTATCTCCGGGCTGCTTCCGAACCTGGCCACAACCTGGCTGCTCCACCACGCGGCCGGTCTGAACTATCTGGTCGCGGCGACGGTCGGCACCCAGGTGGCGATTGTCTGGAACTTCGTCGGCTGCGAGCTGCTGGTCTGGCACGGTCCTGAGCGGGTTCCACTGCGTCGGTTCCTGCCGTTTCTCCTCATCAACAACGCTGACCTGGTCCTGCGGCTCCCGCTGCTGACACTGCTCGTCGACGGCTGGGGCCTCGGGGTCGGCCTGTCCACGCTGATCACTCTCGCCGTGGCCGTGGTTGCCAGATATTTCGTGGTCGACCGGACGATCTACCGGACGCGCTCGTTCGACGCCGACCCTCGAGCCGAGTCGCCGCCAGCGCAGGCGTCGGTGCCGGTGGCCAGGACCGCGGCGACCCGTTCGCTGCTTCCCGCGTCGGTGTCGGCACCGGTCTGCGCACCGACCGGCGGTGTGGTCGATCTGCGGCCGCAGATCGAGAACCCAGGGGTGGAGTGACCTGTGTCAGCAGCTGACCTGCGCCGGCCGAAGCGAGGCCGGGCCCGTCGCGGCCCGGCTCGCCGGCGTCGCCGAATCCTGGTGGCCGTGTTGGTGTTCGCGCTGGTCGACCTCGGCGCGCTGCTGCTGGTGGCACCGTCGGCGAACGCGATCACCTGCCCGGCCGGACAGTGGGCCGCGGACTACTACGAGGGCACCGGCCTGACCGGCACACCTGCCGGCTCCCGCTGCGACAGCGAGATCTACTTCACCTGGACGGACCAGGGCCCCGGCATCGGCGGCCTGGGCACGGAGAACTTCTCGGTGCGGTGGACRCAGACCGTCACCTTCCCCGCCGAGGGCACCTACACCTTCACCGGCGTGGCCGACGACGGGATCCGGGTGATCCTCGACGGCACGACCGTCATCAACGGCTGGGTGGACCAGGGGCCGACCGCCTACACGGCCGAGCCGCACATCACGGCCGGTCAGCACCAGGTGGTCGTCGAGTACTACCAGCACGGCGCCGGATCCGTCGTGGCCTTCGACTGGTCCGGTGGCCCGCCACCGACGGCGTCGTGCGAGCCTGGCCAGTGGTCGGCCGCCTACTACGCCGGGCGGACCCTGTCGGGCACCCCGACCCTGCAGTGCGAGACGGCCGTCAACCACGACTGGGGCGCCGGCGCGCCGGGGGTCGGCACGCTCGGGGCGGACAACTTCTCGGTGCGCTGGATCCGGACCGACACCTTCGAGGCGGGGCCGGTGACCTTCACCGCCACCGCCGACGACGGGATCCGGGTGTGGCTCGACAACACCCTGGTCATCGACGAATGGCGCGACCAGGGCACGCCGACGTTCACCGGGACCGTCCCCGCGGTCACCGCGGGTGAGCACACGATCAAGGTCGAGTACTACGAGGCCGGTGGGGGAGCCGTCGCCCGGGTCAGCTACGCGGGCGCGCCACCGCCGGCCCCGGTATGCCAGGCCACCCAGTGGTCGGCGTCCTACTTCGCCGGCACCGCGCTCGCCGGCAACGCGGTCGCGCAGCGCTGCGAGGACGCGGTCGACCACGACTGGGGGGAGGGCACGCCCGGCCTGGCCGGTATAGGGGCGGACAACTTCTCGGCGCGCTGGACCCGGACCGACACCTTCCAGGCCGGCCAGGTGACGCTCAACGCCACCTCCGACGACGGCATCCGGGTGTACCTCGACAACATCCTGGTCATCGACGAATGGCGGGACCAGGGTCCGGAGCCCTACTCGGAGACCGTCGACGTCACCGCCGGCACGCACACCATCAAGGTCGAGTACTACGAGAAGGGCGGCGGCGCGCTGGTCCGCGCCGGCTACACCACGACCGTCGAGACCGGTGTGTCGGCGTGTACGTCGATCGAGTGGTCCGCGTCCTACTTCAACAACAGAACGCTCGCCGGCGCTCCGGTCGCCGAGCGGTGCGAGGCTCCGCTGAGCTACGACTTCGGTGAGACCGGCCCGGGCGTGGGGGGCCTCGGCGGCTACAACTTCTCCGCCCGCTGGCTGCGCACCGACCGGTTCCGCGGCGGGACGACGACCATCTCCGCCACCGCCGACGACGGGGTACGGGTGTGGCTCGACAACACCAAGGTCATCGACGAGTGGCGGGCCCAGGGGCCGACGACCTTCACCGCGACCGTCCCGGTCACCGAGGGCGTGCACACCGTGCGGGTGGAGTACTACCAGGGTGACGGCGGCGGCCTCGTCCGGGCCAGCTACACCGGTGGCGGCGCACCCGGCCCGCTGCCCGCACCGCCGCCCGGCGGCTGCACCTCGAACTGCCAGGGCTCGTGGACGGTGCTGCCGTACGAGGCACCCGTCCGATCCATTCACGCGACCGTTCTGCGTACCGGGAACGTGCTGCTGGTGGCCGGCTCCGGCAACAACCAGCAGAACTTCGAGAACGGCGTGCTGACGTCCAAGGTCTGGAACCCGAGCACCGGTGCCTTCGCGGACGTCCCCACCGCGGACGACCTGTTCTGCGTCGGCCACACCCAGCTTTCCGACGGGCGGATCCTGCTGGCCGGTGGCACCAAGGCCTACCCGACGGCGACCGAGAACTACTACGGCCTGGACGTCACCTACATCTTCGACCCGATCGCCGGCACCTACGAGATCGTCGGGGACATGCCCGGCGGCGGGCACTGGTACCCGAGCCTGGTCAACCTCGGCAACGGGGACGTCTTCGCCACCGGCGGCCTCAACGAGACCGGTTCGGGCAACGTCTCGGTCGAGATGTGGGACGACAGCGCGCAGCGCTGGAAGCAGCTCAACGAGGTCCAGCAGACCTACTCCTACTGGGGCCTCTACCCGAACATGATCCTGATGTCGGACGGGCGCCTGTTCTACGCCGGCACGCACACCTTCGGCAACGCGCTGCCCGGGACGTCCGGCTCGGAGATCTACGACCTGGACGCCGGCACGATCACCGAGGTCGCCGGGCTGCGCGACATCGACTTCCGTGACCAGGGCGGCACCGTTCTGCTTCCCCCGGCGCAGRCCCAGAAGGTGATGACGCTGGGCGGCGGGAACTCGTACAGCCCGCTGGACCCGACCGCGAAGACCGACATCATCAATCTCAGCACCCCGGATCCGTCGTGGACGGCGGGCCCGGATCTCGCCGCCGGGAAGATGTACGTCAGCCCGGTGATCCTGCCCGACGGCAAGGTCTTCGAGACCGGCGGCGCGAAACACAACTACAACGAGTACGCCGTGCACGAGGCATCCATGTACGACCCGGTGACGAACACGTTCACCCCGATGCCGGCCGACCCGCTCAACCGGATGTACCACTCGTCGGCCTTCCTGCTGCCCGACGGCCGGGTCGCGGCAATCGGTAACAACCCGTCGGACGGCTCTTTCGACCTCGGTATCTCCGTGTACTCGCCGTGGTACATGAACCGTGCACGTCCGACTATTTCCGACGCCCCGGCGCAGTTCGACTACGGTGGCAACTACAACCTGACGGTCAGCGGCGGCATCGGCCGCGCCACGCTGATCCGTCCGTCCTCGGTCACCCATTCGTCCGACCCCAACCAGCGCAGCGTCGACCTGCCGATCACCGGCACGGGCACGTCGATCTCGGTCGAGATGCCGACGAACCCCAACCTGGTGCCACCCGGCTACTACATGCTGTTCGTCCAGGACTCCTCCGGTGTCCCGTCGGTGGCCCGATGGGTGCACGTCGGATGAGCCGGCTCGACCGGATCCGGATCCGGCGGCTGCGCGCGGGCCCGCGCCCGAGCCCGCGCGTCCTGCTGGCCCTCGGCACGGTGGTGCTGGTGGCCGGTGGGATCACGGTCGGCCTGCTGCTGGCCGGCGGCGGGTCGCCGGGCGCCGGCCAGACGGCGGGCGGCAGGCCGGCGACGGATCCCGCCGCCACCGCGACCACCGCCGCCCGTGATCCCGTGGGGATCCCGGTGGTGCGGCTGCCCACGCCGCTGGGCAACCCGGACCTGAGCGGCCGGGTCCTGCCGCGCGGCAACGGCAGCCCGTCGCCGGTGCCTCCGGGCGTCGACGGCTGCGACCGCAACTACGTCGACGCCAGCGACACCCGCACCTTCTGTGTCCCGCGGGTGGCCCCGGCCGGCCGGACGCTCGACTGCGACTTCCTGCGGGACGTCGGCCTGGCCCCGCTGCGGGTCGTCGGCGCGGACACCCTCGAACTGGCCGGCGCGGGACGCCAGGCCGGCCCCGGCGATGTGGTCTGCGCGTGACATCGATGCATGATCCAGCGCGTGCGTCGGTGCGTGTCCCGAGACGTGATCCGAGACGTGATCCGAAGCGGCGGGACCTGCTCGCGGTGGCGTTCCTCGGCGCCCTCGCCCCGCTCGCCGCCGGCTGCGGCACCGACAGCACCTCGGCCAGGGCCACCTCGGCCACTCCGGCCACCGGGGCCACCACGACCAGGCTGGCGGGTGCCGGGGAAACCACCGGCACCGCGGGAACGGCCCGCCCGGCGTCGGGCCCGGGATGGCACGGGACGGTTCCGCCGAACGCCCGCCCGAAGCCGTCGTTCACCCTCACGGACACGTCCGGGGTGCCGTTCGCGTTCGCCACCGCGACCGCGGGCCGGCCGGCGCTGCTGTTCTTCGGCTTCACGAACTGCCCGGACGTCTGCCCGACGACGATGGCCGACATCGCCGCCGCCCGCACGCTGGTCCCCACCCGGATCGCCGACGCGGTGCGGACTGTCTTCGTCACCACCGACCCGGCCCGGGACACCCCGGCCGTGCTCCGGCGCTGGCTCGACCAGTTCGACAGCACGTTCATCGGGCTGACCGGCGACCTCGCCGAGATCGACGCCGCCCAGCGCGCCGTGGGAATCCCGCTGGCGATCCGTCCCAGCCTGGCGCCCAGCCAGGCGCCCACCGCGGACTACAGCGTCGCGCACGCCGCCCAGGTCGCCGGCTACGGCGCCGACGACCGGCTGCGGGTCCTCTACTTCGCGAACGCGACCGTCGCCGACTACGCCGCAGATCTCCCGGAGCTCGTTGATGCACGTTGACCACGAGGTACCGCCTTCATCGCCGCCGCAGCCGCGGTCATCGCCGCCGGAGCCGGCGACGTCGGGCGGTGCCGACTCTCACGGTGCCGACTCCCGCCGGGCCGCCCTCCCGCGTCCGGCGCGGCACCGGCTGCGGCCACGGCCGCGGTTCTGGCTGCTGTTCGCCGCCCTCGGCCTGGTCATCGTCTGGGCGGCGATCAGGCTGGGGCCCACCGGGTTCGTCGTGGCGGCCTGGTCGGCGGTGTCATTGATCATGTTCATCGTGGCGGCCCTCACCCTGAGCCGCACCCAGTTCGCCTGGCAGCGCCCGGAGCGGGTGGATCACGTCGATCTCACCGACCAGGAGTCACCCCAGGTACCGATCTCCCTCATCGTGCCGGCGCGGGACGAGCCCGTTCTCGGCCGGACGCTGCAGCAGATCCTCGCCGGTGACTACCCGCACGAGCTGATGCAGATCCTGGTGGTCGTCTCCGAGGACGAGATCGACCGGGAGACCCGCGAGATCGCCCAGTCGTACGCGGACCGGTATCCCTGCGTCGAGGTGATCGCACCGCGCGGAGACCGGCGCAGCAAGCCCATCTCGCTCGAGGACGCCCGGCCCTACTGCCGCGGCGACCTCATCGGCGTCGTCGACGCCGAGTCGCTGATCGCCGCCGGTCTGCTCGGCCACGTGAACACGATCGCCGTGCGCCATCCGGACGTCGGAATCATCCAGGGTGGCGTCCAGCTCATGAACATCCGGGCGGCCCGCGGGCGGGATGGCGCATCCGGTGACGGTTCCGCGGAACCGCCTGCGGGCGATCCCGGGGGCGGTTCCGCGGAACCGCAGCGGCGCGGCCGGCACGGGCGGAGCGGCCGCGGTGGCCGAGGTGGCCGGCGTGGGCCGAAGGCGCTGATCGCCCGGTTCCTCACCTGGTGCAACGAGGGGACCTCGTGGTGGCGGGTCCGCAACTGCCTCGAGTACTACGTCTGGTTCATGTCCCGGCTTCGCTTCCAGGCACAGGCGCGGCTCATCCCGCTCGGCGGCAACACGGTGTTCGTCCGCCGCGACGTCCTCACCGCCCTAGGCGGCTGGGACGCCACCGCCCTCACCGAGGACTGCGACCTGGGGATCCGCTCGTCGGCGCGTGGTGTGCGGACGCTGGTCTTCTACCACCCGGCGCTGACCACCCGGGAGGAGACACCGGAGAGCCTGCAGAAGCTGGTGGTGCAGCGCAGCCGCTGGATGCTCGGCTTCATCCAGGTGCTGCTGAAGGGCGACTGGCGTGACCTGCCGACGCTGCGGCAGCGGCTGCTCGCGATCGAGATGCTGGCCATGCCGTTCTTCCAGGCCCTCGCCGGCCTGCTGCTGCCCACCTCGCTGATCCTGATCTTCGTGCTGCGGGCGCCGGTCGTCCTGGTGCTGCTCTACTGGCTGCCGCTCGGGATCGCGGTGATGCTCGTCGTCGCCGAGCAGGCCGCCTTCGGGGAGTTCCGCCGTTCCTATCGCCTGCGCTCGACCTGGCTGGACAGCGTGCGTCTCGTCATCGGCGCGCCGTTCTACCAGCTGGTGCTCTCGGCCGCCGCGCTGCGAGCCACCATCCGGCTGCTGCGCGGTCAGCTCGAGTGGGAGAAGACCACCCATCTCGGCGCGCACCACATCGTGCCCACCCCGCGGGATCCCAACTCCCGCGAACGTGATCTCGCGCCCCGCGGACTCGAAGGTGTCTCGTGACCACCACAACCGCCAGCCTTCCTGACGGCACCGCCCCGGCCGCGCTGGTGGCCGAAAGCCCGGCGCTGCCCGCGCAGCCTGTGCCGCGGGAGGGCGCTCTGGCCGGCGTGCGGGACGCGGTGGGACTGCTGGTACGCCGGGCCGCGGCCGCTGCCCGCGCGCACCGGACGGGGGTCGTGCTCGTCCTCGCCCTCGCCGTCGGCGCGGGACTGCTGCACGGCATCAACTTCGACGGCTGGCCCGGCCGCGTCAACGAGGACGAGGGCACCTACGCCGCCCAGGCGTTCGCGATCGAGCGCTGGGGCCAGATCTCCCACTACTCCTACTGGTACGACCACCCGTTCGGCGGATGGCTGTTCATCGCCTCCTACACCACCCTGACCCAGGCCTTCGACCGGACCGCGACCGCCGTCACCGCGGCCCGCGAGGCCATGCTCTGGGTGCACGTCGCCAGCTGCGTGCTGCTGTACATGCTGAGCCGGCGCCTCGGCATGCGGCGGTTCTTCGCGGCACTGGCGGTCGTGCTCTTCTCCGTCTCCCCGCTCGCCATCTGGTACCAGCGGATGGCGTTCCTGGACAACATCTCCACGATGTGGGTGCTTGCCGCCCTGGTCTGTGTGGCCTCCCCGGACCGCAGTGTCGGCGCGGCCACCCGGGCCGGCATCTTCATGGCGTTCGCGTTCTGGTCGAAGGAGACCAGCCTCGTCCTGCTACCGGGGGTCTACCTGCTGCTCTGGCAGAACCGGGACCATCGGAACTGGCGGTTCGCGCGGCGCAACTTCCTCGGTTTCCTCTCCGGCATCGCCGGAATCTACATCCTGTACGCCGTCACCAAGAACGAGCTGTTCGAAGGCGAAGGCCACGTATCGCTGTGGTGGGCGGTCAAATGGCAGCTGTTCGACCGGACCCCCAGCGGCAGCGTGCTCGATCCCGACAGCGGCACTCGCGGCATCGCCGATCTCTGGCTCGGCATGGATCCCTATCTGCTCGGTGCCGGGGCGGTCGCGGCGGTCGTCCTGCTGGTCGCGGTACGCCGGTTCCGCGCTGTCGCGTTCCTCCTGCTGATGCAGATCGTCTTCATGGCGCGAAACGGCTACATGCCCTATGCGTACGTGACGTCGATGTTGCCCTTCGCCGCGATCTGCGCGGCCGGCCTGCTCGACGTGGTCGCGCCGTCGCGCGGTATTCGTCCCCTGGTCGTGCTGGGTGCCCGCAACCCCGGACGCCGGCGGGTGGTGCCGAAGGCTCCGTCCTGGCTGACCGGTGCCATCCCGGCCCAGCGCGGCCGTCCCGAACCGAGCAGGCCCGGGGCGAACCAGCCTGGGCTGAGCGGGTCTGGATCGAGCGGGCCTGGGCCGAGCGGGCCTGATTCGCGCACGGCGGCCGACGGCGGAGGGCCGGTCGGCGGTCGCCGGCGGGTCGGGTTCTGGGTGCGTGCCGCCGCGGTCGCCTGCGTCCTGGCCCTGGGCGTGCTGACCATTCCGCCCCGGTGGGCGCCGCTGTTGCGCGACGCCATCACGGATGACGCCGGTGCCCCCAGCCGGGAGGCGACGCAGTGGTTCATCGACCACTACGAGAGGGGGCAGATCGTCATCACCGACGACAACATCTGGACGGACCTCGTGGTGGCCGGGATGGATCCGGTGCCCGTCTGGTTCTACAAGCTCGACCTCGACCCGGCTGTCCGGCGCACCGTCCCGAACGGCTGGTCCGACATCGACTATGTGATTCTGGGCGATCTGACCCCGACCACGCTGGAGACGCTCCCCACGGTCGCCGAAGCGATCGAGCACTCCGAGGTCGTCGCCTCGTTCGGTGACGGCGAGGTCATGATCCGCAAGGTGATCCCGCCCACCTGCACCGACGGGACACCACGAGGGGCCCGGTGCACCGCGCCGGCCGCCGGGGGGTGACCTTGGCTGGCGCCGGGCGGTGGCACTGGCCCGCCCAGCATCCCCGCAGCTCCGCCGTTCGGTATCATGGCTGGAGAGCAGGGCCGTTAGCTCAATTGGCAGAGCATCCGGCTTTTAACCGGTGAGTTCAGGGTTCGAGTCCCTGACGGCCCACGTCGCAAGGTGGTTTCCGTGCATTTGCCAAGGGTTTCCTGGGGTCTTGTGGTTCGATCTCTCCCGGCCCCGGGAACTTGCGGATCCGATCTCGCGGCACCCGCGGATCCTGCCGTAGCCGGGCTATTTTCTCCGCATAGCGGCTGTGGCGAGCATCCCTGATCCAAAAACGCACCTTCGATCAGCAGGCGGGTCGTCGACCGGCGTCCCCATCCCGAAAGTGAGATTCTCATCGCTATACCCACTGCTCAGTTCTCCGCACCGGACACGACACAACCCCGGCCGCGCCAGGCACTGCCACCGCTGACCAGCAACCTCTTCCAGGCGCCCGACTTCGGCGAGACCCACGCCGACGCTCCCGACGCGACGGAGCCCGGGCCCGGGCCCGGATCCGGATCCGGATCTGCCGACCGCCGCCCTTCGGGCCAGGCGAAACCGACCTTCACCGCCACACAGCGCCGTCCGCCGCGTTCCGGTAACCGTGGGGCATCGACACGGACGCGAGCCCAGGGCCAGTCCGGCGGCAGGTTCTCCCCACGCAACCCCTCCGCGTGACTTCCTGATCAGCGCCACTGCATTCAGCTCGAGTCGGCGCGGTCAGGCCGTCCAGTTCTGCTTGCTCAGGCCGGGAGCTCCGCCGAACTCGGAGCTGTTGGCTGTGACGACGCCAGACCACCTGTGGGTGGGTGATGCTCCATGATGGGCGGCTTCGCCCGGCACCATGGCCAGATGGACGCCGACCCGCTGATGACCGTTATCGAGGTGGCCAATCACCTGCGCCTGACGGCGTCGTCGTGGCGTGCCGAGGTCGCGGACGGAACCGCGCCGGCCCCGGACGAGCCGGATGACGACAAGCCCGTCCACCGTCGCCGCCCGCGTTGGCGCCGTTCGACGGTGGATGCCTGGAATGCGCAGCGACGTCTCCGCGGCCAGTCGCAGGAAGCCTAGGCGGCAGTGGCAGGGGCCACTGGCAGGGAAGGCACGTCGCCCTCCGGGTGTGACAGCCGTAGCGTTGGCGCCGTGAAGGTGCTCTCCGTCAACGTCGGCAGGCCGCGCCCCAACCTCTGGAAGGGCCACGGTTCGACCGGTATCGACAAGCGGCCCGTCGCCGGCCCGGTCGCCGTCACCGCCCCCGGCCCCAAAGGCACCGGGGCGGTCGGGCTCGCCGGCGACCGGGTCTACGACGTGAAGCACCACGGTGGCACTGACCAGGCCGTCTACGCCTACGCCCGTGAGGATCTCGACGGGTGGGAGGCCGAGCTGGACCGGCCGCTCGCGAACGGCGTCTTCGGGGAGAACCTCACGACAGCCGGCCTCGACGTCAACGGTGCCCTGATCGGTGAACGTTGGCGCGTCGGGCCGGACGTCGTCCTCGAGGTGTCGTGCGCGCGGATCCCGTGTGCGACGTTTCAGGGCTGGCTGGAGCGGGACGGCTGGATCAGGAGGTTCACGCAGGCGGCACTGCCCGGCGCCTACCTTCGTGTGATCGAGCCCGGAGACATTCGCGCCGGCGATCCGGTCGAGGTCGTGCACCGGCCTGACCACGACGTCACCGTCGCGCTCGTCTTCCGTGCGATGACACGTGAACCGGAGCTGCTGCCGCGGCTGCTGGTCGCCGACGCGCTGCCGGAGGAGAGCAAGGACCGGGCCCGCAGGCGTACGACCGCATAGGCGATCGGCCTCAGGGCGCGTCGAGCCGCGGTCGGCGCGCCCAGGCCGCGAACATCGGCACGCTCACGACGAGGCGGCTTTCGTCACGGCTGACGGCCCACCACGCCTCGACCTCGCCCTCGGTCAGTAGACCCGCGGCGACGATGTCTCGCCGGAACCGTTCCACGAGCAGCCGCCAGGCGAGCCAGGAATCGGTGCCGCCGCGGGTCTGGACGCCCTGGTACTGCGCCGACTCGTCGGTGAGCCCCAGGCTGAGCACATCGCCGAGCAGCCGGCGCCCGTAGGTCGCGTCGAAGCCGGCTGCCTCGCCACCGGCCGCACCGGCCATGACCTTCTGCAGGGCCCGGATCATCGCCGTGTGCACCGGTGCGGCCGGGACGAGGAGGTCGGCGCAGGTCCAGTCGACCTCCTCGACCAGCAGCCAGCCACCTGGCGCGACTGCCTCTGCGAGCCGCCGCAGCGCGTCCGGGTGCGGGTGGAGGTGCGCGACCAGAAGCCGCGCGTGGACGAGGTCGAAGCTGCGCCGGGGCAGGTCGTCCACCATGACGTCCATCCGCCGCACCTCGACCTGCGGTGGCAGCTGGTCGAGGAAGCGGGTGTCACGGTCGACGGCGAGAACCTGGCCGGCCGGGCCCACAACCCCGGCGAGGGCTCGGGCAACCGAGCCGGTGCCCGCCCCGGCCTCGAGGCAGCGGTGCCCCGGCCCGATCCCCAGGCCGGCCACCAGCCGCATCGTGCCCGGATCCCACATGTGTGCCATCGCCTCGAGGCGTGATCGCTCGTCCGGATGCGCCTGGTCCAGAACGTAGGAGGACGACTGAGCCTTTTCCGTCATCGACTCGCACCTGTTTGGTCGGTTGATTAAGCCTTCTCCACCGTCGGATCCGAGCCGCAGCAACAGCGCCTGACGAGTGTGAGATGGAAAAGGCTCATTGTTGATCAGGCCGGATGGATCCTCCTCGTATTCTTTCGTGGCTTGCGGATCTCTCCTCGGTCATCCGCGCTTCCTATTGGCTCATAGGTTTCCCTGCCTGGTACGGAGAACCAGCGCGGCCGGTGCCCGGAGCGCTGGAATGATGGCGGTTCTGATCACGGCAGTGTTTCCGGTGCCGCCAGTGCCGCCAGTGCCGCCGGTGCCGGATCCGGCACCGGAACCGGTCGGCGGAGGATGCTCTGAGAGAGGACGTGGACGTGTCCACTGTTCCGCAGGTTGTCTTCGACGCCTTCCACCCGGCGCACCGGTCGAACCCCTACCCCCGGTACGCGGCCGTCCGTGAGTACACAGCGCTCTACCCGCTGCGGCCGGACATCCTCATGGCGACCCGTTACCGGGAGTGCGCGGCGGTCTTCGCGGACCCGCTGTGGGGGCACGGGTACGAGGACGGCATAAACCCGTTCCGGCCGGGCGTAGATCCCGACGACGTTCCCGGGTCGATGCTGCGGATGGATCCGCCGAACCACACCCGGGTGAGAGGCCTGGTCAAGAGCGCCTTCATGCCGCGCACCACGGCCGGAATCCATGATCGGATCGAGAGTCTCGTCAACAGGCTGCTCGACGCGGCGATCGAGGCCGGCGAGGTGGACCTGATGGAGGCGTTCGCGCGTCCGCTGCCGCTGACCATCATCGGAGACCTGCTCGGCATACCGCGCGAGGACCACACCCTGGTCCAGAAGTGGTCGTTGGAGATCGTCCGCGGTACGGACCCGGACATCCTGCAGACTCCCGAGAGCCTGGCTCGCAGGCCGGCGGCCATGGCGGAGTTCGAGGCCTACTTCGCCGCGCTGCTCGCCCGGCGGCGCGTCGATCCGCGCGACGACATACTGACCGGGCTGTGTGCGGCCCAGGACGAAGGCCAGCTGAACGGCGGTCGCGAGCCGCTCGGGCTCGCCGTCGGGCTGCTGATCGGCGGCTACGAGACGATCTCGGACGTGATCGGCAAGAGCGTCGTCGCCCTGCTGCGCAACCCCGACCAGGTCCAGCGGTGGCTCGCCGACCCGGATCTGGCGGCACCCGCCGTCGACGAGCTGTTGCGGTACGAGCCGCCGGTGCAGTTCACCCACCGGGTGGCACTGGCCGAACGCGAGGTCGCCGGGCACACGTTCGCCCGCGGCGACGGCATCGTCATCTTGACCGCGGCCGCGAACCGCGACCCGGACGTGTACACCGACCCGGACCGCCTGGACATCACCCGGTTCGCCGGCCGGGCCCCGGCGCCGCGCCACCTTTCGTTCAGCGGTGGGCCGCACTACTGCCTCGGCGCGCACCTCGGCCGGCTGGAGACCGAGATCGCGATCGACACCCTCCTGCGCCGTGCGCCCGGCCTGGCACTGACCGACGAGCCTGTCTGGCGTGACACGGTCGCCATCCACGGCCTGGACACGCTCCCGGTCCGCCTTCGGGCCTGAGCCTCTCCAAACCTGAGCCTCTCCAGGTGCGAGGTTTGCCAGGCCTGAGGCTTCCCAGGGCCGAGCCACGAGGGAGCCGGCTGGCCTCACCGCCCACCGCCGTCCTGCCAGGTGCGGCTGATTGCGAGGGGCAGGCGGCGTATTAGCATGCGGGCTGCACCAAAAGCCGGGCGGGCATTGGTGGCTGCGGAGCGGCTGTGCCACGCATTCGAGGAAGGGGCCTTCTCTGCGGCGACCGGGGGGTTGGCTCCACTGCCGATTGCGGTGTTCGTCTCGGAGAGCAAACGACCATGAAAAAAGCAACAAGGATTTTACGAACTGTTGTGGTGGGTGCCCTGCTGGCCGTGGTGGCGGCCTGTGGGGGGTCGTCCGACACGAGTGCTCCGGAGGCGTCCTGCACCAGTCCCGGTGTCACCGCGGACAAGGTCGAGGCCGGCGTCGTCATTTCGGATTCGGGGAGCGGCAGCGATGCCTTCTCGTCCGCCCGTGCGGGCGTGAACGCAAGATTCAGGCTGGCCAACGCAAACGGCGGCGTCCACGGGCGCGACATCGAGTACACCTGGCGGGACGACGCAAGCCAGCCGGAGGAGAGCGTCAGGGCCGCCAACGAGCTCGTCCAGAAGGAGTCCGTCTTCGGTATTCTTCCCATCACCACGGCGCTGACCGGCGCGCTGGACGGGCTGCAGAAGGACGGCGTTCCCGTCGTGGGGTTCGCGCTGCCGTCGTGGTCGTCCTACAGCAATCTCTTCGCCTACAGCTACATCTCGGATCCGACGGCCATCGGCCGGTATTTCATGAACGCCGGCGCCACGAAGGTCGGCTTCGTGATGACGGGCACGGCCGAGTCCACGACGCAGGCCGCGCAGAAGTACCTGCGGGCGTTCGCGGCGATCGGGCTGGACACCACGGACATGACGCCCTACGTGGCGAGCGTGGACAGCCCGACCCAGATCATGGGCAGGCTGAAGGACGCGGACGTCGATGCGCTGATCGGCTTCACCGTTCCCACCGACCTCGCCAACCTGATCGGTGCGGCGCGGGACATCGGCATGCCGCTCAAGGCGACGATCTCGCTCACCGGCTATGACCAGACGGTGCTCCAGTCGCTGGGCCAGAAGCTGGCCGGCGTCTCGTTCGACGTGCACTTCCGCCCGTTCGAGTCGCCCGACGCCGCCATTGACACCTACCGGAAGGCGATGGCGACCTTTTCGCCCGAGACCCAGTCGGACCAGCAGTGGGCCATGTGGGGCTACATCTACGCCGACATGTTCGTGAAGGGGCTGGAGGTCGCGGGTGACTGCCCCACCCGGGACAGTTTCATAACCGGGCTCAGGCAGGTGCACCAGTACAACGCGGGCGGCCTGATCGAGACGGTCGACTTCGCCACCAACGCGACGCAGCCGGCGCCCTGCATGTCCTTCGTGCAGATCAACGCGGCGGGGTCCGCGTTCGAGCTCGTCAACGAGCGCCTGTGTAACGACGGTACGACCGGCCAGTAACCGCTACCCGCGCGTCCCGGTGCGGCCGACGTCGCTGTCGGCCGCACCGAGCACTGGCCGCGGGTCAGCGCAGCCCGGAGCGGACGAACGCGTCGATGACCTGCCGCTGCATCACCAGGTAGATGGCGAAGATGGGCAGGCAGGCCAGCCCGGACGCCGCCATGATCGCGCCCCAGGCGTCGCCCTCGGCGCCCAGGAAGCTGCGGATGCCCAGCTGCACCACCGAGTTCGCGCGGGGCAGCACGAGCGCGGGCCACAGATAGTCGTTCCAGGCCGTGATGAACAGCAGGATCGACAGCGAGGCGAGAACCGGGCGCAGGTTCGGGATCACCACGGTCCACAACGTCGTCCAGGACCCGCGTCCGTCCATCTTGGCCGCGTCGAGCAGCTCGCGGGGAAAGGCCTGCATGTGCTGGCGGAGCATCAGCACGGCCAGCGCCGAGCACAGGTTGGGCACGATCACGCCGGCGAGGGTGTTGAGCAGCCCGATGTTCGACAGCACCAGGTAGTTCGAAACCATCGTCACCTGGAACGGCACCAGCCAGGTGGCGACGAAGAGCAGGAACAGCAGCCCTTTCCCGCGGAAATCCCACGCGGCGAACGCGTACGCGGCCAGCAGGCAGACGAGGAGCTGGCCCACCGCGGTCACCGCGGCGATCACAAAGGTGTTCGCGAGCAGGGTTCCGACGTCCAGGGAATCGAAGACGATCCGATAGTTCTCCAGGCTCAGCGGCCACGGGAACAGCGAGTTGTCGTTGACGTCGCCGGGGCGTCGGAACGAGCTGGCGAACATCCAGTAGATGGGGAACAGGCTGAACAGGCTCAGCACGATCATCAGCAGATGGCGGCCGGATGCGGGCAGCCAGCGCCGCCGCGAGGTCCCGGCCGCGGCGCCGTCTCCTGTCTCCGCCGTGCCCGCCCCCGCCGAGCAGGAGACCGCGGCAGCTGTGTCTTCCTCGGCAACTGCGTCCTCCTCGGCAGCGCCAGCCGAAGAACGGGCAGCTGCCGAGCGAGCGGCTGTGCCAGTCGAGGCGGAGGGTGCGGCGAGGGGCTCGGAGATGCTCATTTCGCGGAGTTCCTCAGTCGTCATGGAAGCTGAAGCGGTCAGCGAGCTTCACCAGGCCGGCGGCGAGCAGACCGAAGCAGCCGAAGAACACGAGCCCGGCGGCGGAGGCCAGTCCGGAGTCCATGCTGCGGAAGCCGAACTCCCACAGCAGGTAGTAGACGTTGGTCGTGCTGTCCGCCGGGCCACCCTGGGTGAGCACGTCGATCAGCGGGAAGGTCCACTGGCCTGACAGCAGCACCGTCATCAACAGCATGAACAGCAGGGTCGGCCGCAGCAGCGGCAGCGTGATCCAGCGCAGGATCTGCCAGCGGGACGCCCCGTCCATCTCGGCGGCCTCGGCGTAGTCGGGGCTGATCCCGGACAGCCCCGCCGAGACGACGAGCACCGCGAATCCGAGCATCTGCCAGGCGCAGATCGCGAGCACGGCCGGCAGCGCCGTCGACTCCTCCCGCAGCCAGTTGTGATCGCCCAGCCCGAACAGGCGGTTCAACAGCCCGGACGGGTCATACAGCCAGCGCCACACGGCCGCGGTCGCCACCGGCGCGACCAGCATCGGGACGAAGACCATCGCGCGGTAGGCCGTCCGGCTGCGTTCCCCCAGCCGGCGGGTGACCAGCGCGATCACCGTGGGCAGCACGATGGAGAACGGCAGCAGGCCGAGGACGTACCAGAGGGTGTTCAGCGCCGCGCCGCGAAGCTGCGGGAGCTGCAGAACCCGCTGGAAGTTCGCCAGCCCCACGTAGGTCTTCGGCGAGGTGGGCAGCAGGTTCCAGTGGTAGACGGACAGCTGCGCCGCCTCGACCAGCGGCTTGTAGGTCCACAGCACCAGGCATGCCAGCGCCGGGAGCAGGTAGAGATAGGGCGGTGCGGCGCCGCGTAGCCGGTGGGCCAGGCCCGGCCGGGTGGCCGAGACCTGGCCAGGCCCGGCCGGGCTCGTGGGCGCCGCCGTCGCCGCGGTCAGCGCGGCTTCGACGAACACGGGTCGTGCTCCTTACTCTCCGCTTGCTTCCTCGGTCTTCTCCACCGCGTCAGCGGTGCCCGGACGGATGGATCAGGCGGAGGTGAGCCCGTACTCCGCGGCAAGCTCGGCCATGTCGGCCAGGTTCATCTCGTAGACCGCGGCACCCGGGTCGACCGGTACCGAGGTCGCGACGGCGCCGAGCGGGAAGACGTCCAGCCGGGTGTAGTAACCGCCGGTCAGGCCGGCGAACTGGTCGGCGGGGCCGAGGGTGCGCGCGCTGTAGGCGGTCGCGCCGGCGACCCACACCGGCACCCCGCCGATGCTCCCGGCGGAGGCGTGGTGCGCGTGCCCGCAGACCACGATCTTGACGTCGCTGCCGCGCAGGACGTCGGCGAGCTCGGCCGACTGGCTGAGGATCATCCCGTTGAGCATCTCGACGGGCGAGGGCACCGGCGGGTGGTGCAGGGCGAGTACCGTGCCCGCGGGCGCGGCGGTGGCGAGCTCGTCGGCGAGCCAGCCCAGCTGCGCGTCGGAGAGCAGGCCGGCGTGCTCGTCCGGCTCGGTGCTGTCGAGGACGATGATGCGCAGGTCACCCGCCCAGTGCACGTAGTCGTGCGGGGTGTCGGCGGTCGGCTCGGCGCCGAGCAGCCCTTCGCGGAACGGCCCGCGGCTGTCGTGGTTGCCCATCACGTAGAGCACCGGCGCGCCGATCCGCTCGGCGACGGGCTCGACGGTGTCCCGCAGGCGGCGGTAGGCGTCGAGCTCGCCCTTGTCGGCGAGGTCGCCGGTGAGCAGCAGTGCGTCCACCTGGACGCCGGACTTCTCCACCTGCTCCAGCGCGGCGACCAGGTTGGCGTGGGTGTCGACCTTGCCCATCATCAGTGAGCCCTCGGGCACGATGTGGGTGTCGCTGATCTGGATCACGGTGTGGGTGAGCTTCTGCGGCTCGGGAATCAGGAACATGGTTCGGCCTTCCGTGCGAAGCGGAGTCGAGGTCTGCGCGGGGGAGACCTGCGCGGGAGAGGCGTCAGGCCGTCGAAACATCGTCGGTCACCGGTTGTCGCCGGTCACCGGCTGTTGTCGGCTATCGGCTGCTGTCGGTCACTGGTTGTCGTCGGTCAGCAGTGCCTCGACCAGTCGGTCGAGGGCCTGCGGGGTCGCGCCGTGCGCCAACAGGTAGCCGCGGACGTCGCCGTGCCGGGCCCGGATGCGTTCCAGCGTGTCGAGGATGAGCTGGGGCGGGCAGGCCATCACGTTCGTCGGGAGGCCGCCGGCGCCGTCGCCGGCCCCGGCCAGCTGCCGCACCGCGGCGATCGCCTCCTCCCGCAGGTAGCGGGCCGTCAGCGCGAAGTCGGCGGCGATGGTCTCGTCCGGCACCCCGCACAGGTCGAGGACCATCGCGACGACCATTCCCGTCCGGTCCTTGCCGGCGCTGCAGTGCACGATGCCGGGCAGTGCACCGGGTTCGGCCAGGGCGAGTACCGCGGCGGTGAGCCGGTCGCCGCGGTTGTCCACGGCGAAGTCGTAGATCGCCTGCAGGCTGACAGCGGCGCCGGCGCCGCGCAGGACGTCCATCGCCGCGTTGGCGCCGGCCGCCGCCGCGGCGCCCGGGGCGGCGGCGGCTGCCTGTGCCGTGTTGGCCTGGGCCGTCGCGGGGGTGGCGTCCGTCGGGGCGGCGTCCGCCGGGGGAACCGTGTAGATCGGTACCCACACCGAGCGGGCCGGGAGCTGCCCCAGCGCGTCCGGTTCCTGCGCGCGCTCGCCGGCTTCCCGCAGGTCGACGACCGAGCGCAGGCCGAACTGGGCGAACCGGGCCCGGGCGGTGTCGGTCAGGGCGTGCATCGCGCCGCAGCGCAGCAGTGTGCGCCAGCGCACCCGGCGCCCGTCCGTGGTGCGGTAGCCGCCGACGTCGCGAAGGTTGACGGCGCCGGGCAGCTCAAGCCCGCGCCGGTCGCTCTCGGCGCTCTCGGCGCTCTCGGTGACCTCGGTGTTCTCAACGGTGTCGACGGTCATCTCGCTCACTTCGTCGGGAGGAGATCGTTGGCCTGACGCTGGGCCTCGGCCAGGGTGGACTTCGCGTCCTTGCCGCCGTAGACCGCGCTTTCGACCGCGGTCATCATCAGGTCGCCGATCTGCTGGTAGTCGTCACCGGGGAAGGAGACCCACGGCTTGAGCCGGGTCAGCTGCGCGAGGTTCGGCTTGATCAGGGGGTTCTTGTCGGCCCAGTCCTTGAGCGTGGCCGGGTCGTCGACGAGGCTCGGCCGCAGTGGCAGGTAGCCGATCTTCGACGAGATCACGGTGTAGGCACGGTCGCTGGTGAGGAACTTGATGAGCTCCCAGCTGGCCCGCTGCTTGGCCGGGTCGGTCGAGAGGATCGTCAGGCCGGAGCCGGAGTTCGTCGGTACCGCGGCCTTCGAGCCGAAGCCGGGCTCGGCCGCCGCCCGCAGCTCCCAGCCCCCGGCCTGGGACTGCTGAATGAACAGTCCCTGGACGGCGCTCGTCTCCAGAAGCATGCCGAGGTCACCGCGACCGAACGTCTCGAACGCCTGCGCCTGCGACAGGTTCGGGCTCACACCCGCCTTGACCAGGTCAGCCGCCATCTGGACGGCTCCGACGGCCCCCGACTCGGCGAACGTCAGCTTCGTGCCGTCCTCGGAGAGCACCCGGCCGCCGTTGGAGAGCACCAGCGACTGGAAGCACCAGTCACCGGAGGACTTCGTCAGGCAGTCGATCAGGACGCCGCCCTTGCCGGTCTTCTCCTTGATGGCGGTCGCGGCCGTCTTCACCTCGGCCCAGGTCGTCGGGGGCTTCTCCGGGTCGAGCCCGGCCTGCCGGAACAGGTTCGCGTTGTACCAGAGCACCGGGGTGGAGAAGACGTACGGAACCGCGTAGGTGTGCCCGTTGACGTCACCGAGTGTGCGCGCGGACTCGGCGAAGGGATGGTCACCTTCGAAGTTCGCCTGGACGGCGTCCTTGCCGACCAGCGTGTCGATGGGCTGGGCGCCCAGGCTGGTGGCGGCGAAGCTGAGCGCGTTGAAGGTGACCTGGGCGACGTCCGGCGGATTGCCGGCGAGGGCCTGGTTCTTGATGCTTCCGACGATGTCGGTCTGGCTGGCGCCCTGCGGCGGCTGCGCCTTGACCGTGATGTTGGGGTGTTCCTTCTGGAACTCGGCGAGCAGGCCCTCGATCGCCGGCTTCCAGGTGCCGGTGGACGTCAGGTTGTAGCTCTCGAAGACGATCGAGACCTTCTGGTCCGCGGAGAGCTCGGGAATCGTGCTGGTGGATCCGGCGGCGTCCGTCGTCGAGGCGGCGGGTGAGGACGACGTCGCGCAGGCCCCGGCGGTCAGCGCGACGAGCGCGATGCCGGCCGCGGCGAGCGACAGGCGTGGTCTGGCCACGTGATGCTCCTCTGCATGATGGCGTGGCGAATGAAGGGCGATCGAACGAACGGGATGAACGGGACGAACGGGAAACGTTGATCGCGGGGAAGCCGCGGCCTGGCGTCTCGGCGGCCTGGAGGTCCGGCGGCCTGGAGGTCCGCGTCAGACCGCGGCGGCGACGGGCTGCTGCGGCAGGTGCTGTGTACTCGGTGTGTGCCGCGGGCTGGCGTCGTCCGGGGTGGGCTGCCAGGCGAGGCGGCGGCCGCTGGTGCGGTCGAAGAGGTGCACTTGGCCGAGGTCGACGGTGAGCGTGACGGCGTCGCCCCGGCTCAGCCCGACCGGGCGCGGCCCGCGCAGCGCGACCGGCTGGCCGCCGATCTCACACCACGCGACCTCCTCACCACCGAGGTTCTCGACGCCGGTGACGACTCCCCGCAGCCGTGCCCGCTCGGCCGATCCGGCTGGCGCGGCCGATCCGGCTGGCGTAGCTGTGTCGGCGGGCGCAGCCGAGCCATCGGCGTCGCGGACGACCCGCAGGTGTTCCGGGCGCAGGCCGACCGTCACGTCCCGGGCGGCGTCCGAGCCGGCCCACAGTGGGATCTCCAGGTCCGTGGCCGCCACGCGCAGCCGGCCGGCGCGTTCGGAGATCCGGGCCGAGAGCAGGTTCATCGGCGGCGAGCCGAGGAAGCCCGCGACGAACACCGAGGCGGGATTGTCGTACACCTCGGTCGGGGTGCCGATCTGCTCGAGACGTCCACCGTTGAGCAGCGCGACCCTGGTCGCCATCGTCATGGCCTCGACCTGGTCGTGCGTGACGTAGACGAACGTCGAACGGAGGCGGTGGTGCAGCGCCGACAGCTCGGTCCGGGTCGCGGTGCGCAGCTTGGCGTCGAGGTTGGACAGCGGCTCGTCCATGAGGAACGCCTGCGGTTTGCGCACCAGCGCGCGGCCGAGGGCGACTCGCTGGCGCTGCCCACCGGAGAGCTCCTTGGGACGTCGCCCCAGCAACGCGGTGAGCTCCAGCTGCCCGGCGACCTCGCGGACCCGCTCGGCGATCTCCCGTTTCGGCAGCCGGGCCGCGCGCAGCGGGAAACCGATGTTCCGCTCGACGGTGAGATGGGGGTAGAGCGCGTAGCTCTGGAACACCATGGCCAGGTCACGGTCCCGCGCCGGCGCGTAGGTGATGTCGGTGTCTCCCAGCAGAACGTGCCCCGCCGTCGGCTCGATCAGGCCGGCGATCATCCGGAGCAGGGTCGTCTTGCCGCATCCGCTCGGTCCGAGCAGCACCAGGAAGTCGCCATCGGCGATCTCCATCGAGATGTCCTCGACAGCGTGAACGGACCCGAACTGCCTGGTAAGGCCCTCGATCCTGATCCCAGCCACCCAGCCCCCTTCGTGTACCACGGTTTCAAGATTCGAAACTGTCATGGCTTGCTGTTACATGAGGAAGGGTCGGCCAGTCAGATGAACAAACCGGGACGGACGGGGGAACGGGCGCGGTAACTTGCGCGACGATGCAGGTCAGAGGCATCCGCCCGGCTCTGGTCACGGAAATCTTGATCGTCAGTACGCCGGGTCGCCTGAGCCGTGTATGAAATGCTGCATGGCGACACCCGGGAACGACACGTCCACCGCGCCGGCAGGGGCCCCGCTGCCCGGCGGGCTGTTCGCCGTCGTCCAGGCCGCGCTGCCGGGGCTGATCCGCAGCGAACGGCGAGTGGCGGAGGTGTGCCTGGCCCAACCGGACGATGTCGTTCAGTGGTCGGTCGCCGAGCTGGCCGCGGCGGCGGGAGTGTCGACGGCGACCGTCGTACGCGCCTGCCAGCACCTCGGATTCCGGGGCTTCCAGCACATGAGGCTGGAGCTTGCCCGCCAGGCCGGGGCTCTCTCGCTGCGTGACGCGCGGGCACCGCTCCCCGACGACCCGCCCGAGCGGGTCGTCGACGCAGTCTTCGCGACCGCGGCGGAGGCGCTGACCGACGCCCTCGGGCCGCTGGACCGCAGCGCGCTCGCGCCGGCGGTCGACCTGCTGGTGCACGCGAACCGGCTGCTGCTCGTCGGCAACGGCGGCTCGGCGCCGGTCGCTCAGGACGCCGCGCTGCGCTTCATCACCATCGGCCGACCGGCCGAGGCCCCGACCGACTCGATCACGCAGGCGCTCGCGGCCCGGCTGCTGGCCCCGACCGATGTCTGCATGGTGATCACCAGCAGTGGGGCGAACGAGCCGACCCTGCGGGCGGCGGAGGCGGCGCGTGCCGCGGGCGCGCCGGTGATCGCGATCACCAGCTACTCGGCGGGGCCGATCACCGAACTCGCGACGGTGCTGCTGGTGGTGGGAACGCCAGGCCTGCCCCTGGGCAGCGAGACGATCGCCAGCAGACTGTCATCGTTGCTGCTCCTGAACGCACTGCAGCTCGCGGTGATGCTCCGGATTCCCGCGGACGCCTCCGCCCGCAACGCGGTCGCGATCAAGGAAGTGCTCGACCACCAGCTGCGCACCGAGGCTCCGTCGTCGCCACGGCGACGGACCACCCGTTGAGATCTGCGGGGCACGGCCTGAACAGCAACGCCGCAGGGCGTGCGAAGCGAGTCGGACGGATGTCCACTCGTATTCGCACGCCCTGCGGCGCGACGCGACTGTGCTGACGCGGGGGTCAGGCCGCGTTTCCAGCGGAGTGCCCGGACTGCCTTCCCCGGGCCCGGTGCCTGCATGGCACCGGTGATCTTTACGGCTTCTCGATGAGCGGAACCGGTCAGCCGGTGTAGTACGGAACGCCGGGCACGGCCGACAACGCCGCCGGAGCCGCAACGGGTACACCGCCGCCGCCACCGCCACCGCCACCGCCGCCGCCACCGCCGCCACCGCCGCCACCGCCGCCACCGCCGCCACCGCCGCCGCCAGTTCCGGTCCCGCCGCCGCCGCCACCGCCACCGCCGCCGCCGCCGCCAGTTCCGGTCCCGCCGCCGCCGCCACCGCCACCGCCGCCAGTTCCGGTCCCGCCGCCACCGCCGGATCCGGTACCAGTGCCGCCGCCCGTCCCGCCCCCACCGCCGGTGCCCGTGCCGCCGCCCCCACCGGTTCCGCCGCCGCTGGAACCGGTTCCGGTCCCACCGCCACCGCCACCGGTGCCGCCGCCGCCGCTACCGGTACCGGTACCGCCCGTGCCGGTCCCACCGCCACCGGTGCCGCCGCCGCTACCGCTACCGGTACCGCCCGTGCCCACACCGCCCGTGCCGCCCCCGGTGGTCCCACCTCCGGTGCCGCCGGGTGTCGCTGTGGCCGTCCCGCCGCCCGCGCCGGTTCCTCCGGTCGACGTCCCGGTTCCACCACCGCCGCCGGTTCCCGGGGTGCGGGTGGCGACGCCGCCACCGGCCCCACCCCCGACGCCGGCCTTCGTCGGGCTCGCACCGATGCCCGGCCCGCCCGAGCAGTTCGAGACACCGACCGCTGGGACCGTGACGAGCAGGCGTCCCGTGGCCGCGCTCCACGGCGAGGCGATGACCGCGAGCGCGCGTGTTGGCAGAGTCATCGACTCGCCCGGCGCGATGGTGGAGATCCCGGAGCCCTGGCTGGTGTCGAACCAGCCGAAACCGTAGGCGTCGGTGGAGTGGTTTCTGATTTTCCAGAGCGGGCCCTGCGCGGTGCACGTGTACGTGAGCGCCAGCGGGTTGACCTCGAAATCCTCGATGCCGTTGATTTCCCGGTCGAAGGGAATCGTGAAGGGCAGCAGGGAGAGGAACTGGTCGAGTGTGGCGTCACCGGTTCCGCCGCCAACCGGCCTCGCGGACGGGCTGGTGATCACGGCTCCCATGCTGGGGGCCGCAGTTGTGGCCAGCGGGCTTGCGCTGGCGCTGGGGGTGGCGCTGGGTGACCCGGTCGGGTCCAGGCCGATGGTTATTCCGTCCTGCGCGGGCCAGGTTGCCTCCGGAGTGGCGAAGATACTGCTCATGATGTCGGTGGTCGCGGTTGCCGTCGGCGTGGGCTCGGCCGAGGCGGGCAGAGCCGCCGCCGTGAGTGCCGCGCCGAGAACGCCGGCCGTCACGGCCCGCATTCTGTTGATGCGCATGAATCCCTCTCCCTGACTGTGGCGAGTCGCCAGGGCACTCGCCGACGGCGCCCGCCGAACCACCGGTTTTTCCGGATGTGGTGGTTGTGCAGGGTGCGGATCAGCGCCTGCCGGACAGGCTCGACTGACGCAGAAAGCTACCCCGTTTGGTTAGAGATGGCCTAGTCAGGTCCGGTCCAGAAAAGATGCGCGAGTGTCCGTCCGCACTAATCGCGTACTGCCCGTCCGGCCCGCGGTCGCCACCGGTGGAGTGATCGACGCAGGCGGACGAATGATCACCAGAAAGATCTTTCCTGCTGGCCGGTCGGCCCTCGATCCGACGGCATCACAGGTGTCTGCGGGCTGATGACCTGTCCTTATGTCCGTAAATAAGGCGGTTCGGGGCGGTCGGCGGCGGCTGCTCATCGTGCGTGAACGAGTCGCTGCGGTGACTGGCGCCGTCGCCGACCGGAGCCCCGGAGGGGGTAGGGCGAACGGGGAGCCCGAATGTGCCGCCGCTATTCTCGGCACCAACGGGTAGGCAAGTTCGGGTAGGAACCGAAGGTGTCCACCGGTACGGGGGCAAGGCGGTACGGCGCGCTTCACAGCCCTTCCAGCAGACCTGGACGACCCCCTCGAACGGGGGTTTACAGGATGTCACTCACCGCATTGTTAACTACTTCGGATCGACTTGTTGCGGGCCTGTCCTGGGGCGATGGGAAGGGCTGTTCTCAATGCTGGCCGTGGTCGCGCCCGACATCCGGTGTGCAGCCGGCTTCTCTCGAAGGCGGTGCGGACAGGAGGGCCGTGTCACGGTGAGGTAAATTCGCGCGGCGGTCGGTCCGAGGTGGCAGGATTTTCGCAGATTCCGGCGCTCCATGGTGTCGGGTGCTCGGTGCCGTCGACGGCGCCCGGGAGGTGCGAAGATCTGGTCATCCCGGTGTCCCCGTGTCTCGGCGTGTCCAATCACGGGTCTTGGCGTGTAGGGAAATCCCGACCTTCGAGCCGCTGCTGCTGCCGACCAGAATCCTCGGATCTTCGAGTCCCGGCGGCGGGTTGCCGGGGCAAGATCTGAGGATCGTGGTCGTTGGGATGACCGAAATCCTCAGATCTTCGAGCTGCGGCTTCGAGTTGCCGCTGCTGCCGGGCGAGACGATCACCGAGATCCTCGATCCTCCCGGTAGCGAGGGTGCGCGGCGGACCTGGGGCGCCGCCGTTGTCACAGAAAGCGGTATCGAGATTACGGTTCGTGCTTCGTGGGTGATCGATCGTCACGAGATGGGCCTACGATGACCTGACATGTGGCTGGAGCGCGCAGAGGGAAGCGCGCGGAGGAAGGAGGCCGGACCGTGGTCGGGCACGTCCCGTTTCCCGCGATCGACCTCGTATCGGTGCGGGCGGCAGTCGAGGGCGGCGAGACCCTGACCGTCGAGTTCAAGGGCGAGCGCCGCCGTGCGCTGGATGACCGGGAGATCGTCGAGGCCGTCGTGTGCCTCGCGAACGGGCGCGGAGGCCTTCTGCTCATCGGGGTCGAGGATTCGGGTGCGGTCACCGGGGCGCGGTCGCGGCATGGCGGAGCGACGGATCCGTTTCGGCTCCAGGCGATGATCGCGGCCTCGACGCAGCCTCCGGTGCAGACGTCCGCCATCACGGTGGACGTCGATGGACTTCCCGTGCTGTGTGTACAGGTCGAGGACAGTCCGCGGCTGGTCGGCACCACGAGGGGCATGTACCAGCGGCGCACCATCGGCGGCGACGGCCGCCCAACCTGCGTGGCCGTCCATTCGCACGAGCTGCTCGCGCACGAGATCGACCGGGGCGCGTTCGACTATTCGACACTTCCGCTCCCGGACGCGAGCTGGGCCGACCTGGACCCGTTGGAGTTCGAACGGCTCCGCAGGCTGATCCGGGAGTCCGGCGGCTATGGCGACCGGGTGCTCGCCGAACTGGGCGATGAGGATGTCGCCCGCGCGCTCGGCCTCGTCGAGCGGAACGGTGAACGGGCGGTGATCACTGTCGGTGCGCTGCTCCTTTTCGGGCGGCAGGAGGCAATCCGCCGGCACTGCCCGGGCCATGAGGCGGCGTTCCAGGTGATGGAGGGCCTGTCCGTCCAGGTCAACGACTTCTTCACCTGGCCGTTGTTTCGGCTGGCGGAAGAGCTTCTCACCCGGTTCCGCGCGCGGAACAGCGAAGAGGAGATCCAGTTCGGGCTCCTTCGCCTGGGCGTGCCCGCGTACTCGGAGACCGCGTTTCGCGAGGCGATCGCGAACGCCCTGATCCACCGGGACTACACGGCTCAGGGCGCGGTGCACATCCAGTGGCAGGACGAACAGCTGGAAATCTCCAACCCGGGTGGCTTCCCCGCCGGGATCACTGTGGACAACTTTCTCGTCGCGCCGCCGCGGCCACGTAACCCCCGCCTCGCGGATGCCTTCAAACGGGCCGGCATCGTCGAGCGGACCGGCCGTGGCATCAACCGGATCTTTGCCGAGCAGCTCCGCTTCGGGCACAGCCCGCCGGACTACCAGCGGACGACCAGGGACTCCGTTGTGGCGGTGCTCCCCGGCGGGAAAGCGGATCTTGCGCTGATCCGCTACCTGGCGGAGCAGGAACACCAGGGGCAGCCGCTCACGTTGCCGGATCTGCAGGTTGTCACCGAGCTCTCACACCAGGGCAGGATGCACACCGACGAGATCGCTCGGCTGCTCCAGACGGGAGAGGCGGAGGCTCGCCGCCAGCTTGCCCGGATGGTCGAGCGGGGTCTGGTGGAGGCGCGCGGCGAGCGCAGGGGCCGCACCTGGCACCTCGCGGCTGCCGTTTACCGCGAGCTGAGCAAGCCGGCCGCCTATGTCCGGGTTCACGGCTTCGACCGGGCGCAGCAGGAGCAGATGGTGCTCAGTTACGTCGCGGCGCACGGCCAGATCAGTCGGACGGAGGCGGCGAACCTGTGTGCGCTGTCTTCCAGCCAGGCGTCCAGGCTCCTGCGGGAGATGGCTCGCGACGAGGGGCCACTGCTGGCCACCGGCGCAGGGCGCGCGACCGCGTACACCCGACGCCCCTAGGCCCCTGGCCCCGAGCTCGCAACGCGTCTGGGCCGGTGCGGGTGCGCGATTAAATCGCGCATCAGAAAAATCGATCGCGCGCGCGCGAAAATGCGCGCAGGCGCCGGGCCGTGCGCGCGAACCGGCGGCTGGTGGCAGCCGCCGGTGTGGCCGGGGCGGGGGTCGCTTCGGGAATCGTTAGTCGGTGGTGAGCGGCGGGGCCGTCCAGTCGATCAGGTGTTCGGTCGCGGTCAGCCGGGCGGCGAGCAGGACCGCACCGGTGGCCGGGGAGATCCGCGGCCAGACGAAGCGCGCGCCGGGGCTGTCGGCCGTCACGTGGCCGGTGAACGAGTCGAGGAAGGCGGGGCCGGAGCGGAAGGCACCGCCGACCATCGAGACGGGGAAGTCGCCGGTCAGGCCCGTGCGGCGGATGACGGTCAGGGTCTGCTCGGCGAGCAGGCGGCCGGCGTCGGCGAGGATCCGGCGGGCGACGTCGTCGCCGTCGGCGGCTGCCGCGGCGACCTCGGTGGCGAACGCGGCAATCCCCGACTTGTCGAGGGTGCCGTAGATCAGATCGTCGATTTCCTCGATCAGGGTGAGGCCGTAGAAGGCGAGCAGGCGGGGGACGACGGCCGACCAGGGGGCCCGCCCATCGCGGTACGTCACCGCCGCGCGCAGCCCTTCCAGGCCGATCCAGTAGCCCGAGCCCTCGTCGCCGAGCAGGTGGCCCCAGCCGCCGCAGCGCCAGGTCCGGCCGTCGGCGGCCACGCCGAGGGTGTTGCTGCCGGTGCCGCTGATGACCGCGACCCCCGGTTCGCCCAGCGTGCCGGCGGCCCAGGCCGCGACGGTGTCGTTGAGCACCAGCGTGTTCTCGGCCGGCGCGAGAACGGGCAGTTTGGCCAGCAGGTCGGCCTGGTTCTCCTCGGTGTCCGCGCTGGCGATCGCGAGCACCGCGCCGGCGAGGTCGCCGACGCCTGCCCCCGCCGCGTCGAGCGCCCCGAGGATCGCGTCCGTGATCGAGGCGGTGGCGGCCTCGATCCCGTTGACGTCGGGGTTGCTCGGCCCGGCGGTGAAGGTGCTCAGGGCCAGGCGTCCGACGTCGAGCACGGCTGCGGTGGTCTTGGTGCCACCGCCGTCCACCCCCAGCAGGTGCGTGCCGGGCCGGGTGGGCCGCCGGGCCTCACCGCGGCTGGACGGACGCAGGGCCGGCGGCAGGATGATCAGTGGGCTCAGGTTCTCCCGCGGTGGGCTGTGCACCTGTGCTGTGCCTCGCAATCGGCGTCGTTCCCGGAGCCGTTCGGGTCCGGTCGATGATCTGTGTGCTTGACGATCTACAAGCGTTCGCTTACGTGTGCTCGCTCTCCGGTACCCGTCCGAGGAGGCCGGACGGGGCCGGTGACGTCGGCCCGGGTGTGGTCCGAGCGTCGCCTGAAGGTGGCTGGAAGGGGCGCGTACGCCGGGCACCGGGCGAGTCGTCCGGCTGGGAGTTCGGGCGATGGAGCGGACGTCCTGGCGGCGGCGCCGGCCACCCGGCCTGCGGTGACGTGGACGGGGCTGCCCGAGCGGCGGTGGCCGGGCGGCTTGCGCGTGGCCAGGCCCGTGTGCTTCATCCTGCCCCGGTGGGACCTCTGTATCCCTGTGCGTCCGGCCACTCCAGGTCTCGTTCCGGCTTCGCTGGGAGACGGTAGTGGGGTGACCGATGACGACGACGACTGGGCACCGCCACCCGTGCCGGACGGAGACGGCGACCCGGTGGCCGCCGTGGACGAGGCGTTCACCGAGGCCGAGCTGGCGCTGGTCGCCTTCGAGTGGCTGCCGGACGACGATGAGCTCGACGCGGCGGCGACGATCCTGCACCACACCGACCAGGCCCGTCAGCGACCGGACACGCCTCTGCGCAGAGTGCTGCACCAGGCGCTCGGTGAGACCTACCCGCAGCTGACCGCCTGGCGGCCGCGGCCGCACTACCTGTACGCGGTGGTCAAGACGCTGCACCAGCTCGCGTCCGACCGGGCGGCCCAGGAGGACTCCGCGGCCCTGCTCGTCGGCTGGGACAGGCTGATCGTGCTGCTTCGTCAGGTGATCGAGTCGGCGGGCGGCGCGGACGACGCGGGTGGCGCGGGCGGCTCTGGCGGTGCGGGCGGTTCGGGTGGCGCGCCGTCGGGTTCTGCGGGGCCGGGCGCGCGTTCATAGTCGACGTGACGACTCGGGTACGGCGGGGATCTTCAGCCGCTTCCGCGACGGAAAAGGGAAACCAGGTGGTGTTGGGAGCACTCCTCACCGAGTATCTGTCTCGTGTCCATTCCACGGCAGGGGTCCACGTCCAAAGGCGATCGTGTGAGGGGTGAGCGTTCCGGGGGCGGCGCCGGCGACCTCCCCTTCGTCGTCGCCCTCGACGACTCGGACACGCCCTACGACGTCGTCGACGCCCTCGCGCTGGCGCCGTTCACCAACGGGGACCAGCCCTGGGCCCGCAGCGTGCGCATCGACCGGCTGCGGCCCGGGGCGAGCCTGCTGCCGGTCGGCGCCGAGATCGTGCGCACGGTGGTGGAGGACTCGCGTGACTCCCGCCTGGCGACCGGTGACGGCTGGACGGTCCGCGCGGTGCGCTGGCGCGGCGGCAGCGCCGAGGTCCTGGTGACGGCGGTCAGCGAGGAGCTGGCCCGGACGGTGCTGGACGGCGTGGTCCGTCAGGCGGCGGCCGAACCCGGCACCGAAGGCACCGTGACCATGGGGTTCTGGTACCTCTCCGCCCAGYGCGGCCCGACCCGAATCATCCGCCGCGCCGCGACGACGGACTGGCCGTCGATCCGGCGGAACTATCCGGCCTCCTCGCTGGAAGCCCTCGACCGCCTGATGACGATGCGCCCCGAATCGCTGGTGGGCCGTCTGATCCTGCTGCACGGGCCGGCAGGGACCGGCAAGACGACGATCCTGCGTGCGCTGGCGCACGAGTGGCGGCGCTGGTGCCAGGTCGACTGCGTCCTCGACCCGGAGGCCCTGTTCGGCGACCCCGGCTATCTGATGGAGGTCGCGATCGGGTCGGACGACAGCGACGACGACGAGGCCGCCAGCGGGGCGAGCATGGCGTTGGAGGCCCCGGCGGGCAAATCCGAGGATGGCACCGGGAGTGCCAGAGCCGCGCTCGCCGACGCCGCCGATCCCGATGTCGGGAAGTCCGGTCCCGACGCCGGGGAGCACGACGAGGGCGACGAGGACGACGAGGGCGATGAGCACGACGAGGACGACGAGGACGACGAGGACGACCGGGACGACGGCGGGGCCGAGGCGGAGGCGGATCGGCCGCGGCGCCGCTGGCGGCTGCTCGTGATCGAGGACTGCGACGAACTGCTGCGCGGTGACGCCCGAAGCGTCTCCGGGCAGGCGTTGTCCCGGCTGCTGAACCTCACCGACGGTCTGGTCGGCCAGGGGCGGGAGGTCCTGGTCGCGCTCACGACCAACGAGCCGCTGGCACGGCTGCACCCGGCGATCGTCCGCCCGGGGCGCTGCCTGGCGCAGGTGGAGGTCGGTGCGCTCCCGCATGAGGAGGCCGTCGCCTGGCTGGGAGGCACGACGGGCGTCCTGCCGTCGATGACCCTCGCCGAGCTGTTCGCCCTGCGGGACGGGCGGCTGCCCGCGGCCATACCGGACCGGGATGGTCATACCGGCCTTTATCTGTAGTACGTTCTCCGGTGGCGCGACCTCGGGTCGCGCCACCTTTTCTTTATGCCCTGATGTTCCTCTTCCGGGGTATGGTCATGGCCTTTCATGATTAGTCCGTAAGGTGAAGAAGTGGTGTCGGCTGCGGTTGGGGTGGCCGGTGGGGGCGCCGATGGGAGCGAACCCGGTCCATTTCTGGTGATCGCTATCGCGCAATTCTCTGGCTGAATTCACCGTCGAGCGAATCAGGTAACACGCCTGGTGCCGTCCCTGTGGGACGGAACAGGTGCCGATCGACTACCATTCCAATCGCGGGAACGGCATTTGGGGATGCTCTGTTCTCGCTGAATCATCGATCGATAAAAATGTGGGGGGTTGGTTCCGGGGTCCGACCGAGAACCGCAGGGGGAATCACTGACAGCGCCGCATCGTGTGACGCCGCATGCTGCGGCGCCGCCGCATGCGGACGGGGCCGTGGGCCCCCGTGTACGCATGACCTGGCGCAGCGGCGGAGCGCCGTATTGCGGAGGCGTCGCGAAGCCGGCCGGGTGGGCCGCGCGGGCGGCGAACACCTGAGAGCAGCAGGTACACAGTTTGTCATGCCCATTTCCGGCGGACGTCAGCCGCCGATCAGGAAGAAACCAACCGCGGACCGGGGCGGCGCAGTGTGCCCTGCCGCATCACCGTCTCGGACGTCATCGTCCGCCGTCGCTCGATACCGCCTGGCCATTCAGTGCCCGGGCGGCCCCAAGGAGCTTGAGAAGATGCGAATCTTTGTAGTTGGATCCGGCGTGGTGGGTACGGCCACCGGCAAAGGTCTGCTCGAGGCCGGCAACCAGGTGACCTTCGTCGACGTCGCGCCGGAGCGTGTTTCCCTTCTGCAGGGGCTCGGCCTGGACGCACGGGCCGAACTCGATCTCCGGGCAGAGCGGGATTCCTTCATCTTCCTCACGCTGCCGACGCCCAACGTCGGCAGCCGTTATGACCTGTCGGCGTTCGTCGCCGGCACCCGCGGGGTCGGGCAGGCGCTGCGCGTGAGCGGTGGCCGTCATACCGTAGTCGTACGCAGCACCGTCGATCCGGGTACTACGGATGGCCTGGTCGGCCCGTTGCTGGAGCAGGAATCCGGCCTTCGCCAGGGCGACGGATTCCTGCTCGCCAGCAATCCCGAGTTCCTGCGTGCCGCCTCTGCGGCCGAGGACTTCCGCTGGCCGTGGATGACCGTGATCGGATCCCGGAACCGGCGCGTCCAGGAGCGGCTCGCGGAGCTCTTCGCCCCCTTCGGCGGGAGTCTGCGCATCTTCGACGACCCGATGACCGCCGAGTTCGTGAAGTGCGCGCACAACCTCTTCAACGCGACCAAGATCTCGTTCTGGAACGAGATGTACACGGTCGCGGATCGGCTGCGGCTCGACCTCGGCGCGATCGCGGACACGGTCTCGCGGTCGGCCGAGGCGTCCTTCAACCCCGCCTACGGCACCCGGGGTGGGGCACCCTACGGCGGTGTGTGCCTGCCGAAGGACACCATGGCCTTCCTCGGGTTCGCGGCGGGGGTCGGAGTGGACATGCCGATCCTGCGATCGGTCATCGAGACGAACTCCAGATTCGTCGACCGGACCGACCGGACCGACCGGGCCGACCGGGGCGACTTCGACGGGAGCGAGGGGACCGACGGCATCGACGTCGACGACGTCGACTACTTCCGGGAGCCGCTGCCCGGGCGTTCCGGCGCCGCGGACCGCGGGCTGGGCTCGACCGGGCGTGCGACCAGGGCTGCGGTGCTGGCCGCCGAGGCGGGGGAGCGCGGCGTCCGCTGGTCCACCAACGAGATCCGGGCGGCTGACGAGATCCCGCGCCACGCCACGGACCCGTTCGGACTCGAGCCGACGGACGGTACGCAGCGATGAGGACCGTGCTGCCGTGGCTGCTTCTCGTGGCCTTTCTGCGACCGCTGATGGAGATCTTCATCCTGGCCGCCGGTGAATGGTGGTTCCACACGACCTTCCGGCAGAACCGGGACCTCTTCTCCCGCTACATAATCCAGATCACCACCGTCGGCCGGGAACAGGACAGGGTAAACGAGATCATTCGGGAGATCCGGTCCTACCCGATGACGATGGACTACGAGATCTGGGTGACCAACGAGCCCGGCAACGGGGATGTGTACCCCGACGCCGACCGGGTCATCACCGTCCCGACCGACTTCAGCTGCGTGGCGCAGTACAAGGCCCGGGCGCTGGAGTTCAGCCGTATCGTCCGCCAGCATCTCGGCTACGACACGGCGGACACCAAGATTACATTCCTGGACGATGACACCTCACCGACCTGGGAATATCTGGAGACGGCCTATGCGGCCGACTACGACATCTGCCAGGGGGTGACAGCGCCGCGAATCGACTACGGCCGGGGGCCGTTCGCGCACTTCCTGCTGAGCCACATCGACGATCTGCGCTTCCACAACTGCATGACCTACTGCTCTTCGTTCCAGGGAATTCTGGGCCGCCCGCTGTTCGTCCACGGTGAGGGCCTGACCATCACCGGCCACACCGAGCGGACCGTCACCTGGGACTGGCGGATCTTCGCCTCCGAGGATCTCACGTTCGGCTGCAACGCCGCCGCCGCCGGGCTGCGGTGGGGCTTCTTCCACGAGTACATCCAGCTGACCTCCCCGTGGACGTGGAAGGCGTACTTCAAGCAGCGCCGCCGGTGGATGTGGGGGAACATCCACGCCATCGTGAACCGGGACGTCCTGCCGCTCGGCGCGGCGATCCGGATCGCGATCCGGTATTTCCTCAGCCTATTCACGTTCCTCGCGTCGGGTACCGCGGTCGTGCTGATCCTCACCGACGTCATCGAGGTGGCCGGCTGGGCGCACTCGCTGTTCTGGTGCTCGCTCGTGGTCTGGCTGGTGAACTTCGGGCTGAGCGGCTGGGTCAACGCCGGGCTGCGCCGGCCCGGCCAGAGCAGCGCGAGCTTCTGGACCAACCGGGTCCTGCAGACGCTCGCCGCGGTCGTACTGGCCCCGATCACCGCGACCTTCACCATCGTCGCCCTCATCACCACCCTCTACATGGGCAACCCGCGCAGCTTCGAGGTCATCGCCAAGACCGCGGCGACCAGCGACCAGCGGGAGCGCGACGGCCGCGACGGCCGCGACGGCGACGGCCGCGATGACCAGATCACCGCGCCGACCATCCCGACAGCCCGGGGCGCCTCCACCACGGATGACACCCAGCGGATTCCCTCCACGATCGGGGAACGGCTTCGATGACCACGAGATCCCCGGCCCCGGCCGCCGGCTCGGCGAACGACCTGCTGACGGCGAACCACGCGCTGACGGCGGCCCTGCTGCGCCGTGAGCGGTCCCGCAGGCGCGGTGTCCACCTGCTCATGGTGGTGATGACGCTGCTGTGCGCCGTGACGCTCAGTGTCACCGTCGGGCGCCAGTACCGGGAGCTGCAGTCCACCAGCGAGTTCTTCCACCGGCATGCCTACGTGCCGTCCTACGACCCGCTCAGCAACGTGATCCTCGGCCTGCCGCCCAACACCATCGACGTCCGGGACAGCGCGCCGGCGCCGGACATCCGCGGCATCACGCTGCGCCGGACCGAGATCGCCCTCGTCGCGGGGGGTGAGCTGGTCCGCAGTATCCCGCTGGCGGGTCCGGTGACAGGCCTGCCGGATGTCGTCCGGGCGGTCGACGATCCGTCCTGGATCGACCAGGACGGGCACGGGAAGGTCACGCTGCACGCGGCGCTGATCGTGTCACCGGGGGGGTCGCTGACCGTGACCGCGCCGGTCACGGATCTGGTGATGACCGTTCGCCGTGGGGTGCTGCTCGGCGTCGACGGCGGCCGGCTGACCCTCAACGGCGTCAACGTCCGGCCGGACACTGCCGGTGGGGACGTCAACCGCCACGCCGTCGACGAACGGCGCCCGTTCATCGTCGCCACCCACCAGGCACATCTCGCGATCACCCGCAGCCATCTGAGCTACCTGGGCCGGGACTGGAACAGCTCCTACGGCGTCGCCTGGTCGGACGGCTCCACCGGGAGCATGACCCATTCCGAGGTGGACCACAGCTTTATCGGGACGTACACGGACCACGCCCGGGACGTGTTGATCGAACAGAACTGGTTCCACGACAACACGCTCTACGGCGTCGACCCGCACAGCTATTCCACCAACATCTCCGTCCGGCACAACGTGAGTGAGCGCAACGGCCGGCACGGGATCATCTTCTCGGACTTCGTCACCGGCGGTGTCGTCGAAGGCAACATCACTCGGGACAACCGGCTCAACGGCATCATGATGGACGCCTCCAGCACCGGTAACCGGATCATCGGCAACACGTCCACCGGGAACCGGGGCGACGGCATCGTGCTCGCCTCCTCGCCGGACAACGTGCTCGCGAACAACATGGTCACCGGCAACCGGGTCGGCATCCACGCTCGCGGCGACCGTGCGAACGTCCAGGTCCGCGGGAACACGGTCGAGGGCAACCAGCTGGCCAGCCAGGGCGTCGAGCTGGCCGGAAACACCGTGCGGGACAACGGCGACCAGTGGCGGCCGCGGGTCCTGATCGGGATCTGGTCGGCGGTGCCGCTGGTCGTGGTGCTGCTGGCCGGCGTGACCGGGCTGGCGCGCCGGCGGCGGGACCGGATGAGCGGCCGCCCGGCGCTGGCTGTCGGGACCTGACTTGGCCGCCGGTGGAGGCACGCCGACCGCGCCCGGCCCACGGGCGTCCGACCAGCGATCCCCGGGCACGACGTTCGCCTATCCGGGCCTGCTCTACCCGCGGGTGACCGACGCGCGGCCGCCCACCGCGGCCGCGCCCGTCGGCACCGGGCCCGCTCCGGCCGTTCCCGTCGCGGACACGCCGGACAGCCCCGACCAGGCCGGCGGTCCCGCCCGGCCCGCCGGTCCCGCCCGGCCCGATGGGCTGGACACGACGGACGGGTCGGCTGGTCGGCTCAGAAAGTTCCGGCCGGATATCGAGGGCCTGCGTGCGGTCGCGGTGATCCTGGTCGTCCTCGGCCACTCCGGACTGGCCCTTCCCGGTGGCTTCGTCGGCGTCGACGTGTTCTTCGTGATCTCCGGCTTTCTCATCACCCGGCAGCTGATCACGGAAAGATCCGCCCGCGGACGAATCTCGCTGGCCGGGTTCTACGCCCGCCGGGCCCGCCGGATCGTGCCGGCCGCCACGGTCGTGATCGTGGCGACGATGCTCGGCGCCTGGCGGTGGGTGTCGCCGCTGCGCATCCACTCGACCGGTGTCGACGCGGCGCTGTCGGCCGTGTCGGCGATCAATATCCGGCTGGCCCAGGCCGGCACCGACTACCTCCGGGCGGAAGGCCCGCCCTCGCCGTTCCAGCATTTCTGGTCGCTGGCGGTCGAGGAGCAGTTCTATGCGGTGTGGCCGTTGCTGCTCGTCGTGACGGCCGCGCTGGTCGGCCCGGCCCGACGGCGGCGCACCGGCCCGGTCGCGGTGCTGCTGCTCGTGGTGGTGGTGGCGTCGCTGACCCTCAGCGCGGTCCTCACCCCGCGGTCGGCGCCCTGGGCCTACTTCGGCAGCCACACCCGGGCCTGGGAGCTGGCACTGGGCGCGCTGGTCGCGTTGGGAGCACCGCGGCTGGGCCGGCTGCGGCCAGCCCTGTCCGCACAGCTGACCTGGCTGGGGCTCGCCGGCATCCTGGTGGCCGCCTGCGTGTTCGGCGAGGACACGCTGTACCCCGGGCTGGTGGCAGTGCTGCCGGTCGCGGGGTCGGCACTGGTCATCGCCGGCGGGTGCGCCGCGCCGCGCCGCGGCGCCGAGCTGCTGCTGCGCCGGCGGCCGTGCCAGCTGGTGGGACGGGTCAGCTACTCCTGGTACCTGTGGCACTGGCCGGTGCTGGTTCTCTGGCCGCTGGCCTCCGGGGAGCCGCTGCGCACGGGTGAGAAGCTCGCCGCCATCGCACTGTCGCTGGTGCTCGCGGTCCTCACGTACCACCTGGTCGAGAATCCGATCCGGCGCAGGCCGGTGCTGGCCCGGCGGCCGGCGCTGGGGCTGGGGCTCGGCCTGGTCTCGTCCGGTGCCGCGGTGCTGGTCGCGCTCCTCGTCGCCCAGGCCGCCGCGCTGCCCACGGGCGGCCCGACGGCGACCACCAGCCTGGCCGCGGCCGTCGGGGCGACGGTCGGCCCCGGCCCGCTCAGCCCGGACGGACCGGCCGCCTCAGGTGCCGACCCGGCCGGCACGGGTGCCGTCACGGTGCGGTCCGCGGCGCTCACCGGGCTGATCGAGCGGTCGCTGGACCTCGGCGACCTGCCGGGGGGCCTGCGGCCGTCGCTGGAGCAGGCCCCGAACGACTACAAGTCGAACCGGTGCTACACCTCGATCACCAGCGGCACCCCGACGGACTGCGTCTACGGCGACCCTCAGGGCCGGCGGACGGTGGTGCTGTTCGGCGACTCCCACGCCAACCAGTGGTTCAACGCGATGAACGAGGTGAGTCGGCGGAACGGCTGGCGGCTCGTCCCGTACACAAAGGGCGGCTGCCCGCCGGCGGACTACCCGAACTTCGTCCTGGAGACCCTCAAGCGGGTCTACACCGAGTGCAACACCTGGCGTGCCGACGTGCTGGGCCGGATCAGGGCACTGTCGCCCGACCTGGTGGTCATCGGCTCGGAGGCGCGGACGGAGGCGATTCGGGTCGGGCCCGGGGGCATGACGAAGGTCGTGCGCGACCTGCGCTCGACCGGGGCCAAGGTCGTCCTCATCGAGGACACCCCCTACCCGGGCTTCGACGTGCCGGACTGCCTGGCCCGGAACCCGACGAACGTTCGCAGGTGCATTGTTCGGGTCGCCGGCGCGAAACTGACCGAACCGCAGCGCGCCATCGAGATCAGGGGTGCGGCGGCCGGCGGAGCGATGCTCGTCGACCCGGTTCCGTGGCTGTGCACGAAGGACGAGTGCCCGCCGATCATCGGTGACACCATCGTGTACTACGACAAGAGCCACATAACCGGGACGTATTCGACCGCGTTGGCATCCTATCTCGGTCCGGCCCTTGTTCGGCTGGCCGGCTGACCTGACCGATCCGCGGGTGTTTCACCGGCGATACTGAGCCTTTTCCGTCTCACGGTGCACGGCCAGCGATGCTGCGGATCCGAGTCGACGATGGAAAAGGCTCAGCCGGGCGCGGCCTGCACCGCCCCGGGCCGCCGTCAGGCGCAACATGTGGTCCTGCGCCCGCGGGGAACGGGTGACGCCCAGCGGCAGAAGAGACAAAACGCGGGTCGGGGGAGAACGCGGTGAGTGCAGGGTCGCGACGGAGCGTGCTGCTGGCGGCGCTGCTCGGTGCCGGTGCCGGTGCCGGTGCCCTGGCGGGCTGTGCGTCCGGTCCGCGGCACGGTGATCCCGAACGTGCTCCCGAGGTGCCGCTGCTGGCTCCGGCGACCACGCCCGTCGCCCCGCGTCTGCAGAGCTTCTTCGGGCCCGGGCTGGTCATCCGCCGGCACGGCTCGTACGGCCTGGAGCGGGTGGCCGTGCGGCCGGCCGGCGCGGGCTGCGGGTGGAGATACATCCGGGTCGGCTACCCGGCCGGGTCGGCCAGCCAGCTGTCGGTCGAGCGCGACGGTGCGCCCTCCGGCGGCGCGCAGGCCTATCTCCTTTTTCGGGACGGCCCCCGCGACGACGTCCACCTCAGCTACCGGGTCCGCTTTCAGGAAGGTTTCCAGTTTGCCCGGGGCGGCAAGCTGCCAGGTCTTTTCGGTGGTGACCACGTGGCTGGTGGGCACACTCCGGACGGAACCAACGGATTCTCCACGAGATACATGTGGCGCGCCGGTGGAAAAGGGCAGGTGTATGCCTACCTGCCGACATCGACGGATTACGGGACGACTCTCGGCCTGGGCACCTGGGAATTCGTCCCGGGGCGCTGGGCGGTGGTGCAGCAGCGGGTTCGGCTCAACACCCCGGGCCTGGCCGACGGTTCGGTGGTCGTCTGGGTGGACGGCCGCGAGGTCTTCCGCCAGGACGGAATGCTCTTCCGTACCACTCCGGCGCTGCGGATCGAGGGGGTCTTCTTCTCCACCTTCTTCGGCGGCGACGACCTGAGCTGGGCCAGCCCGATCAACCAGTACGCGGACTTCGCGACCTTCGTGGTCTCGGACCGCTTCATCGAGGCGGCTCCCGCCGGGCTGTGCTGAGACGATCCTGGGATCCCCGCCGACAATTAGTGCAAGGGCGACAAAGGGGGTGCAGGGCCGCCTGGCGACCCGCAAGAAGGAAGGATTGTGGTCGTCGCGACGACCACAATCGTCCACTCTTGCGACTCGCCAAACCGGGCTACCGGGCTACCGGCGGCCGCGGCGGCGGCTGTCCCTGCTGTCGTTACCGGTGTCTCCGAGCGTGACCTCGTTGCCGGTCACCAGCCCCGCGCGGCGCAGCGCGTCGGCAATCGCGCCGTCGGTTCGCCCGCCACCGCGCTGGCCACCGCCGCCGCCACCACTGCCGCCACGCTGGCCGCCGCCGCCACCGCGCTGGCCGCTACCGTCGCGCTGGCCACCGCCACCGCCACCGGCCCCGCCGCCGCGACGCTGGCCGCCGCCACCACCGCCACCGCGCCCGCCGGCCGACTCACCCGAGGACCCTCCGGCCGCCTGGCCGCCGTCCCGCCCGGCGCCACCGCGGCCGGCCCCGCCTCGGCCGCCACCGCGACCCGTGCGCCGCTCGCCCTGGCCACCGCCGCCGGCCTCCGCAGTGCCCGGGGCGGCGTCGTCCAGCCGCAGGGTGAGCGAGATCCGCTTGCGCGGGATGTCGACGTCGAGCACCTTCACCCGCACGATGTCACCGGGCTTGGCGACATCCCGGGGGTCGCTGACGAAGTTCTTCGACATCGCCGAGACATGGACGAGCCCGTCCTGGTGCACGCCGATGTCGATGAAGGCACCGAAGGCCGCGACGTTCGTGACGACGCCCTCCAGGACCATGCCGGGCGTCAGGTCGGCGAGCGTCTCCACGCCTTCGGTGAACTCCGCGGTGCGGAACGCCGGCCGCGGGTCACGGCCGGGCTTCTCCAGCTCGGCCAGGATGTCCGTGACGGTCGGCAGACCGACGGCGTCGTCGACGAAGTCCGTCGGCCGCAGCCCGCGCAGGGTCTTCGTGTCACCGATCAGGGCCGCCAGCTCGCCGCCGGCGGCGGACAGGATGCGGCGCACGACCGGGTACGACTCCGGGTGCACGCTGGAGCTGTCGAGCGGGTCGTCGCCGCCGCGGATGCGCAGGAAGCCGGCGCACTGCTCGAACGCCTTGGGCCCGAGCCGCGGGACGTCGAGCAGGCCCGTCCTGGACCGGAACGGGCCGTTGGCGTCACGGTGGCGGACGATGTTGTCGGCCAGTCCGCCGCCGATGCCGGAGACGCGGGCCAGCAGCGGCGCCGAGGCGGTGTTGACGTCCACCCCGACCGCGTTCACGCAGTCCTCGACGACCGCATCCAGCGAGGAGGACAGCCTGGTCTCGGACAGGTCGTGCTGGTACTGCCCGACCCCGATCGACTTCGGATCGATCTTGACGAGCTCGGCCAGCGGGTCCTGCAGCCGGCGCGCGATCGACACCGCACCGCGCAGGGAGACGTCCAGCGCGGGCAGCTCCTGCGAGGCGAAGGCCGACGCCGAGTACACCGACGCACCGGCCTCGGAGACCATGACCTTGGTCAGCTTCAGGTCCGGGTGCCGGCGGATCAGGTCCTCGGCGAGCTTGTCGGTCTCCCGCGACGCGGTGCCGTTGCCGATGGCGACCAGGTCGACGTTGTGCTCGGTGGCGAGCCGCGCCAGGGTGGCGATCGACTCGTCCCAGCGGCGGGCCGGCACGTGCGGGTAGATCGTGTCGGTCGCGACGACCTTGCCGGTGGCGTCGACCACGGCCACCTTCACGCCGGTGCGGAAGCCGGGGTCGAGGCCGAGAGTGCGCCGCTCCCCGGCGGGGGCGGCGAGCAGCAGGTCGCGCAGGTTCGCGGCGAAGACCCGCACGGCGGTGTCCTCGGCGGCTGTCCACAGCCGCATCCGCAGGTCCACACCGAGGTGGACGAGGATCCGCGTCCGCCAGGCCCAGCGGACGCTGTCGAGCAGCCAGCGGTCGGCCGGGCGGCCCTCGTCGGCGATGTCGAAGCGGTCGGCGATGCGCCGCTCGTAGTCGCTGGGGCCGGCCGCCGCCGGTTCGGCCGGGTCGACGGGCGCGTCCGGCTCCAGGCTGAGGTCGAGCGCCTCCTCCTTCTCACCGCGGAACATCGCGAGGATGCGGTGCGACGGGAGCTTGGTGAAGGGTTCGGCGAAGTCGAAGTAGTCGGCGAACTTGGCGCCGTCGGACTCCTTGCCCTCGCGCACCCGGCTGACGAGGAAACCGCGGGACCACATCCGCTCGCGCAGGTCGCCGATCAGGTCGGCGTCCTCCGCGAAGCGCTCGACCAGGATGGCGCGGGCGCCTTCCAGCGCGGCGGTCTCGTCGGCGACGCCCTTCTCCGCGTCGACGTAGGCCGCGGCGGCCGTACGCGGGTCGAGGGTGCGGTCGGCGAGCAGGGCGTCGGCGAGCGGCTCCAGCCCGGCCTCGCGCGCGATCTGCGCCTTCGTACGGCGCTTCGGCTTGTAGGGGAGGTAGATGTCCTCCAGCCGGGCCTTCGTCTCGGCGGCCATGATCTGCGCCTCGAGCGCGTCGTCAAGCTTGCCCTGACTGCGGATGGAGTCGAGGATCGCCGCCCGGCGTTCCTCGAGCTCCCGCAGGTAGCGCAGCCGCTCCTCCAACGCGCGCAGCTGCGCGTCGTCGAGGGTGCCGGTCGCCTCCTTGCGGTACCGGGCGATGAACGGCACGGTCGCCCCGCCGTCGAGCAGTTCGATCGCCGAGGCCACCTGCCCCTCGCGTACGCCCAGCTCCGCGGCGATCCGCGCCTGGACAGTCACCGTCTCCGGGAGGGACGCCGTCGTCACGATCCGCAACCGCCTTTGCCTGTGTCCTCATCGTCCCCGCCGGTACCTCTCCCGGGGGTTGGTACTCCAGATAATCCCTCTCCACCGATCGCCCGTGGCGGTCGGGGGGAGCACGGTGCCCCGGCGGGACTCGTTGGTGCGGGCACGCGCACATGGTCACGTCTGTACTTTTTGTGCTTATTCGGCGTGCTGGGCGCGCTTCGTCCCCCAGTTCGGGTAGGCCACCTCCGGGCAGCCTCGGGCAGCCCCGAGCCGCGGCGCAGGCCTGTGCCCGCACCGGGCCCACACTGTGCCCGCCCTGGAAGTGCCCCGCTGTGATCCGAAGGCCTTCCACGCGGCCACGCCGGGCGTGGATACGGACCGTGACCGCGGTCCGCCGGCCGCCGGCGGGTTGCCGCCGGCCCGTGGCGGCTGGCCGGGTCAGTGCAGCCTGGCCTCAAGCCCGTCCAGGACGGCGTTGCTCAGCTTGCGGATGCCGATCGGGGCGAAGGTCTTCTCGAAGAAGCCGCCGATGCCGCTCGCGCCATCCCAGGTGGTGTGCGCCGACACCGTGCTGCCGCCCGCCCCGGCGGCCCGGACCGACCACTCGGTGCGCAGTGACGAACGCTGGTCGGCCTCCAGCAGCTTGCCGGCCGACGGGGTGCTGACGAGCGCGTCCACCTCGCGCACCCGCTTGCGGGTCGCGTGCAGCCGGTAGGTGATGCGGGTACCGGCGCCCTCGCCGCCCTCGACCACCCGATAGTCGGTGATCATCTCGGGCCACAGCTGCGGCCGGGTGCCCGCGTAGTCGGACAGCAGGGCCAGCACCCGCTCCGGTGACCCGCCGACGATCCGCTCCACCTCGACACTGATACGTGCCATTCGCCACTCCGTCCGTTCGGCTGGGCCCTGATGGCCGTCGTCCGCGCAATGCCGAGACTATCCCAGGGGCCGCAAATGCGGTGCACGAGCCCATCGTCGCGGGCCGCCACCGGCGAATTGTGGGAACGCCGCCCGGTCGATAATGTGACCGCGCTGCCCGGCGGCGGGGCCCGTCGCGCGCGGTCCGTTTGTGGAGAAGGCAGCGCGAAACCTGTGTCGTGCCGGTTGGACGGGGGTCCTGTGCAACATTCTCCGCAGACGTCCAGTAATCCTGGGGAAGTAGCGGCTCCGTCGCGCGGACCGCTGCGCGCGGTCGGTGACACCCTGGTCTTCCTCGCCGGAGCACAGCCGAAATTCCTGCCGCCGACCGACCGGGCCCGGTTCGTCACCGCGGGCGTGCTGATGCTGCTGACCTCGGCACTCGCCACGTATGCCGGCGCGACCGTGGTGTCCGTCGGTTTCGGCACCGGAATGGCCCGCGCGCTTCCCTACGGGCTCTTCTACGCCCTGTTCATATTCTTCATCGACCGCTCCGTCCTGCTGACGCAGTCGTCCTACCGATATGACGCGGAGGGTGGCGTCAAAACGACCGGACCGGGCTTCTCCGTGATGGTCCGGGTCTTCATCGCGGTGTGCGGGGCAATTATCGTCGGCGAGGCCATACTGCTCCGCATCTTCGAAACCTCGATCGCCACCACCGTCACCGAGATCCAGCAGGAGGAGAACGGTCGGATCATGGCCTCCTGGGATGCGAACCAGGAGGGTGAGCTGGCCGCCCGCACCGCTGATCTGGCCGCGAAGAAAAGGGGGCTGGATGCCGCCAACTCACTTGTCGAGGCCAAGACCGCGGAGGTGAACTGCCAGCTCACCGGCGGCCCGTCCTGCCTCGTCGGGGCCGGGCCGATCTACCAGATCAAGCTCGCCGAGCTGGCCGCCGCCACCGCCGCCGTAGGTGACGCCACCCGGCTGCGGGACACCGCCCAGCGTGGTCTGGACGAGTTCCGCGCCACCCAGGAGAAGAACCGGACCGCCTTCGCCAGGACCGCCGCCAGCACCAGCGTGGCGGCGAACGACCTGCTCATGCGGGAGAAGGCGTTCTGGAGACTGACCACGCGGGACCGGTCGGTGCTCGCATGGCGGCTGCTGCTGACCCTGCTGCTGCTCGGGGTGGACCTCGCGCCACTGCTGTCCAAGCGCGGGCTGGACGCGAGCCCGTACCGGCGCCGGGAACGCCTCGCCCGGTGGCGGGACGAGACATCCGCCGAGGTCGAGGCACTGCAGGTGGGTCACAACGCGCGCGAGCGGCGGGATCTCGCGCCCGCGGTGGCGGCCCGGCTCGCGGCCCGATGGGAGGACTACCAGATGCGGCGGGACGGCGTCGAAGGCGCTGTCCGCTGGACGGCCGACACCGCCGACGCACGTCTGGCCGAGGAGGAGATCAGCGCGGATCGGCAGTCGCAGCTGCTGGAGCTGCGTGCCCGGCACGGCATCGTCGCGGTCCCGCGCACACCAGGCCTTCCGACGGCTCAGGTGCCCGCGGCCACACCACCGTCGGCTCAGGTGCCACCGGCGGCGGCACAACCGGGCCCGACGGCCTCGCCGAGACCACCGGCGGACGCCGCCGAGCACTGACATCCGGCTGGGTATGCCCGGCTGGGTATGCCTCGGGCCCGGGCTAGGCGGTGTGACCGCGCCGGTGGCGGCGGCGTGCGACGACAGCGGTCAGGACGCCGAGCGCGGCCGCGCCGCCAGCCGCGGAGCCGGCGATTCGCGGGTTCTCCCGCGCCCGGTCCCGGCCCACCACCGCCAGCGAGGTCGCCTTCGTGCGCCCCGCCGTGCCAGCACCGGCGACCTTGGTCTTCACGCCCTGCGCGGTGCGTCCGGCGACCTTGTGCGGGCGGAGCCGGTCGGACAGCACGTCGAGGTCCTGGCCGAGCTGCGCACGGGTCGCCTCGATCTCAGAACGGATTTCGTCGGGCTTGGTGCTGGTCACGTGCGCCATCCTTTCGACGATGCTGGGTGCCTGCCTTGCCGGGTGCCTGCCGTGCCGGGTGCCGGCGCGGGGTGGTCAGTGCCGCCGGTTCTGGGCCCAGTGGATGTCCTCGCGCAGCGTCTCCACCGTCTGCTTCGGTGCAGGGTGCACCGCCTTGACCGTCCGGCGGCCCAGCAGCGCCAGTGCGCCCGCCGCGGCGGCCAGCACGACACCCACGATCAGCGCCGCCCATCCCAGCGCCATGACCGAGCCGAGCCCGAACATGACGGCGAGCAGGACGAACACGAGTGCGAAGAAGCCGGCGCCGCCGGCCGCCGCGAACATGCCGGCGCCCTTGCCGGCCTTCGTCGCCTCCTCGCGCAGCTCGGCCTTGGCGAGGGCGACCTCCTGGCGGAACAGCGTCGAGACGTCGGTCGCCACCTCGGCGACGAGATGCCCGGTCGACGCCGGGCGTCGCCGTTCAAGGCCGGCGCCGCTCGTGCTCCCGGCACCGGGCATGCTCCCGGCCTCGGTGCCCACCGCGACGGCCCCGGAGCCGGGGTGAACGGCGGTGCCGGCGCCGACACCGGAGGCCGTCGGGGTGGCTGTCGCGGCCCCGTGCGGGCTGGCTCCCCGTGCGACCGTGCTCGCCTGGCGCGCTCCGGTGGCCGCGTTCGCCGGGGGCGAGCCGTCGACCGGCACACGCACGGTGACCTGCGCGTCCGGCGGTATCCCCGTGCGGTCCACGGGGGGTGTGGCCGGTGTCGTCGGCTGGCGGCTGAGTGTGCTGGTCATGCCATCCCCTTCTCAACCGGACCGGAGACCCGCCCTCCGGCGGTGTCCATACGGATCGGTGTAGACCCGGATGCCCGCCGGTCGCCGGATAAACCGTGGTCGGGGGGGACGGATCGGGGTGACGAGGGGGCGGGGAGTGCGTCAGTCGGCGCGTTCCTGCGGGGACGAGTGCTCCCAGTCCGCGAGAATGGTGCGAATCCCGGTGACCAGTGACAACGGCTGGTCGAGCATCACGTGGTGCCCGGCGAGCGGAATCTCGATCACTGGCGCGACCCGGCCGAGCAGGTTGTACATCAGGTGGCCGATGTCCGGCGTCACCAGGCCCTTCTCTGCGCGGAACAGGACGACCCGGCAGTGGACCTTGCGCAGGATCTCGGGGGACGGTGTCCGGTTGCCGAACACGTTGGGGTCGAACTTCCAGGCCCAGCCGCCCAGCATCGCCCCCATCGAGTTCCGTGCGATGTGATCGATGATGTAGGAAAGGCTGTTCGGCTGTTCGGGAACGGTGCGGAACCGGGCCAGCGCGTCGGCCGCAGTCGCGTAGACCCGCAGGGGGCCGAACGCCGTCCGCTCCCGCGCCGCCCGCTCCTCGGGGGTTGACTCCTTCACCGGCGAGTCGATGACGACGATTCCGGCGACCCGGTCCGGGTACTCCGCCGCGGTGGTGATCGTGACCCAGCCACCCATGCTGTGGCCGATCACGATCGGCGGCGAGGTGATCCCCGCGTGGTCGATCACCGCGATGACCTCGGACGCCCAGGTGCTCAGCGAGTACTCTTCGCGCCGGCCGCTGTCGCCGTGACCGGACAGGTCCAGCGCCAGGACCCGGTACTCGGCCGGTATCAGCGGCGCGATGTGGTCCCACCAGCCGGCGTGGGCCGCCCCGCCGTGCACCAGCACGATCGCGGGCCCGTCGACCGGCCCCCAGCACCGGTAGCTGATGGCCGTCCCGTCGACCTCGGTTTCCAGCCGATCGGGGCGAGTATCGATGGCGGCCTCGAACCAGGCCGGTGCTTCGTCATACATCCATGTCTGCCGTTCGGCTCGTCGTTGTGGTCCTCGGCGACTGCCGCATCCCTGATGAAACACCGTGGACGAGCTCGCGCCGGTGTCTGCCGGTTCGGTGACGGATTCGTCGGATTTCCGACTCACCGGTCGAGACGGAATCGCACCTGCTCCAGAACCCTCCGGAATCGGTCGCATGGTTGCCGCCACGCTGCGTTGGCGCAGCCGTACCGTTCATCGTTGCAGGGCACGGTAGAAGGCCACATGCCGGGACGCGGCGAGATCCCAGCTGAAGCGGCTGGCCACCGCCCGGCCGGCGGCGGTCCGGGCGGGATCCGGCAACGTGCCCGGCCACGGCTCGGTCGCGTCGAGAACCTGGTCCAACGCGGCCGCGAAGCCCGTCGGGGACGACGCGAAGGACACGGCGCTCCCGGCCGCGCCGAGCACCTCGCGCAGCACCGGCAGGTCGCGGGTCACGACGGGCACCCCGGCGGCGAGCGCCTCCAACGCGGCGAGCCCGAAGCCCTCCTTCGCGGACGGGAACGCGAACACGCTCGCCGCGGCGACCAGGGCGGGCAGCTCCTCATCCGGCACCGGACCGAGCAGGACGGGCTCGATGCCGAGCTCGGCGGCGCGGGCCAGCACATGATCACGGTAGCCACGGTAGTCGAACAGCGTCTCCCCGCCGGCGAGGACCAGCGACACCGGCGTCGAGCGGCCGCGCAGCAGCGCGAACGCCTCGATCAGGTCGGACGTCCCCTTGCGCGGTTCGATCCCGCCGACGGTGAGGACGTACCGGCCGAGCCGGGACTGCCAGCGTTCCCGGGCCRCCCGGGCGGGGCCCTGCGGGGCCGCCGCGGCGGTGAACCGAGCCGCGTCCACGCCGTTCGGGATGACGGTGGCGTTGATGCCCCAGCCGGCGGCCAGCTCCGCGGCGACGGCGGTCGAGACGCACACATGCGCCCGCGGGCGGCGCAGCGCGCGTTCATGGCAGGTGACCAGCTCGGGAGTGGTGAACGTGTCGAGATGGTGCACCGTGCGGACGCAGTCGACCACCGCGTTCGCGGAGATGCAGTCCTGGGCATGTACGACGTCGTAGGCGGCGCCGGAACCGGTGCCGGTGCCGCGGTGCGCGTCGAACGCCTCGCCGAGCACGGCGATTGAGCGCAGGATGCGCTGCCCGACCGACTCGTCGCCCGGGGCATCCGGGAACGGCACCGCACGCACACGCACGGCGGGGTCGACCGGCCGGAAGAATCCCGTGTCGCCACCGCGGGCCAGCGTCCACAGGTCGACCTGGTGCCCGGCCCGCGCCAGCGCCTCGGCGAGCGCGAGGGTTGCCACCACCCCGCCACGTGGCCGGGTCGAGTAGGTCAGCAGTGCCACCGAGAGCGGCCCGATCCCGCTCGGCCCGATCCCGCTCGGCCCGGTGCCGCTCGGCCCGGTGCCGCTCGTGGTGGCGCCGCGCTCAGTTCCCACGGGCACGGGCGCCGGCGCCCTCCTGGGCGAGGGCCTCGGTCGCGATTCCCATCAGCTCCCCGTGGCTGGGRCCGGGTACGGGATCCGGGCGCCAGCCCGTCGCCAGGACGTCGCGCACCCGGGCGACGAACGTGCTGTCGGTCAGCACGGCGGACGGCGGCAGCAGCGCGTTCTGCAGGCGGGTGAAGCGGTCCCACACCCAGGGGTCGCGGCGGGCGGCCAGGTACGCCTCACCGTTGGTGACGCCGGCCCCGGCCGCGGCCAGGGCGTTCGCCCCCCACTCGGGTCTCGGCGGCCACGGGGTGTATCCAGTCGGCAGCGCACCATTGGTGGGTGACGGGTGGTCGCCGCTGCGCACGCCCGGATTGTCCGGCCGCCACCGCAGCAGGCGGGCGGCGTCCTGGTGGACGGAGTCCTCGAACCAGGGGGCGAACTCCGTGCGCAGCGACTGGTCGAGGGCGAGCGCCCGGTCGGCCGGGTCGCGGATCGCCCGGACCGTCTCGGCCAGCCGCACGGCACCCAGCAGCGCGAGCGTCACCCCCCGCGTGTGCGCGGGGTTCGTGATGATCGCCGCGTCGCCGACCGTGAGCAGGCCGAGCACCCCTGGACGCCCGTCCGCCACCAGCGGCCGTAGCCGGTTGCTCAGGTGCGACATCGCGGTGACGGGTGAGACCGGCACGACCTGCTCGGCGTCAAGCCACGGCGCGAACATCTCGATGGCCCGGGCCGCCGCGTCGAAGGCCGCGCCGTGACGAAGCACCCGGATGTCGCCGTCCTCCGGCAGGACGCCGAAGGTCATCGAGAAGACATCCCGGTCGGCGGGGAACATCAGGCAGGAGTAGCGGTCGAAGGACGCGCCGGCGGTGTGCCCGCGGTTGAGCGCCACGGCGGGCTCGGGGCCGCGCCGCCGGTAGAAGCGCGAGTAGTAGGCGATGCCGCAGTCGACCTCGGCCGGCGGCGGCAGCTCCGCTCCCGCGTCGACGAGCCAGCGGCGGACCGGCGACAGCCGCCCCGCGGCATCGACGACCAGGTCGGCGGTGCGGCTGCTGCCGTTGGCAAGGCGCACACCGCGAACCACCAGCGGCGCACCCGCCCCCGACGCCGCCTCCGCTCCTGGCACCGCCTCCGCTCCCGACGCGGAACCCGCTCCCGACGCGGACCCCGACCCGCGCGCTTCGGTCAGCAGCCCGGCGACCCGAGCACCGGACCGGATGGTGACACCGGGCTCCCGGCCGACCACATCCCGCATCACCCAGTCCAGGGTGGCGCGGCGGCACCCGAGCACGACGAGCTCGTCGTCCTCCGGTGGGACGTCGGTCAGCGTCGGCGGGGCATGCTCGCTCAGCCGCGTCTCCCGGACACCCACGGCCCGCAGGCCGTCGAGGATCTCCGGGGCGTGCTCGCGGAGCAGGGCCCGGCCCCGGGCCAGGAACGCGTGCGAGTGCCAGGTCTGCGTCGCGCCCGGACGGTGCCAGTCCGCCACGTCCGCGAGGTCGGAAGGCCGGTCGTCGGGGTCGCGATCGAGGACGTCGACGCGCCAGCCGCCGCGGGCCAGCAGCAGGGCTACGGCGAGCCCGGAGGCCCCGGCGCCGATCACGATGGCGCTCGGCATCAGTGCGTCCGGCATCAGCGGGCCACCGCGCCGGAGCGCCGGGGGTCGTACGGGTCACCGGCCAGCAGGCACGGCGGCTGGTAGGTCGCGGCACGCCGGTCGGCCAGCAGGTTCATCCCGCCGCGTGCCCGCCGTAGCGCCTCGGTGACGTCGACGGTCGTGACGGCCTGGCCTTCGGCCGTACCGGTGGTGGCCAGCACCGAGCCGTCCGGGTGGACGACCTTCGCGTTGCCCACGAACCGCAGCGACCCGAAAGCGCCGGTCTGGTTCGACGCCACCCAGACAACCTGGTTCTCCAACGCGCGAACCTGGTCGTAGAGATTGAACCGGTGCAGGGAGCGGTCGTCACCGACCTCCTGGGCCGGCTGGGTGCTGGAGATCGGCCACGCTGACAGGCAGGCGATGATCGCCGCGTCGGCGAGGGCGAGGCTTCGCCCGGCTTCCGGGAACGCCTTGTCGTAGCAGATCATCATTCCCATCCGGCCGAGCGGGCTGTCGAAGGCGGTGAAGGAGCGGCCGGCTTCGAACACGAGGCCCTCGCCGAGTGGCTGGTGCACCTTGCGGTGGCGGCCCAGCACGCCGTCACCGTGGACACACACCGCACTGTTGTACCGGTAAGGACCGTCACGCTCCGTGTAGCCGGCGCAGACCACCATATCTTGGGCGAGCGTGACGAGCCTGGCGATTTCCGGTCCGTCCGGATCGAGTGCGGGCGGCCCGCCGTCCGGCGCCAGATCGGCGCCGCTGGGCGGCAACGTGTGCAGGTAACCGCCGAGCGCGGCCTCGGGCAGGACGAGGAGATCCACGCCGCGCTGCCGGGCCGCGTCGATGTGCGCACCGATTCTCGCGAAGCATTCGTCCAGGTCACGGCCGAACGGCGCGGCGACCGCGGCGATGGTCACCGGGCCGCGGGCAGGCCGCGCCCGCCCGCTGCCCACCACCGGGCGCCACGTCGTGCTCACGCGTGGCCCAGGCCCGTCACATGGCCTGACAGCGCCGGGGTGAGGACTCCGTCCGGCCAGCGCAGCGTCACCCCGGAGCCGTTGAGCAGGCGGCCGCAACGTCCCGAGGTCGCCGGGCGGGGCGCCGGCACCGGGCGGTCGTCGACGTCCGCCGTAAGCATGGCGTAACCGGGGAAGCAGGTGAGCCAGTCACCGACAGTCGCCTGCGCCGGCCGGGGAACCGCGGCGACGTCCAGCTCGGCGGCGCAGCCGCTCGCCTCGGCGAGCATGCCGAGCGTGCCGACGATGCCGACCATGCTGACATCCTTGGCGGCGCACGGCCGGTGCCGGCGGGGCAGGTCCAGCATCGCGCGCAGCTCGGCGGTGCGCCGCGCGGACGTCGAATCCCACTGCCGGCCGGAGTACCCGGCCCGCCAGTCCCCGCCCAGGTCGGCGGTGAGGGTGACCGCGTGCCCGGGCAGGCCCCCGCCGGCGGGGATCGGCTGGTCGGAGCGGCCCAGTGCCGTGACGGACAGTGCCGAGGCCACTCCGAGCTGGGTGTGCCCGCCCAGTATGGGGACGCCGTACCGCTCCGCGGCGGCCCGCAGCCCGCCGATCACCCGCGCCACCCGGGACACGGTCGGCCCGGCGACCGCGTCGAGCAGGCCGACCGGCCGCGCGCCCATCGCCGCCAGATCGTTCAGGTTGACCAGCACCCCGCACCAGCCAGCCCAGTACGGGTCACGCTCGACCATGGACGGGATGATCGCGTCGCAGGCGGCGACGACGTCGGTGCCGGGCACCGGCGCGCCGTCGTCGCCGACGAAGCCGGGGCCGCCCGGACGCAGGCCGGCCAGCAGGTTCGCCAACGGCGCCTTGATCGAGGCGGCGACCGCGGCCAGCCGGTTGATCGGCCAGCGCATCAGCACATGGGGGCGGCCTGCGACCGTCGTCGTCCCGGCGATCATCCAGCCGAGCCGGCCGAAGAAGCGGACCCGCTCGGGCTGCACCGCGGCGTCGAAACGCAGCACCCCCTCGTTCTCGGCCCGTGCGCAGGCCGCCCGCACCAGTGCGGCACCGACCCCCGCGTACCGGGCGCGCGCCGCGGTCGCGACGACGAGCCGGCCGCCCTGCCAGGCGCCGATGTCCTCACCGCGCCAGATGGGTGCGAGCCGTACACCGCCGATGACGACCCCGTCATCCGGGCCGCCGACCACCCGGGCCACCAGGACGATGCTGCGCGGATCGGTGTCGACCTCGTCGAGGTCGCCGGCGACGCCGGCGGGGAAGAGTCCCTGCTCGTCGACGAAGACCTCGCGCCGCAGCCGCGCATAGGCGGTGAAGGTCGCCAGGTCGTCGGCCTGTTCGACGCGGTAGGGCGGCTGCGCGTCCAGCGTGCGCCGGTCGCCCCAGACGGCCAGCGTGTCCACCGTCTCCGCCCGGTTCCGGGATGGAGCGCGATCTCCCGGCAACAGACCGTACATGATCATCCCCCGGCCTGGGGCAGCGCCGAGCACGCCCCGCAGGCCGCGCAGCCGGCGCCCTGATCGGCACCACGCATCCCGGCCGCCGCCAGCGCTGCCGCGACGCGGGCCGTCACGTCCGAGACGAGCTCGGGGTCGGGCGCCTGGGCGCCGTCGCGCGCCGCGAGCGTTCCAGCCAGCGGACGGAACGGGACGACGAAGGGGTACACGCCCAGCGAGATGAGCCGGCGTGCGCCCTCGACCAGCTCCTGGGGGTCCTCCCCGAGCCCGACCAGCAGATAGGTCGACACCCGGTTCCAGCCGAAGACCCGAACCGCCTCCGCCCAGGCCCGCTCGTACTCCGCGAGGCTGACGGTCGCCTTGCCGGGCGTCCAGCGGCGCCGGACCTCGTCGTCCAGCGACTCGATGTGGATGCCGATCGTGCTCGCCCCGGCGGCGCGCAGCTCACCGAGGATGGCCAGGTCCTCCGGTGGCTCGCACTGCACCTGGACGGGCAGGCCGGGAACGGCGGCCACCACCGCGCGCACACAGTCGGCGATCAGCTTGGCGCCCCGGTCGGGGCCGGCGGTGCTGCCCGTGGTCATGACCATCTGACGGACACCGTCGAGCGTGACCGCGGCCCGCGCCACCTCGGCGAGCTGCTCCGGGGTCTTGAGCCTCGTCGTCGCGTCGGCGCGCAGTGACTCCTCGATGGCGCAGAAGCGGCAGCGGTCGGGCTCGCGGTACCGGACGCAGGTCTGCAGCACGGTGGTGGCCAGGACGTCCGCGCTGTGCAGGCGGGCGAGCCGCGAATACGGCACCCCGTCCGCGGTCGTCAGGTCGTAGAAACGCGGCCGGCGTACCGGTGTGGCCTCGACGCCGAGATCCGTCCCGGCGAACAGGAGCCGGCCGGCGTCGATGGAGTAGGGGCTGGTCGGGACGATGGGCAGGGCCAGGCCTCGGCCCGCGACGACGACGTGGCCGTCGTCGCTCGGCCCGGCACCGCTGCGGCGCTGGACCGGAGCGCTGACACGCACTCCGTGGACGGCGACAGCGCTGCGCACGGCGAGGTCGAAACCCCCGGGAGGCCGGGTGTCCGCCGCCTCGTCCGGCCGGCGATCGGTCGCCAGGCCATGGTTCATCTGTGTCTCCCGTCGGGGGTCCGCGCCCGGCCCGTCGGCGCGCGTGGGCATCCAACGGCGGGCCTGGGCGGGAGATCGGGGTGGAGCGGTGAGATCGCGCCCGCGCCAGGCGCATGGTCCGGCGCGGGCGGCGCGGCCTGATGCGGCGTCAGAGCATGTACGTCGAGTTCACGATCGCGCCCTTGCGCGTGTAATAGATCACGCAGTCCTGGATGTCGAGGGGGTGGGCGGGGATGACCCCCTCGATCAGGTCCTCCTCGCGCAGGCCGTGCAGGGACAGGCCGAACCGGCAGACGTAGACCTTCCCGCCCTCCTTGATGAAGGTCTCGATCTGAGCGTTGATGTTGTGCTCGCCGGCGAACGCCGAGTCGCCGGTGTGCGGGAAGCCCCGGGTGGCCATGCAGTTCATGGCGCCGGGACCATAGAAATAGATGACTGTTTCGAAGCCTTTGCGCAGGGCCCGGGTCGCCTGCAGGATGGCCACGTAGGTCACCGAGGACTCGTGCGCGATGCCGTGGATGAGCGTGAGGTAGGACTCGCCGTTCTCGGCCTGGAAATCGGGGAACAGCTTCGTCGAGCCGTACAGGTTGCTCCCCGGGGGGAGCGACGGGTGTGGCACCTCGGTGAGGCTCTGGCGCTCCAGCTCCGTCAGCTCCATTAGTGCTCCTGTCCTGATCTGGTCCTGGTCTGGCCTGGAGTGATCGACTACTGCATCTTCGCCTGGATGGGCTACTTCAAGTAGTCGTCGGGTGTGGTCGTCCTGTCCGCTTTCGGAAGTAGAGGTCCTGGAAGTTCTCCGACAGGACCCTGCGCGCGAGCTCCGGGTCGTCGATCGCGGCGGTGAGCCGCGCGAGCTCACCGGGGTGGTCGCTCCACGGCTCGTCACTGGCGAAGAGCAGCCGGTCGTGGCCGAAGCCGCGGCGGGCGACCTCCGCCGCGTACCAGCGGGGCGCGAAGCCGACCGCCCAGCTCGCGTCGGTGTAGACCCGCCGGCCGGCCGCGACCCAGTCGAAGAACCGCCCACCGATCAGCTTGATGTGCCCGCTCACGCCTCCGCCCAGGTGCACCAGATGCACGGCGACCCGATCGGCGTACTCGTCGACCAGCCGACCCATCCGGTCGACGTCGGCCGGGCCGCCGGGCGAGGTGTGGACATGAACGACGAGGTCGTGGGCGGCCGCGACCGCGAAGATCCGATCGAGCCGCCCCTGGCACGCCGGGTCGTCCGCGTCGCCGCCGAGCAGGAAGCTGAGCTTGAGCGCGGCGACGCCGGGCTCGCCGGCGAGCGCGAGCGCCCGCTCGGTGGCCGCCGTGTCCCGTACCAGCGGCGACACCCACAGACCGGCGAGGATCCGCTCGTCCGCCTGGGCCGCCTCCACGCACAGCTCGTTCAGCCCGAACGGGACCGACGGGTCGGGCACGCCGTAGTTCGGGATCACCAGCGCCGCGGACGTRCCCTCGGAGTCCAGGTCGGCGCGCAGCTCGGCGATGGTGGCGCGGGCACCGACCGTGGGCAGGACCGCTGGCCCGYCGTAATAGGGATGGGCCGGCAGCACACCGAGATGTCGATGCCCATCGTGTACGTCCGGTCGCGGCACGGTGGCAGTGAAGCACCCTGGTGTTTCCCGTGTGTGGCCAACGTGACAATCCGGTCGCATCACTGGCTCCTTTGGTCCTCGCGTTGCCGGAAACTGGTCTTCGGATGACCCCTCTGGGTAGTCGGGGCGCAGTTCCCGTCCGCTCGATGTGATCTTTCCGTTGATCGTCCCGTCCGCCCCCTCATCGTTGGAGCAAGCTGGAAACATGCGGTACGCGGTGATGGCAGACCTGCATGGGAAGCGCAAGGCACTGCGCCGGGTCCTCGCGGCCGCCGACAAGGTCGGGGTCGACGAGGTGGTGTGCCTTGGGGACTACCTGGAGGCGAAGGTGCCCTGGCGCAGGCACGACCCGGCCCGGTTCTGGCCACTCGACGAGGTCGTCGATCCCGACCCCGAGCTGTGGTCCGACCTTGTCGCCGTGCGGCGCATCCTGGGGAACCAGGAGGAGCGGATCCGGGACCTGCTCACCCCCGAGCAGACGCCGGACCTGCTCGCGCCGCTGCTCTCCGGGCAGTCGATGACCCACATCGACTGCGCGCTGGGGATGCACGGGCACCAGATCGGCTGGAGTCACGACGAGGTCTCGGATTCCTACCTGCCCCGCGTCGAGGACGTGCCGGCGGTTCCGCTCATCCTGGTCGGGCACACGCACCGGCGAGCGGTGTTCGAGATCCGCTGGGGCGTCGAGCCGGGTGACGGCGGCACCCACGCGCCCGCGCCCGGGGCTCGGGGGGAGGACGAGCCCGAGCCGGATGAGCGGGTCGGGTCGGTCAGGTCCGTCCCGGTGGTCTCCGGTGTACCGGTACCGGTTCCCACGCGGGCGGTCGGCGGGCGTGGGCTGGTGACAACGGTCGTCAACGTGGGCCCGGCGATCGGCCGCCCCAGCAACTGGCTCTTCTTCGACGCGGATCGCGGCGAGATCGTTTTCGAGGAGGCCTGACCAAGGCCCAGGCCCCTGGGGGCCAGGCCGAAGGCTCCGGCTGGACGACTCGATGGCTCGACGGCTCGACGAGGCCCTGACACGGTGTCCAGTTGCACAGGATCACCCCTCCATGTCGTTGGTCCCACAGGGTGGGGACTTTGGTCCTGTCGCGTCTGACATCTGGGGGTCGTAAGGTGGATATACGTCCCGGCGAGACCCGCGCAAACCCTACGTTCCCCCCGTACGTCAGGAGTTGCTCGGCCCGCCGGGGCTTCTTCTTTTTCCGGCTCCGACGCGTGACCTGCGCCCGCCTTGGAACCGAAACAAGCCCACAACATCGCTGAAACGTGCCGATGAATRGCACATCCGGTGGGCTGGTGGTGCGAGAACCGCCGAGTGGCCATCTGGCGCGCGGGTCGATTCTCCTGGTCGAGTTCATCCGGTTCGCCCATGGTGAGCTGCCGCACTGATCCCAGCCTTCACGTGAGGGTGCTCTTTTCCTGACACGGATGACCGCTGTCGGCTGTGATAGCTGCGGACGGCGATAGCGGGCATGCCGATCGCTGCGGCCAGTACGACATGTGCACTGGTTCGGTCGCCCGTTCCGCTTGCAGGATCGAGTCGGTATCAGCTCGGTATCGCCGCTGCGGGGAGGTCGGAACGGTGACGATCGTCGTGTGTACGACACCGATCGGGCGAACCCATTCGGTGACCTACCATCATCATGATGATGACGATACGAATGCGGTCGACCCCGGTTGGGCAGCACTCGGCTGGCGTTGGCCTTCGTTCGTCGCATAGGCAATATGTGTCGTCGCTTTGGGTTGGAATTGCGTCGGGGGTGGAGCTCACCTGCGAGGCGTGGTCGAGGGTCACTCGGCCGGGCTATGAAAGTCGTGGCGGGTGCCGCTCACGGGGTCTGTAGCCTTCCAACAGCAAGGTGGGGGCAAATACACGCGATCCGGGCGGGTCGGACCTTTGGTTTTGATCAGTCGGATGGTCTGGTTTCGCGACGTTGCGAGCCGGCCTGGGGGCGAGCCGGTAGCGTGCAGAGCCGATCGCATTGCGTATGCGGTCGGTTACAGGCAGCTGGCCTTGTTGACCTAGGGGGTGAACTGGTGCAGGTCCCCGCGGCGCGCATCGTGTTCTCGCAGGAAGACCGTGCGGAGGTCGCGTCAGTCGCGGCCGAGGTACTCACGACCGGCGCAATGACTCTTGGCAGGCAGACCCAACAATTCGAGGCGGCCTTCGCCGCGGCACACGGTGCTCCGTACGCCGTTGCAGTGAACAGTGGAACGGCCGCGCTTGAGATCATCCTCAGAAGTGTCGACGTGGACGGATTCGACGTCGTCGTGCCGACGAACACCTTTGCGGCCACTGCTTTCGCCGTCCTGCGGGCGGGCGGAACCCCCATCTTCGCCGATGTGAGTGCGGACACGTTCGCGTTGAGCCCCCAGACCGTCCTGGCCGCGGTGACCCCGCGAACGAAGGCGGTGGTCGTCGTGCACATCGGTGGGCTGATTCCGCCGGACATTGACGAACTGCGAGCTGTTCTCGATGAGCGTGGGATCGTGCTCGTCGAGGATGCGGCGCACGCGCACGGATCAAGCCTCGCCGGCCGGTGCGCCGGTTCCTTCGGAGTCGCCGGATCGTTCTCCTTCTATCCGACCAAGCTGATTACAAGCGGTGAGGGTGGAATGGTCGTCACCGCGGACGAGCGCCTGCGTGACGAGGCTCTCGTCTATCGGGACCAGGGCAAGGCTGGATTTCTCGGCAACATCCATATCAGGCAGGGATACGCCTGGCGGATGAGTGAGGTACACGCGGCGACCGGTCGGGTGCATCTGCGTCACCTCGACCGGTTCCTGGACCACCGGCGTGGCGTCGCTGCCTGCTACGACCTGGCGATCGACGAGATGGGGGTGGACCGGCCGCGTGCGGTCGAGGGCGGAGTGACTAACTACTACAAGTATCCGGTCCTTCTTCCGCCGGGCGCTGATCGTGCCCGGGTGAAGTTGGAGCTGCGAGATGGTCACGGAGTTTCGCTTGCAGGCGAGGTGTACGAGGTTCCGCTACATCGGCAACCGGTCTTCGAAAAGTTCGCGCGGTCCGGTCTGCCGGTGGCGGAGGACATCTGTGCCCGGCACGTGTGCCTCCCGTTGCATTCCGACATGACCGAGGCGGAGGTCGAGCACGTCATCGCGTCTTTCCGTGCGGTTGTGCGCGCTCTGGAACTGGACGGGGCGGCGCGATGAGGATCGCCGTCACCGGAGGCTCCGGCTTCATCGGCGGTCACGTCGTCGATCGTCTGCTCGACGCCGGCCACGAGGTCCTGTCCCTTGACCTGGCCACCTGCTCCCGGCCGGATCCGCGCGCGGTCTACCGCGAGATCGACGTGCTGGACCTCGAGGCGCTGACCGACGCGTTCGCCGGTGTCGAGGTCGTCTTTCACATCGCCGGCATGTCCAACGTCGACTTCGCCTTCGCGGACCCGGTGCGCACGGTCCGCCTCAATGTCGAGGGCACCGGCAAGGTCTGCGAGGCGGCCCGGCACGCCGGTGTCAGGCGCGTCATCTTCGCCAGCACTGTCTGGGTCTACGGAGCCGCGGCCGACCCCGCCGACCTGACCGACCTCTCGGACCCGTCAGGCGGCCGGATCCCGCCGCCCTCGCCGCATGCCGACGGCCCGGAACCCGACCCGCTCACCGAGGACGCCCAGATCGTGCTCGCCCGCGCCGGGCATGTCTACACCTCGACCAAGCTGGCGGCCGAACTGCTGCTGCAGAGCTATCTGCAGACCTACGGGCTCACGTTCACGATCCTGCGGTACGGCATCCCCTACGGCCCCGGTATGCGCGACGAGCTGGTGCTTGCCAGATTCGTCAACAACGCGATGGCCGGCCGCCCGCTGACCGTCGCGGGTGACGGCAGGCAGTTCCGGAAGTACGTCTACGTTCGTGATCTCGCGGATGCGCACGTGCTCGCGCTCGCGGATGCCGCGGAGAACACGACCATCGCGCTCGAGGGCAACGAGCGGGTGAGTGTGCTGGAGATGGCGCAGGCTGTCCAGGCGTACTTCCCGTCGGTGGCGATCGAGCGCATTCCCGCCCGGCCGGGGGACTTCCGTGGCCGGGAGATCTCCGCGCAACGTGCGGCGGACCTTCTCGGCTGGCGGCCGACAACGCCGTTCCGGGACGGGGTTCGGCAGTACATCGAGTGGTATCAGGCAAACCGGCAGCCACCTGCGGCGGCTGCGCCATCCGTCGGGGATCTCGGCGTCTCCGCGGCCTCATCGGAGTGAGCGTGACGAAGATGGACGAGATCAGTGGAACTGTGAGCGAGACCCTTGCGGAAAGCGGGGCCGAGTCGCGGAGAGGCAACGTGCTGTTGCTCTCCGGCTCACTTGGAATGGGCCACGACGTGATGGCGGAGGCCTGCACGACCTCGCTGGAACGCCGCGGGTTCACCACCCGCACGGCGGACAGCCTGCGGATGACGGATGGTCGTAACGGTGCGCTGGGGCAGAACGTCTTCCGTGGCCTGATCGCCATTCCCGGTGTCTACGACGCGCTACATTTCTCCCAGCTCCGCACCGGGGGCCGCGTCGCCCGCGCGATCGAGCAGACGTCCAGCAGGTTTCTGGTGCCGCGCCTGCGTGAGGACCTGCAGGCCCAGCCGGTGGACATGGTCATCTCGATTTTCGCCTCCGCGGCGGCGGCGGTCAGCCGGCTCAAGCCGGAGTTCCCGGGCCTGGTTACCGCCGTGTTCTCCTCCGACTGCTGTGTGCACCGGATCTGGGTTCAGGAGAACACCGACCTGTTCCTCGTGACATCCCAGACCGCTGCCCGCTACGTGCGCAGGTTCTCGCCGCAGGCACGGGTCGCCGTGGTGCCGACACCGGTGCGGACGCCCTTCTACGACCCGCCGACCCAGGAGGAGGCCCGGGGCAGTCTCGGTATTCCGCTGGAGAGCCGGTGCGTGCTGCTCATGTCCGGTTCCTGGGGCCTGGGCCCGCTGGTGGAGGCGGCCGAGGCGCTTGCCGCCGCCGGTGTGTGGGTCCTCGCTGTCGCCGGGCGTAACGAGAAGCTCGCCGGCCAGCTCGCCGCGCTCGCGGAACGAGACCACCGGGTGATCCCGTTTGGATTTACCAACCGGATTCCTGAGCTGATGGCTGCCAGTAATCTTGTGGTCACCTCTTCGGGAGACACTTGCAGTGAGGCCCGTGTGATCGGGCGCGATCTGCTGCTGATGGACGTCGTGCCCGGGCATGGGCGGGACAACCTCCAGAAGGAGCTCGACCGCGGTCACGCCGAGGTGACGAGTACGGATTCGCTGTCCCTGACCCGGTCGGCGTTGGCCTGCCTGGATCGGGTCAAGCCGCCCTCGGAGCGCGTTGTCGGCACCCCCCAGGCGTGGGAGCAGGCATTCGGTGCGGCTCTTGCACAGGTGGGCTTGGGCGCCAACTGGTGAGGCAGCGAGTTACCCGGGTCGGGGTGACCTACCCCGGCTCGGATGCCGTCATAGGCGGATGGGACGCTGCGGGGGTGAGCCGAGCATGAACACGGCGCTCGTTGTCGGGCTGCCCACAACCGTCGTCTCCGCGGCCCTGTATGGGGTCGCTCCGCTGATCCAGGCGATGGCCGCGCGCAGGGAGGAGGCCGGAACCGGGCTTGGCCTGGGGCTTCTTGCGCGTCTCGCGACCCGTCCGCTGTGGCTGGTCGGCCTTGCCGTCGAGGCAGGGTCGTTCCTGCTGGAGGTCTACGCGCTGTCCGTGGCACCGRTCGCCCTGGTGGCGCCGGTCATGGCGCTCGACATGATCGTGTTCACCCTGCTGGCCCGCCGGCTCCTGGGGGAGCACATCAGCCGGGGCGGCTGGAGCGGGGTGGGCCTCATGGTGGTCGGCGTCGTGCTGCTGGCCTATGCGTTCCAGCATCACGCCGAGGTCGGAAGTCCCGCGGGCAACGACGTACTGCTCGCGTTCCTGGTGCTGGGGTTGATCTTCTCGCTGCTGTGTGCCTTCGGTGCGAACCTGGCCTCCGCCCGACAACAGATCGCGGGCGCGGCGCTGGGCTTCGGGCTGGCGGCCGGGGTCAGCTACGCCATCGCGACGTTGGCCACCCGGCAGATCGGCCTGGCGGTGAACGAACGCCGCAACGGTGACTCCACGTTGATCGACCTGCTGTCGACGCCCACGCCGTATCTCCTGGTGCTCTTTTCTGTGCTGGCGCTCGGGCTGGAGCAACGAGGCCTGCAGGGGCGTGCCGCGGTGATCGCCTTTCCGGTGACCAGCGGGGTCTCGGCCTTTCTACCCGTGACACTCGGGCTGACCCTGTTCGACGAGCCCGCGCCGGACGGCCCGCGCCTGATCGCGTTCGTCATCTCGCTGGTTCTGGTCGCGGCTGGTATCGCCGCGCTCGGCCGGGACCGCTCGGCTGCCAACCGGTCGATCGAGGACGAGGAGGCGCCGGCAGACGCGCCGACGGACGAGACGCATTCGGGGGGCACGCACTCAGGTGGCACGTACCCGGGCGGCGACGCGCGCTCCGGGGGCCGGCACTCGGCCGACACCGTCGTGGGAGCCGGTGCCAACTACGGCTCGATGGGGGGCGAGGGCGGCTACCGGCGTTTCGACGGCACCGATGAGGACGACGAGGGCTGGCCGGGATCGGCGTCGCCGGGCGGCCCCCGCCTGGGCGGCAGTGGTTCGGTACCGCGGGGCGCCCAGGGACGGGGTCCCGAAGCAGGTTCCGGTGACCGGTTCGGACTTGTTCGCGACCCATTGCGGAGTGCGCAGGGCTGAGTAAAGATGGATTTTGTGTCTGAAATGTTCGGCGGCTCGGTCGTGTCTGGTGACTCGGTCGTGTCTGGTGGTTCTGTCGTGTCTGGCGGTTCTGTCGGTCGGTGAGAGCCRCACTCGGCCGGGATTGGTGGGTCGCATGTATGCGGACGGCTCGGGGTTCGGCAATCCTGGCCACCAGGAGCAGGGATATCAGGTCGTCTCCGTCAGCCTGCCGAGCGACCTGCTGGACGTCGTGTTGCGCCGGGTGGGTCCGAACGGGCTGTCGGCGTATGTCACGCAGGCCCTGTGGCGGCAGGAGCCGCGGGCATCTCTGATCGATTTCCACCGCTGGACCGCGGCGCTCAGCCGAGTGGCGCTGGAGCAGGATCAGGCTCGGGCCGAGCCGCCTGCCCTGCACTGACTCGCTGCCACCGCAGTGGCGTGGACGGCCGGGCGCCCGGGCGATCGGGGGGTGAACCCGGGCGGCCGGCCACGACGACTATCTCACGCACGGCATCTGGAGAGTTACCAAGAGTTTCTGAAAGTGCGCATCGCGTGAGCGGCTCTACGGATAGAGCTGTATTCGCGGCGGCTCGCCCCTTCTGATCTGGTATGCCGCTGCGATGGTTCCGCGGTGCCGGCTCCTGCGCTGTTGGCCTTCAGGAACCGGCACCCGGTGTGCGGCGACACGCGAAGGGCTCCCGCGCCTCAGAACCTGAGCGCCCCAGAGGTCCCGCGCCTCAGAGCCCCAGCGCTTCGGAGCCCAGTGCCGTGCTGCCCTGGTGGGCGCCGGCGGTGGGCGTGAAGCGATCGATGGCCTTGCGGACCCGGGAGTTGGCCTGCGCGAAGCTGATCTTCCCGTCGACGTAGGCGGCGAGGGCTGTGCGCCGTACCCGCTCCACACGTGGATCGGGCAGAGGAGTGTTCAGCAGGTTGGTCGTGGCGGTGGCCACGGCAATCACCTCCCGGTACCAGGGGAACAGGCGGACTACTACGAAAACCGCGGCGGAGTGGACACCCCGACTCGACCGGACCCGGACTCGCCGGAACCCGGTGGAGACGCGACTACGGCGGTGCGAGGCGGTGGGCGGACAGCCCGGACCGCGCGCCGCTACGAGGAAAAGGGCGTGACGGTCTGGCTAGCGCCGCAGTCGGGCCGGTGCGCGTTCGGTGGCCTTCACGGGATCGCTCCTCCGCTACGAGATGGGCGCCGTGGTGGAGCTGAGCCCATCGAGCGGAGCCCATCCTCAACGCTACATAGYCGCAACATTTGTCACCTTCAGTCAATGATGACCGGGTGAACATCTACAGAGTGCGTGACGGTGGCCGGTTACGCAAGAGGCGATGAACGACCACCTGCGTCCTCGTGGCGGTGCTGCCCGGTGCGGGACGCTCCGGACTCCGCCAGCCCGGGCACCCGCGTGCGGTGCAGGTCGAAGCGGCGGTTTCCGCGGGGCCGGCTGCCGGCGGGCCGTCGGCAGCCGCGAACCGCCGGGGCCGTCGAGGTACCGGCCGGTGTGCCCGTCACCGGTCGGGCGTCGGGCGAGCGCTCCTCAGGGGCGGTCGATGGCCGTGACTGTGCGTAGGGCCGGCGGGTCGTCGAACTGGCCGTCCCGAACGCCGGCGAGGAAGGCGCCCCACTCGGCGCCGCTGAAGAGGAGCATCGCGCCGAGGGGAGCCTTCGAGTCGCGGACGGCGACGCCGCCGTCGATGTGCGCCACCTCCACGCACATCCCGCCCTCGCCTCCGCTGTGGCGGCTCCTGATCCATTCCAGCGTCGCCGGGTCCGCCACTGTCGGTTTTCTGGACGTATTCACCGAAAATCCTCCGAAGCGTCAGAAATCAGGACCAGGGAGTCCGCCGGGCTCAGTGCGGACGCCATCAGATGATCGAGCCTGACTCTATAGCGGCGAATTTCGGAAGGGCGTTCTAGGTAGAGGCTTCCAGCCCCTTTCTCTATATAGACCACATCGTGATCCGTCTCATCCGCAAAGCTCAGAACGGAGAACGTGCTGCCCAGCCCGGCATGTGCCCCGACAGCGAAGGGAAGTACCTGAACGGTGACATTCGGGAGCTCGGCCGCCTGGGCGACCTGCTGAAGCTGGCGGTTCATGGTGGTGGTCCCGCCCACCGGTCGCCGGAGCACGGCTTCGTCGAGAATGACCCAGAGTCGGGGTGGGTTCTCGTCGCGCAGCCGTGACTGCCGGTCAAGCCTGAGTGCCACCCGGCGTGCGATCTCGTCGTCGGAGGCCTCCGGCAGGCTTGCCCGCATCACCGCCCGTGCATAGTCTGCGGTCTGGAGCAGGCCGTGGACGAGCTGCGGCTCGTAGACGCTGATCGAGGAGGCATCGGCCTCCAGGCCGATGTAGACCTCGAACCAGGCGGGGACGACATCCTGGTAGGCCTGCCACCAGCCGTGCCGCCGGGACTCGCGGGCAAGAGCGAGCAACGCGGCGCGGTGCTCGCCGTCAGGAACCCCGTACAGCGCCAGCAGGTCGGCGACATCCCTGGTGCGTACGGGTATTCGCCCGTTCTCCAGTCGGCTGATCTTGGACGTGGAGCAGCGCAGTGCTTCGCAGGCCTGTTCGACCTCGATGCCCGCGGTCTCCCGCAGCCGGCGCAGTTCCGCGCCGAGTCGACGACGGCGCACGGTCGGACCGCTGTTCCTCGCTGTCACCGCGCCCTCCTGGGGTACTCGTCCGCGATGCCCACTGAGTGGCGATCGTGGGGACGCATTTCGTCACGCATCCACAAACTGATCGCATAGATAGTGCGCAATCTGTAGCGAAACCATCACACAAGACCTTGCATATGCGTGGTGCAAGCTCCATGCTGCAGAAGCGGTGCTCACCTTGAGTGGCGAAATCCAGCTCCTGGGTGAGATGTTGTCGATGAATAGACCTACCAAGGGGAGCGTCGGTGCTGGTCGGGACGGCTTGGGTAGCCACGGCTCGACGCGGCCCCGGGCGCCCCGGGTACCTCGTGCGCTTCGGCTGCCCCGATGGGCCGGTGCAGCCCTCCGGGTGGGCTGGTGCAGGGGTCCGCCACTCTGATCGTCTCAGCGATCGCGGCGTGTGTCCGCCGGTGCGGGCATCCCAGCAGAACTGGAGTCCCGTTGAATCGTTATTCGCGTACCGCATCCGGCTGTGGCAGACGAGTCCGGCCGGCGATGCCACGGCCGGTGGAGGGCGGAGATTTCGACCCGTCGTCGATGTTCGGGGTGATCCTCCTCTCCGGGGGCGCGCGTCGCGCACGGCGAATCGTCCTGGCCTTTGACTCCGCATCCGAAGCGGATGCGTTCGCGGTCGAGAACCACTACGTGGACTACCTGGTCGCGCCGTTGTCCTTCCTGTCGCCGACCGGTGTCCGTGGGCTTCGGTGAAATGCGTGGTGAAACCGCCCGAACGGCGGGGAGAAGCGAGGATGATCAATGATGATCCGACGATTCCTGGTTTTTGACGGAGACGGCGAGCTCGTCGGCACCTTCGCCGGCTGGGAGGACGCTCATACCTGGGCGCACCTGCGGTCCGCCGAATCGGCGACCGTCGGCCCGATCCAGGTGGAGGACCGTGCCGAGCGCCGCACCTGGACGGTGAGCGCGGACCACTGCCGGCTGACGGTCTGGCGGCGCCAGGTCGAGTACGGTTACTGCCTACCGCCCTCGCCGGCACCGGTACCGCCGTCGACCTTCGTGCCACCGTCGGCGCCGCCCCCGGGCACGGTCAGCCCACGTCCGCGTAACCGGCTGCGCCGGCAGGTCACGGCCTCCTGAGCACCGCCGAGCGGGGCGCCGTCGTTCGGATCAACGCCGTACGGATCAACGCCGTACGGATCCGCGCAGTGYGGATCGCCCCAGCCACGCCGTGAGCGGGACAGGCGCCGCCAGCAGAACAGGAGCAGCGCCGCCAACAGGCCGAGCGCCGCCGCGAAGTAGCTGTTCGCGCAGGCGGTCTGCCAGGCATTGTGCGTGAACTCGACGTTGTCGCCCCGAGGCACCCACCAGATCGGCGCAAGGGCAGCCAGGGAGTAGCCGGTCAGCGCCGCGGCCCGGCCCCAGGGCGGTCTGGCCGGGTCGGCGAACAGGCAGAGCAGGAGCGGCACCAGCCAGACCCAGTGATGGCTCCAGGAGACCGGTGAGACGAGCAGCCCGGTCAGGGCGCAGGTCGAGGCGCCCAGCAACGGCTGACCGGTGCGGCACAGGAACACCGCGGCGGCCAGCCCGGTGACGAGCAACAGCCCCGCGATCGGCAGGTAGAGGGGCTGTGCCTGGTCCTGGCCTGCCAGCAGGCGTGACAGCACGCCCAGCAGCGACTGGTTCCCGACGTACGGGACGCCGCCCACGTGGTCCGCGTCCAGCATGGTGTGCGTCCAGAACGTGGTCGAGGGGCCGGCGCTTACCGCGAACCCGACCGCCACGGTGACGCAGAACGCGGCCGTGCCCGTCATGGCGTCACGCCACCTGCCGACGCACAGCAGGTACAGAAGGAAGATGAGGGGCGTCAGTTTGATCCCGGCAGCGATGCCCACCAGGGTGCCGCGCGGGAGGAGCCGGAGCCGACCGAAGAGATCAACCATGATCATGAGTGCGAGGATCGTGTTGATCTRGCCGAAGCTGAAGGTGTTGCGAACAGGTTCGAGCAGTAGCGCGAAACCGGCGACAGCCCCGTGGGTCAGGATCCGTCCGCGCCGATCCGACCTGGGCCGGGGCCGCACCGCCTCGTTCGACAGCGCGTCCATCGACACCGCGCCGAAGAAGTAGAGGCTGACCAGCAGGGCGGTGGTCCACAGAGTCTGGGCGACCCACGGCGGCGGAAGCGAGATCGGCGCGAAGAGCGCGGCGGCGAAAGGCGTGTAGGTGAACGGGAGCCCGGAATCGGGCTGCAGCCGCGCATAGGGATCCGCGCCGTCGAGGACCGCGGCGCCGCCCAGGCGGTAGACCGCGAGGTCCACCAGCCTGCTTGTCACGGCGAAGTAGAGGAAAGCGCTGGTGAAGACGAGTCCGAGCGCGATCCCGACGACGCGAAACGCAATCCGGGGCTGGATCCGCCGCAGAGTTCCCGGCAATGCGTCTTCCACAGCTGGCCCCCCGGTCAGTGGGCCGCGTGAATCTCACGGCGCACCTGTCGGGGTCGCCACGGCGACCTTCGGGCACACTCGCTGCCGGGTGGATCCCGGTCAGGCCCGAAGGAACTGTATTCCCCGAAATGGCCGGTGGGTGTGGCGGGGTCCGCTATGAGCCGCTGGAGGTCTCCGGCGCCGAAATACCAACGACGGGGCGCAGGGAAGGCAACGGCCGACAACTGTTCGTGGTGCAACTATTCCGGCTGGCTGCCCGGCCGGTCGGCCGAAGCCGTCGTAGCGGACCCGACGGCCGCGTATGCGAGTCTGGAGAGGCCGGTGACCCGCAGCGGGTCCTGCCGGTTCGCCCACAGCCTGCTCCCGAGCGCTTCGACCGGTCCGACGTCCTCGACCATCGCGAGGCCGTGGCGTGCCAGCAGGGCGTGGACCTCCTCGGGGTGCAGGAATGTCAGCCACGGCTCGCCCTGCTGGGCAGCTATCGGTGCAACCGCTTCCACATAGGCCTGGCCATCGGTATCGCGCACGCCATCGGGAAGCATGTATTCCAGCACGATCTCGCTTCCCGGCGCGAGCGTGCCGACGACTCGGAGCACCTCCTCCACCGCGGCGCGCGTGAGATAGAAGGTGACGCCGAGCCAACCCACGAAGACGGGCCGGCTGAAGCTGAACCCGACGTCGCGGAGCAGGGCGTCCAGTGGCTCGGAACCGAGGTCGATCGGCAGGAACCTGACATTTTCCGGCACCGGAATTCCGGCCTCGGCCAGTCGCGCGATTTTCCAGCGGTGGGTGGCGGCCTGGTCGGCCTCGAATACGGTGATGCCTGCGGCCAGCGGCGATCGGTAGGCGAACGAGTCGAGGCCCGCACCGAGCAGAAGGTACTGGGTCGTTCCGCGTTCGATCGCCTGGCGAAGTCGGTGTTCGGTGTAGCCGGCGCGGGTGGTCACCATGGCACGGGCGTTCGCGAGTACCAGATGCGAGCCGTACAGGCGGTGATAACCGATAAGGTCATCGGCGCCCTCGCCCAGCATCGTCGATGCGAGCGGGTCCGAGAACAGAAATGGTTCGGAATCGACGAGCAGATGGGCTGCCCGGGCAGCGGCAGCGGTGAGCGCGGTCTGGCTGGGTCGATCATCCGTAGGCATGCGAATGAACCTACCGACAGCTTTTCAAGCTAACACAAAACGAAATTAATTTCAATGATCTGGCGGGGTGTGTCGCGATTGGTTGTGACGGGTCGGGGTGCTCAGCGGGCCGAGTGGTGATCGTCCAGCTGCCGTAGGAGGCGGACAAGCTCCGCGCGTTCGGCTGAGGTGAGTGGCGCGAGCAGCTCCTCCTGGGACTCGTCGACGAGTCGGTCCAGGGCACTCAGGTGGTCGCGTCCGGCGGGGGTGATCGTGACGATGTTGCGGCGGCGGTCGGCGGGGTCGAGGGTCCGTTCGACATATCGGGCGTCAGCCAGGCCGCCGAGCACCGCGACCATGTCGCTGCGGTGGATGCCGGTGCGTTCGCTCAGCGCCGCCTGGCTCGCCGGGCCGCTGTCGCGCAGCGTGACCAGCGCCGAGTAGTGCCAACGGGTCGCGCCGGCGGTGGCGAGATGGGCGTTCGAGATCCGCTCCGCGTGCAGTGCGCCGCGGCCGAGGAGTCGGCTGGTCAGTGACCGCAGGCGGGCGGGGACGGCGGCGGGGTTGATCGGCGCGTGGTGGTCGTGCTCCGGCATGGACCGCATCCTAGGCGCTTGCGTTGGTGTTCCCAACGATTTACCGTTGGGAACATAAACGTTAGTCAGGCGAACGGAAGTGGACGATGATGATCGAGCGGACGATGACGATCGAGCCTTTTCGGATCGACGTACCCCAGAGCGACCTCGACGACCTGCACGCCCGCCTCGACCGCACCCGCTGGCCCGACGAGCTGCCAGGCGTCGGTGACGAGTTCGGCGTGGCGCTGGGCAGGGTCCGGGAGCTGGCCGACCACTGGCGCCACCGGTACGACTGGCGTGCCGCGGAAGCCGAGCTGAACAGCTACCCGCAGTTCGTCACCGAGATCGATGGCCAGCGAATCCACTTCCTGCACGTGCGCAGCCCGCGGCCGGATGCGCTCGGCCTGGTGCTCACGCACGGCTGGCCCGGGTCGATCGTGGAGTTCCTCGACGTGATCGGGCCGCTGTCGGCCGACTTCCACGTGGTCGTCCCCTCGATTCCAGGCTGGGGCTTCTCCGGCCCCACCCACGAGCGCGGCTGGGATGTCGACCGGGTGGCGCGGGCCTGGGCGGAGCTGATGCGCCGGCTGGGATATCAGCGCTACGGCGCTCACGGTGGTGACTGGGGCTCGGCGATCTCCCGGGCGTTGTCCGCCCACGACGCCGAGCACGTCGTCGGTATCCACCTCAACTACCTGCCGACCCCGGCGGTTCCCGGCGACCCGGACCGTGCCGAGCTCACCCCACAGGACCAGGAGCGGCTCAGGCAGACCGAGGCCTACCTGCAGGCCCAGCCCGGCGTCCGGCAGATCAACGGCACCCGGCCGCAGACCGTGGCCTACGCGATCAACGACTCGCCGGTCGGTCTGCTCGCCTGGCTGCTCGACGTGATGACGATGTGGGCGGCGGATGATTTCCCGATCAGTGATGACCGGGTGCTCACCAACGTGACGCTGTTCTGGCTGACCGGCACCGGCGGCACCGCGCCGCGCCTGCACCGGGAAACCAGCGGCCCGCCGTCGTGGCGGACCGTCCAGCCGGTGGGTGTCCTCGTCCTGCCCGAGGACATCACCCGCTCGGTCCGGCCGTACGCCGAGCGCCGGCTGCCGATCACCCACTGGACGGAGGCCGACCGCGGCGGTCACTTCCCCGGGCTCGAGGTGCCTGAACTGCTCGCGGCCGACATCCGGGACTTCTTCCTGAGCCTGTGAACGCCTTCCTGAGCCTGTGAACGCCGCCGTCGTCAGGCGGGTACCTGGCCAGGCGGGTACCTGATCAGGCAGCCACGGCACCCGACGGGACGTGGGGGATGGCCGAGGCGGGATCAACACCCGCGAACGCCAGCCCGATGACGAAACCGGCGACCTCCTCGAGCTGACGCGCCCGGCTGAGCGGCCCCAGCACCGCCGGCACGCCACCGACATCCCGGACGAGATCGCTGGTGATCCGCAGTGCCGTCTCGTCGTCGCCGCAGATCGCCACCGTCGGCCCCGGGGCGCCGTCGCCGTCGCCGTCGCCGTTGCCGGGAGCGCGCGTCCACTGGTCGGCCGGGAAGAGATGGAACGCCTTCACGACGTGCGCTCCGGGGGCCGCCGCGGCGATCTGGCCGGCCGCGCCGCCAGGGTGTTCGGGAAGCAGCACACCGACGCCGTGCTCGACCGCGTTGGTCGGGTCGATCAGCGGGGTTCCCGCAAGCTGGCCGTCGGCGGCGCCGGCGCTGCGCAGAATGTCCTCGATGCCCTCCCACAGCACGGCGAGCAGCACCGCGTCACGGCCCGCGGCGGCCTCCCGCGGGGTGCCCGCCCGGGTCGGCCCGCCCAGGCGCTCGGCGAGCGCGTCCGCCTTCGCGCGGGACCGGCCGCCGATCACCAGTTCGTGCCCGGCCTGGACCCAGCCTCGCCCCAGGCCCTCGGCCAGACCGCCCGTTCCCAGAATCCCGATTCGCATGCTCTCCGGTCCCCTCTCGTCCGCGCTCTGCGCTCTGCGTTCCGCGCTCTGCGCTCTGCGCGGAAACGCGCGTCGAAAACGAACGCTAGGCATCCGTCACGCACCGATCGGTGCGTGCGAATCCTGCGACGATGTAGAGGATGAGCGAGCCCGGGAACCACTGCGAGCGGCTGATCGTGGATTGCCGGCTGCGGGCCGCGACCGAGCTTTTCGCCCACACCTGGGACCCGGTCGTGCTCGCGGCGCTGCAGTCGGGCGCCTGCCGGCGCCGCGAGCTGCGCGCCGCGATCGGTGGGATCAGCGACAAGGTCCTGACCGAGGCATTGCGTCGGCTGTGCGCGCACGGCCTGGTGGAGCGCCGCGCCTTCGCGCAGGCCCCGCCGCGGGTCGAATACGCGTTGACACCGCTGGGGCGCAGCCTCGTGGACGGACCTATGCGGGCGCTGGCGGCCTGGATAACCGAACACGGCGACCAGTTGCTGGAGGCTCAGGAAGGCACGGCCGAACTGCGACCCAGCGGAAGCTGACGCCAGCTCTCGGCCCAGGACTGAGGAATTTTGGTCGTCGGAACGACAAAAATCCTTCACGTTTGCGACTCGTCAAACCGGGTCGTCGAACCAGCGGGCTCTCGGAGGTCCGCCCGTCGATTACTGATCTTGGCCGGTGTCATTCTGTGACCGGCTCGCCACCGCCACCGGTGCGACGTGTCAGACGCCGGTGCCGAGGCCGCGGCGGACGGCGAGCTCCACCGGGGAGTAGGCGCCGTCGGCGCGGTCCAGGTCGAGCAGGCCTGCCGGGTCGAGCGGCGGCTGGGCGAGGAAACGCGGAACGGCCCCGCGGTGCCGTTGCGCGGCATGGATGAGGAACGGATGGCACAGGTAGACGTCGCCAGCCTGACCTGTCGCGAGAGCCGTCGGGCGGTCAGGGCTGTCGAGCCTGCCGGCCGCGTCCATCTCCCGGCACAGCTCCAGGCCATCCCGGCCCTGGTCGCCGGCGGGTGCGAGAAAGGGCGGGACGTCGAGATGGGATCCGGCCTTGATGCGGGTCGGGGCGTCGTCGGGGCCGACGTCGGAGAACAGGAACAGCATCAGCAGCGCGCGGCCACGTGATCTGATGTTCAGCCAGGGCCAGGTCGCACCGTGTGGAAGATAGCCGCCGTCCATGTGCCAGCCGGCGTCACCAGGGTCGTCGGGGTGGGGGAACCGGATCGGGAAGGTACCCAGGCCGGTGCGGGGCAGCCACCGCCCGGGCCCCACGAGCTGGTCGTAGGCGCCGCGAAGCCGTGTCGTGTTGGCTGCCTCGTGGAACGGCGCTTCGGCGCTTCCGCCGAGGCGGATGACGGGGCTTGTCCAGGTCGCCGGATCGTCGGGGTCAAGGCCGGTCATCCGCCACAGCATCGACCGGCCCTCGTCGGCCGACGTTCGTGGGAACGCCTCGGGCACCCGGACGAACCCGTCATCCACGAAGCTCTGAATCTCTTCCTCCGCAAGCGTCGGCGCCGCGGTCACCATGCACCACCTCCGCCCGAGACGATCGCCGACCGGTCTCGATCGCTCAAACGAATTTCGCCACCGGGCCTCTCGTGGCTCTTCGTGCCCGAAGGCCGACGGATCCGCGTCATCGGGCCCGCGTCATCGGATCCCGAGCGGACGTAGACCGTCGAACACGACGGTGAGCGTTCGAGTGCGCAGGTCCTGGTCCCAGTCACCGCGTAGGGCCGCCTGACAGACGGCGGTGAGGAGCGCAAGCACCTCCGGTATGCGGACGTCGTCCCGCACGGCGCCGACCTGCTGGGCGCGGGTGAGGAGCGCCTCGATCGGCTGCCGCAGCGCGTGGACGGGCTTGGCCACCGGCAGGTCGATTCCGGAGGTGGCGAGAAGGTCGACGACGGTCTTCTTCGCCGCCGCCTGCTCGACCATGCCCGTGAAGAAGGTGAACAGACTGGTGGTGGGGTCACCTTCGGCGACCAGGACCTCGACTTCGGCTCCCAGCCGCTCCACGAGGTCGCCGACGAGCGCCCCCAGCAGGGCTTCCTTGGTCGGGAAGTGCCGGAAGACGGTGCCGATGGCGACCCCGGCGCGTCGGGCCACCTCCTCGGTCGACGCCGAGGCGCCCTTCTCGGCGAAGACGGCCTCGGCGGCATCCAGGATGCGTGCTCGGTTACGCCGGGCGTCCGCACGCAGGCCCTGGCTCGCCGGCCGGCCGTCGCGGGGGGCCGCCGAGGGCCTGTCTGTGCTCATGGGTGACGTCCCCGGTTCGCGTTGACAACATGAGTCGTGACTCACTATATTCTGAGTCTCTACTCATGTTAGCTCGGCGGCTGCCCTGTGCTGCCGGCGGTCGCCCACCACCGAGCTGGAGGGATCGCACGTGGTGTCGCCTTCCGTTGTCCGAAACCCCGGTCCGCGTGACGCTTTTGCTCGATTTCAGGAGATGCTGCTCGGCGGCGCCCCTGAAATCGCCGACGAGCTGTATGTCGATGATGTGGTCATCGAGTTCCCGTTCGCCCGTCCGGGCATGCCGAATCGCTTCGAGGGGCGTGAGTCGTTCAAGGCGTTCACCTCGGCGCAGAGCGTGCCGTTGCCGGTGCGTTTCGAGGGGTTCCGCAACGTTGTCATCCACGACACCGCCGACCCGGAGGTGATAATTGTCGAGTACGACCTGGCCGGGACGGTGACCACCACCGGCCAGCGCGCTTCGCAGTCGTTTCTTCTCGTACTCAGGGTCCGCGACGGGCGGATTGTCCACCTTCGCGAATACCAGAATGTCCTCGGTATGGCCGCCGCGCTGGGGCAGCTCCCCGCCCTGCTGGCCAGTATTCGCCCCGACTCGGTCAGCCCCTAGGCCGGACCGGAACTGGGCCGGAACTGGGCTGGAACCAGGCCGGGTCGGCCCGCCGGGCCAGAGTGCCCAGGCGGTCCAGGGCGCGCATCGTTGTCTCGGCGTCGGTGACCGGAAGCAGGCTGAACAGGATGCGGCGGACCCCGAGGGCCGCGACCTTCTCGATGGTCGCCTCGTCGGGATCGGCCAGGGTCGCGATCACCGGCGGTGCGGGCACTCCGGCCCGGTCTGCCACCTCGGCCAGCTCCGTGACCCCTCGGGTCAGCAGATCGACCGCGATGCCGGGAGCGAGCCAGCCGTCGCCGTCAGCGACGATCCGGTCGAAGGTGGTCGGGCCCCAACCTCCGATCCACACTGGTGGGTGCGGTCGCTGCACCGGCTTCGGCCATTGGAAGATCGGATCGAAGTCGACGAAACGCCCGTGGAACTCCGCCTGCTCGGTGGTCCAGATGGCTTTCGCCGCGGCCAGCCGTTCCCGCAGCAGTGGCACCCGGGTCGCCGGGCTGGTGCCGTGGTTGAGTATCTCCTCGCGTAGCCAGCCGGCGCCCACACCCAGCTCGAACCGGCCGTCGCTGATCAGGTCGAGGCTGGCGGCCTCCTTCGCGAGCAGGATCGGGTCGCGCTGGGCCACCAGCGCGACCGCGGTGCCCAGTCGCAGTCGGGTCGTCACGGCCGCGGCGGCTGCCAGGCTCACGAACGGATCGAGGTTGCGGTAGTAGTCGCGGGGGATCTCCGCCCCGTCCGGGTACGGCGTATCCCGCCGGGCCGGGATATGGGTGTGCTCGGCGACGAACAGTGACTCGAAGCCCCGCTCCTCGACCGCCCGGGCCAGCGGTGCCGGCCTGATCTGCTCGTCCGTGATTCCGGTGAAGATCCCGATGTCCATGGCTCGTACCGTAAAGTCTGACACCAATGTGAGGGTCAAGTGCGACGGTGAAGGCGGTGCCGGATGCGGATCGGTGAGCTGTCACAGCGATCCGGCGCGAGCGTCCGCTCGCTGCGCCACTATGAGCAGCACGGCCTGCTCGTAGCCGACCGTGGCACGAACGGTTATCGGCATTTCCCGGAGTCCGCGGTGGAGACAGTTGCGCGGATCCAGGCGCTGCTCGGCGCCGGGTTGTCGGTGGCGACGATCCGCCGGGTGCTTCCCTGCACCCTTGACGCGACGCCGAGAGTCGTCCCGTGCGCCGAGCTTTCGGCGACACTGCGCCGCGAGCTGGCTCGGCTCGACAAGCAGGCCGCACAGCTCGAACACGCCCGCGGCATGATCTCCGCGATGCTCACAGCCTGACGCTCCGCGCTCCCGCGTGGTGGTGCGGCGGTGCGACGCCAGGAAAGCCGGAGGTGGTCGGCTAAGATCGAGGGACGCATCGCGTGTCGGTCACCGGCAGGGTGAGGCATGGAGGTGCTGAGATGCCTCTGGAGGCACTCCAGTCATGTCAGTCGAGCTGAACCACACCATTGTCCATGCACGGGACAAGCGCGAGTCAGCGGAATTCCTCGCGCAAATTCTGGGGCTTGCGGTCGGAGCCGAATGGGGTCCGTTCATCCCGGTTTCCACCAGTAACGGCGTGACTCTCGATTTCGCCACCGTTCCCGACGGCTCCATCACGATGCAGCACTACGCCTTCCTCATCTCGGACGAGGAGTTCGACGCAGCCTTCGCCCGGATCCGGCGGGCCGGTATCACCTACTATGCGGATCCGCATATGAAGCAGGTGGGTGAGATCAACCACCATCACGGTGGGCGCGGTCTGTACTTCCTCGATCCGTCCGGGCACGGCATGGAGATCATCACCCGCCCCTACGGCTTCGCGTCCTGAGCCGGGGAGCGCCGGTCTCGTAGCCTCGCCGGGGCTGTGGGAGGGGCGTCGGTTCCGCCCACAGCCCTGTGATCGAACGGCGGAATTTTTTCGCCGGGGTGTCGAGAAACCGGTGCCGGCTCCGTCCCAGGGGCATGAGTGGCCAGGGCAGGCCACGCGACGTACCAGGAGGACGAGAGTGAAGTACCTGCTGATCAAGCACTACCGTGGCGGCCCGGCCCCCACCTGGGACTGGGCACCGATGGACCAGTGGACGCCGCAGGAGGTCGATGCGCACATCCAGTACATGCGCGACTTCGCGGACCGGCTGAAGGAGTCGGGCGAGTTCGTCGGCGAGGCGGCGCTGGCACCCGAAGGCACCTTCGTCCGGTACGACGGTGAGGGGCGACCGCCGGTGACCGACGGACCGTTCGCCGAGACCAAGGATCTCATCGCCGGCTGGATGATCATCGACGTCGATTCCGGGGACCGCGCGCTCCAGCTGGCCGGGGAGCTCTCCGCCGCTCCCGGGCCAGGCGGGAAGCCGATCCACGAGTGGCTCGAGGTCCGCCCGTTCCTCACCGAGCCACCGAAGACCGTCACCGAATAACGGCAGGCGTCGAGTAACGGCAGGCATTGGGTGAACGAGCAGCTGGTGCGGGAGCTCGTGCCCGCGGTGATCGGTGTCCTCGTCCGGCGCGGAGCGGACTTCGCGTCGGCCGAGGACGCCGTGCAGGAGGCCCTGATCAGGGCGCTCGGAACCTGGCCGGACGATCCGCCGCGCGATCCGTTGGCCTGGCTGGTCACGGTCGCCTGGCACAGGTTCCTCGACGCCGCCCGCGCCGAGGCGTCGCGGCGAGGCCGCGAGCTTGTCGTCGACGCCGAACCACCCGCCGGCCCGGTGCCCGCCGAGGACGACACGCTGCGGCTCTTCTTCCTGTGCGCGCACCCCACCCTGCCGCCCGCTGCGGCCGTCGCCCTGACGCTGCGTGCGGTCGGTGGCCTGACCACCCGGCAGATCGCGGCGGCATACCTCATCCCGGAATCGACCATGGCGCAGCGAATCAGCCGGGCCAAGCGGCGGATCGCCGGGCTGCCGCTCGACCGGCCCGGCGATCTCGCCACCGTGCTGCGGGTGCTCTACCTGGTCTTCAACGAGGGATACGGCGGTGATGTGGACCTCGCGGCCGAAGCGATCCGGCTGACCCGCCAGCTCGCCGCCCTGACCGTGCGCCGGACCCCGACCCCGACCCCGACCTTGCCTCCGACCCCGACCTTGCCTCCGGCCCCGGCCCCGGCCCCGCCCCCGAGCCCGGCCCGGACCCGGGCGGCCGATCCCGAGGTCGCGGGGCTGCTCGCGCTGATGTTGCTGCATCACGCGCGCCGGGCGTCGCGCACCGGCCCGGGAGGCCGCCTGGTGCCGCTCGCCGAACAGGACCGGTCACGCTGGGACACCGGCATGATCGCTGAGGGGGTGCGGATCCTGCAGGCCGCGCTGGCCGGCGACCAGCTGGGTGAGTACCAGGCGCAGGCCGCGATCGCCGCCCTGCACGCGGACGCGCCCAGCACCGCCGAGACGGACTGGGTGCAGATCGTCGAGTGGTACGACGAACTGCTGCGCCTCACCGGCAGCCCGGTGGTGCGGCTCAACCGCGCGGTGGCCGTCGGCGAGGCGGACGGGGCGCGGGCCGGGCTGGCAGCGCTGGCCGACGTGCGCCCGGACCTGCCCCGCTACGCCGCGGTGACGGCCTACCTGCACGAACGCGCCGGCGACCTCGCCACCGCCGCCGAGCGGTACGCCGAGGCGTCCCGCACCGCCGTCAGTGTGCCGGAGCGTGACCATCTCATCCGCGAGGCCGCGCGGGTACGGCAACAGCTGCGGCGGTGAGCGCCGCCTCGGCCCGGGCACGCCCGGTGGCCCGGGGCCCGGCAGCCCGGTTTGGCGAATCGCAAGAGTGAATGATTTCGGTCGTTCCGACGACCAGAATTCTTCACTCTTGCGGGTTGCCAGGTGAATCGGCGGGCTCTTTGCTCATTTGGGGCGATTTGCGGGTGTGGCGGGGCGGTCGGGCGCACGATCCTTACCGGGCAGCCTGGCTTTCGGCGACCGCGGCGAGCTGCTTGGTGACGGTGCCCCAGCCGTCGAAGAAACCGAGCTCCTCGTGATGGGCTCGGGCGGCCGGGTCGCCGTGGCGGACGACGGCCCGGTAGGTCGTGCCGTCTGGATGGTCCGCCAGGATGATCTCCGCGGTCATGGCGACCGGTGCCGGGTTTGTGGGCCGCCAGGCGCTGTCGATCGCGTTCGTGAAGACGATGCGCTCGAGCTCGTCGACGACGAGGAAGGTCGCGTCCATATGCGGGACGAACTCCACCCCGTCGTCGCTGAGCAGGGTCACGAGCCCACCGCCGGGCCGGACGTCCAGACGCTCGACCCGGCACAGGGTCGGCGCGGGCAGCCACCACTTCTCGAAGCGGGCCGGGTCCGTCCACGCGCCCCACACGGCGGCACGGGGGGCGCGGATGACCCGCTCCAGGGTGAGGTCCAGGTCGGGGTTCATCGGTTCTCCTCCGGGTCGTCGATGAGGCGTTCGGTGACGGGCTGTTCGGGAACAGGGGGTTCAGTGACGAGGTGTTCGGCGACGAGGTGTTCGGTGACGAGGCGTTCGAGGCGATCGGTGCGTGCCTCCCAGAGCCGGCGCTGCTCGCCGAGCCAGTCGTCGACGAGCGCGAGGCGCTCACGGTTGAGCACGCAGGTGCGCACCCGGCCCGACTTGACCGTGTGGATCAGCCCGTTCGACTCGAGGGTGCGTACGTGCTTCATGAACGAGGGAAGGGTCATCGGGAACTCGCGGGCGAGGTCGCCGACGCTCGTCGGTCCCTGGCCGAGGCGCCGGATGACGCCGCGCCGGGTCGGGTCGGCGAGGGCGACGAAGACGCCGTCGAGCTCCGCCGAATACTGTGCCATGAAGCTAAGTATTGCCGTGTCGAGATACTTAGTGCAAGGGCAAAGTATTCGGCCGGCGTGTCACTCCAGGTCCCGGTGCGGGTGCCGACCGCGTAGCCTCACGGCGTGTCCGAGTCTGTGAACTTTGACCGTATGGCGGACCGTTACGACCAGACGCGCGGCGGTGAGGAACGCGGGCGCCGGGTGGCCGGTGCGCTCGCGCCGCACCTGGGCGGCGGCACACTGCTGGAGATCGGCGTGGGTACCGGCCTGATCTCCGCCGGGTTCGCCGGGCTCGGATGGTCCGTGGCCGGCGTGGACGTTTCCGAGCGGATGCTCGCCCACGCCGCCCGGCGGCTGCCCGGCCGGGTGCTGCGCGCCGACGCGACCGCGATCCCCTTCCGGGCCGGAGCCGTCGACGCCTGTGTGGCCGTGCACGTGATCCACCTGGTCGGTGATCCGGGCGCGGCGCTGGCCGAGGTGGCCCGGGTGTTGCGTCCCGGCGGCCGGTTCGCGTTCGTCGGGGGCGGGAAGCACGGCGGATCCGACGTGGCCGAGATCGTCGGCGCGATGCAGGCCGAGCTGAGCGGCGGGGCGCCGCGCCGGGACGACCCCGAGGCCGTCACCCGCCTCGCCGAGCACGCCGGCCTGCGCCACGCGGCGGGCCTCACCCTCGTCGACTCGGGACATCCCTCGACCCCGCTGGAGTCCGCCCGCCAGATCGAGCTGCGGACCTGGTCGCATCTATGGGCTGTCCCCCCGGCCCGGTGGACGTCGGTCGTCGAGCCGGCACTGGAAGCGCTGCGCGGCCTCCCGAACCCCACCGAGCCGCGGTCGGACCGGATCAGCACCCCGTCACTCGTCTTCGAGAAGCCTGCCGCTGCCGGCTGACGTGGCCCGTTCCGTCCCATCCAGCCAGTCGGCCCACGACAGGTAGTTGCCAGCCCGACGACCGGGGCCGGTCAGCGCGGTGTGTGTTCCTGTGCTGCGGGTCGGCGCACGGCGCTGTCGAGCGCCTGCCTCAGGAGCTGGGTCAGGGTGGCCCGTTCCTGCGGGGAGAGCCCGGTGAGGATCTCGTCCTCGATCGTTTCCTGGGCCTGCTCGGCCTGCTCGAGGGCACGGCGGCCGGCCTCGGTCATGGTCACGATGTGGCGGCGGCGGTCGGCCGGGTCTCGGCGCCGCTCGGCCAGACCGGCGGCCTCCAGCTCGTTCAGGAGCAGGACGCAGTAGTTGGCGTCGACGCAGAGGCCCTGGGTCAGGGCCCGCTGCGTGGTCGGGTCGTGATCGCGCAGGTAGGCCAGCGCTGCCAGCTCCTTGAGGCTGATGCCCAGCAGCTCCGGCGTGCTGGCCCGGTGGACCAGCCGGGACAGGCGGGTGAGCAACACGATCGGACCCGAGGTGGTGGCTGTGTCCGACACCGTTCTAGAGTAGCGTGAGCGAGACCATCACTCTCTCGTGATGATTCACAAATCTTGATTGTCGCGATGGATCCACGATCGCGACCTCGACCGGCCCGGAGGAGATCCTCAGATGGCCCACGCAGCCGATGTCTGACCCCACGACGGCTCCCGTGGCGGCACCCGCGCCGGGACCCGCGGCCGCTCCCGTGGCGGCCCCCGCTCCCGGCGGGGCCGACCGCCGCCGCTGGATCGCGCTGGTGGTCGTGTGTATGGCGATGCTGATGAACGCGCTCGACGGGTCGATCGTCAACGTGGCGTTGCCGTCGATCCAGAAAGATCTCGACTTCACCCAGTCCGGCCTCACCTGGGTCGTCGACGCTTATCTGATCTCCTTCGGGAGCTTCCTGCTGCTCGCCGGGCGGCTCGGCGATCTGGTCGGCCGCAAGAAGGTGTTCCTGGCGGGAGTGCTTCTGTTCACCGTCGCCTCCGTGCTGTGCGCCGTCTCGCCCGACCAGGGCACGCTGATCGCCGCGCGTTTCGCCCAGGGGCTCGGCGGCGCGGTCTCGTCGTCGGTCATCATCGCGATCATCGTCACCGAGTTCCCGGACCCGGCCGAGCGGGCCCGGGCGATGAGCGCGTACATCCTGGTGACCGTGGGTGGCGGGTCGCTGGGCCTGCTGGCCGGCGGGGTCCTCACCCAGGCTGTCAGCTGGCACTGGATCTTCCTGATCAATCTCCCGATCGGGATTCTCACGTTCGGCCTCGGAGTGTTTCTGATCGAGGAGAACGCCGGTCTTGGCCTCGGCCGGGGTGTGGACGTCACCGGGTCACTGCTCGTAACCAGCTCGCTGCTGGTCGGGATCTACGCCATCGTCACCGCGGCCACCCACGGCTGGGCCTCGGTCCACACCGTCGGCTACGGCGGGGCCGCCGTGATCCTGCTGGTGATGTTCTTCGTCGTCCAGGCGCGGCGGAGCAACCCGATCATGCCGCTGCGCATCCTGCGGATCCGTAGCCTGGTCGGCTCCAGCGTCGTGCGCGGCTGCCTGTTCATCGGGATGCAGGTCCTGTTCTTCTTCGGGGCGCTCTATCTACAGCAGATCCGTGGCTACAGCCCACTGCGCACCGGCCTCGCGTTCCTGCCCACGACGATCGTCGTCGCGGCTCTGTCGATGGGCATCGTGAGCCGGCTGCTCCTTCGGTTCGGGCCGCTGCCGGTTGTCGTCCCAGGCCTGCTCGCGGCCCTGGCCGGGCTGCTCATGCTGGCCCGGGCGGACGAGCACACCAGTTACGCCACCGGCCTGCTGCCGCCGCTGCTGATCCTCGCGGTCGGCATCGCCTGCGCCACCGTCCCGCTGCTGTCGCTGGCCATGGCCGACGTCCCGGCGGCCGACGCCGGGCTCGCCTCCGGGCTCGTCAATGTCTCGATCTGGCTCAGCTCGTCGGTCGGCCTCGCTGTGGTCTCCTCGGTGGCCGCCAGCCGGACGAAGAGCCTGGTCCAGGACGGGCATTCCGCCGCGAGCGCGGTGGTGAGCGGCTATCAGCTGGGCTATCTGATCGGTGCCGGCTGCGTGGTGGTCGGTCTGCTGACCGTGCTGACCGTCCTGCTGGGGCCGGCCCGGGCGGTGGCGAAGGCGATGGCCAGACCGGCGGGTGGCGGCGCCCCCGCCGCCGAACCGGCCCACGCCGACAGCGCCGCGACGTAGGGCGTGGACGGCGCGACCTGGCCGGCATGCCGCGCAGGCGCTGGACGGATCGCTGCCCGCCGCGATCAGCAGGCGGTACCCGCTCGCGGACGGCATCCGTGCCTGCGTCGAGTTCCTGAACGAGCACACCCGTGGGAAGGTTGTCGTCGTCGTGGCGGAAGACGGGGCAGGTTGACCTGCGGTCGCCTTCGCGCGGCGGAGTGATCCGGCGTGCGGGTGGTCAGATCCGGCCGGCCACCGTTCGCGCCAGATTCTCCAGGGGCCCGCGGTTCTCGGCGGGATCGTTGTTGCGGGCCAGCACGATCGACACCCAGAAGTCGTTCACGTTGACGAAGACCGCGTAGTCCTCGATGTAGGCCTCCTTGCCGATACCCGGCAACGGGGTGAGCGTGTGGCCGATGCCGCGCTCGGCGGTGAGATAGTCCTGCGCCGTTTGCCCGGAGAAGATCTCCACCTGGCCGGTCGGCCCGTCGGGCGGTGCTGTGTAGACGCACCTCTCCGGAGTGGACTCGGGGCTGCCCAGCGCGGTGCCGGCGAGTTGCTCGGCCTCCTGCCGGGACACGAGTTTGCAGGGATCCGGGACTCCCGCCGCGTTTCCCTCCGGCCCCGCCGATTTCTCGCTGCCGGTTCCCCCTGTGGTCGTCGCCGCCGTCGCCGGCTGGCTGCCGTTCGCTGGGGGAGTCGAGGACTCGTCCGAGGAGCCGCATCCTGACAGGCTGATCGTCATGACGACCGCGAGCGCGGGCAGCATCCCGCGAGCCGCGCGGCGAATCCGATCCATCGCAGAACGAGCCATAAGAATCCCCGAGCCCCCCACCTGCCGGCCTCCGCCGACGCAACGCCCCATCCTGGGCGAACGCGACGAACCTATTGCCCGTCGGCGGTGGCGACGGCCAATAGTCGGCTGCCTGACGATCCGGCGTCGGGCGGGCTCGCCACGCTCCGGACCTGCAGGTTCGATGAACCTGGCGAGCTGCCGATCAAGGTCTGCGGGGCACGCGGCGGTTGGGCGGGCTGACGATGGTGTCGCCGGCTGGGCTGGCGAGGCGTCGTTCAAGGTAGACGAACGCCTCGATGGCCTCGGGGGCCTCGAACGCACGATTGCGGCGTCCAACTGTGATCTGGCGGAGAACGCCGACGTCGACGAGGCGGTTGATTGCCTGGTTTGTTGCCTGCAGGCTTCGACCGGACAGGGCGGCAGCCGAGCCGACGGTGAGCACCGGCGCCGCGGGTAGCAGGTGCAGGATGCGTTCCAGCGTGGAGTCGGCGCGCACGGGGCCGGCCCTGCGGAGCCAGTTGTCGCGAAGCGTCTCGACGCGCTGCTCGAAGTCGACGGCATCTGCACACGCCCGGGTGCAGGCGGCGGCGAACAGCGCGACCCAGGAGTCGGTTGCCTGCTGCGCCTCGTCGGAGGTGGCAGGACCCAAGTAGTGAGTTGCGGCAAGCGCCGCGAGGTATTCCCGGGACCAGGTCGCGAGAATCAGGGAGACAGGGGGCAGGACGCCTGCGGCGAGACCGCGGCGCCGCAGCACCATGTGGATCAGTGCGCGGCCGGTCCGGCCGTTCCCGTCGACAAACGGGTGAATCGTTTCGAACTGTGCGTGCGCGATGGCTGCCTGGGCGACGGCCGGAAGGGCATCGTCGGCGCAGAACGCGCAGAGGTCTTCGAGCAGGTCGGGTACGGCCTCCGGGGGCGGTGGGACAAAGGCGGCCGAACATGGGTTGTAGCCGCTTCCTCCGATCCAGTTCTGTTCGGTTCGAAGCCTGCCGCCATGCTGCTCCAGGCGACTGGCGGCGAGCAGGCGCCGGTGGACGTCGAGCAGAGACGCGACCGTGATGGGATCACCGACACCGACCAGTTCGGTCGCACGCACCATCGCGTCGATGTTGGCCAGCACCTCGGCTGCGGTGACGTCTGTGGCGGGCTCACCGAACCCGCGCGCTGCCTCGGCCCGAAGGAGGCGCCGGCCGCCGACCTCGAGGCCTTCGATCCGAGACGAGGCGACCGACTCGGCCCGCAGGAGGATGCGCGCCAGCACCTCGGTACCTCGTAGTGCGGAGGCCTCGCGGTCGAGCCGGCTGATCGCGACCTCGGCCTCCGCGACGTCTGCCGCTGTCGCGGCATCGAGACGCCACTTCCGGCTGCCCAGGCGGTCCGGCAGGTAGGCGTCGTAGTCGCAACCGAGTCGGTCTCGCCGGGACAGGCCCGCACCGAGATCGCTCTCCCAGCGCTGCCGTAGGAGCTCAGCCATTTCGACCATCCTCCATAGTCCAGGTTATGTCACAACCTTGATTATGGAGGAGTTGACGTCAAGGTTGCCGTTGCCGGCCCGGGGCCGCCGATGGGTCGTCGCGGATGGGCCCGGCGCTGGCCTTGCCAGCTGGGCGGTTTCCTCGTCGGTGAGCAGGCGGGAGCGGGTGAGGAAGCGGTAGCCCTCGGGTGCCTCCAGGCTGAAGCCGGCGCCGCGGCCGGGCACAAGGTCGATGGTCAGATGGGTGTGCGACCAGTACTCGAACTGGGCCGCGCCGATGTAGACAGGCACACCCTCGCCCTCGCCTGGCACAGCGTCCTCCGCGGCGACGTCCTCCGCGGCGCCGATCACGCCGAGGAGGACGTCGCTGTCACCGACCAGGAACTCCCCGCGCGGAAAGCACATCGGCGACGAGCCGTCGCAGCACCCACCGGACTGGTGGATCATCAACGGCCCGTGCTCCTGGGCGAGGCGGCGCAGCATGGCGAGCGCGGCAGGCGTGGCGTCGACCCGGGTCACCTGTGCGCTTTCTGTGCTCTCCTGGTGCATCGCAGTCTCCTGTCGGCTGCGGATGGGATGGCAGCCCCGGGCGCTCCGAGGAGCCCCGGCGGCTGGCGGCCTAGAAGAAGCCCATCGCCTTGGGGGAGTAGCTGACCAGCAGGTTCTTCGTCTGCTGGTAATGGTCGAGCATCATGCTGTGGTTCTCCCGGCCGATCCCGGACTGCTTGTACCCGCCGAACGCCGCGTGCGCCGGGTAGAGGTGGTAGCAGTTCGTCCAGACCCGGCCCGCCTGGATGTCCCGCCCGGCCCGGTAGGCGAGGTTGCCGTTACGGGTCCACACGCCGGCGCCGAGGCCGTAGAGGGAGTCGTTGGCCTGGGCGATCGCGTCGTCGTAGCCGTCGAAGGAGGTCACCGACACCACCGGCCCGAAGATCTCCTCCTGGAAGATCCGCATCCGGTTGGTGCCCTGGAAGATCGTCGGCTGGACGTAGTAGCCGCCCGAAAGGTCGCCGCCCAGCTCGGCGCGCTCGCCACCCAGGACGAGGCGGGCGCCCTCCTTCTTCCCGATGTCGATGTAGGAAAGGATCTTCTCGAGCTGGTCGGAGCTGGCCTGCGCGCCGATCATCGTGTCGGTGTCGAGCGGGTCGCCCTGGCGCACCGCCTTCGTGCGGACGGCGGCCGCGTCCAGGAAGTCGTCGAAGATCGACCGGTCGATGAGCGCGCGGGACGGGCAGGTGCAGACCTCGCCCTGGTTGAGGGCGAACATGGTGAATCCCTCCAGGCACTTGTCCTGGAAGTCGTCATGCTCGGCGAGGACGTCCCTGAAGAAGATGTTCGGGCTTTTCCCGCCGAGCTCCAGCGTCACCGGGATCAGGTTCTGGCTCGCGTACTGCATGATCAGGCGTCCGGTCGTGGTCTCACCGGTGAAGGCGATCTTCGCGATCCGGGGCGATGACGCCAGCGGCTTGCCGGCCTCGACGCCGAAGCCCTGCACCACGTTGAGAACACCGGGCGGCAGCAGGTCCGCGATCAGCTCCCACAGCAGGTTGATGGACGCCGGTGTCTGCTCGGCGGGCTTGAGCACGACGGCGTTGCCGGCCGCGAGCGCCGGCGCGAGCTTCCACGTCGCCATCAGCAGCGGGAAGTTCCACGGGATGATCTGCCCGACGACTCCGAGCGGCTCGTGGAAGTGGTAGGCGACGGTGTCCTCGTCGAGCTGCGACAGGGTGCCTTCCTGCGCCCGGATGGCGCCGGCGAAATACCGGAAGTGGTCGATGGCCAGCGGAATGTCCGCCGCCAGCGTCTCGCGGACCGGCTTGCCGTTGTCCCAGGTCTCACCGACCGCCAGCAGCTCGAGATTCGCCTCCATCCGGTCGGCGATCCTGTTGAGGATGTCGGCGCGGGCGGCCACCGCCGTCTTCCCCCACGCGGGTGCGGCCGCATGGGCGGCGTCGAGGGCCTTCTCGACGTCCTCGGCGCTGGAGCGGGCGATCTCGGTGAAGGCCTGGCCGGTGACCGGGCTCGGGTTCTCGAAGTACCGGCCCTTCACCGGCGGCACGTACTCGCCACCGATGATGTTGTCGTAGCGCGACGCGTAGCGGACTGGCGAGCCCGGTTCGCCAGGGCGGGCGTAGATGGTCATCTCGAGCGCTCCCTCTGCGATGTGAGGCCGGTCACCGTGACGCCGGCTGCGTGCACGCTAGATCGGTGAACGTTGCAACACCGTTGCAACACGGCCGGGGTGCCAGCGGCCCCTTGCCCACTGATCCGGTTCGCGCCACCCTGTCGGGGGGAGGTCTCCATGACCAACGGGTGCGACGGGCGCCGGGTCGCGCAGGAGCAGCTGCTCACCGGGGTCCGCACCGCCGCCGCGGCCGACCGTCGTGCGCCTGGCGGTGGCGAGCAGGCGCTCGGCCAGGTGCGCCCCGAGGTACTGGAATCCTGGACACGCTCCCGCACCTTCGGGGTGGACCCGGAAGCCACCGTCCCGCCCGTCGATCTCGTCGACGACGCGCTGGAGGACTACCGGGCGTCGCACCCGCTGGGGCAGGCGATGCCGGTGGTGCGCGACCTGCTGGTCGAGCATGCGGCGTCCGACGAGATGATCGTCGCGGTGAGCGACGCCGCCGGCATGCTGCTCTGGGTGGAAGGCGACCCGGCCGCCTGCCGCCGGGCCGAGCGGATGCGGTTCGTCGCCGGGGCCCGCTGGGACGAGCAACACGCCGGCACGAACGCTCCCGGCCTGGCGTTGGCGCTCGGGGTCGGCATGCGGGTGGTGGCCGCCGAGCACTGGGCCCGTCCCGTGCAGCCGTGGAGCTGCTCGGCGATGCCGGTCCGCGATCCGGTGGGCGGTGCGCTGCTGGGCGCGCTCGACGTGACCGGCGACGAGCGGGCCGCCTCTCCCGGGGCGCTGGCGCTCGTCCGGGCCACCGCCGCCGCGGTGGAACGCGAGCTGCTGCTGCGGCAGCACCGAGACGAGGGCGTGCGTCGTGCAGCCGAGCAGCCGCTGCGTCTGTCCGTTCTCGACCCGGGTGGGCCGACGCTGTCCCAGCACGGGCGCACCAGGCGGGTCAGCCTGCGCCATGCGGAGCTGATGCTCCTGCTCGCCGAGCATCCGCAGGGATGCAGCGCCGGCCGGCTCGCCGTCCTGCTCGACGAGCGGGACCTCGACGAGGTGACGGTCCGTGCCGAGCTTTCGCGGCTACGGCGGGTCCTCGGGCCCGAGGCGCTGCGTTCCCGTCCGTACCGGCTCGCCCCGGGGGCGCTCACCACCGACGTGGACGACGTCCGGCGGGCGCTGGCCGCCGGCGACCCCGCGGCGGCCATCACCCTGTGGCGCGCACCGTTGCTCGCGCGCTCCGGCTCCCCGGGGGTCGCCACCGTGCGCCTGCGGATGGCGCAGGAGGTGCGGGCGGCCCTGGAGCGCAACGGTGATCCGATCCTGCTGCTGCGCTGGGTCGAGGGCCCGGTCGCCGCGGACGACCTCGCCCTCTGGCGCCGATGCCGGGACCTGCTGCCCGCGGGCCCGGAGCGGGACCGCGCGATCGCCCGGGTGCGCCTACTCGACCGCGAGAGCCGCTGACCGACGAGGACCGCTGACCGACGAGGACCGCTGCTCGCCCTCGCCGCCGCCGGAGTCCTGGAACCGCGGGTGGCCGGTCAGGTACCGCTGGCCGACGCGGCCACGGCGTACGCCAAGGTCGCCGGCGGCGGCCAGCGTGGCCGCTGGCTACTGATCCCCTGACCGATCCCCTGCCTGGCCCGCTGACCCGCCATCTGGCGGGAGCGCCGCCCCCGCGCCCGCCGTGAGGTCCCGCGGTTGCCGCAGCCGTACTCGGCTGGCCCGGGCTTCGAGGTAGCGCTGCTCGGCGAGGCTGGCGGTGGCCCGTGCGGCCCTCCGGTAGTGCTCGTACGCCCCGGCCGGGTCGCCGTTCCGCTCCAGCAGATGCGCCCGGACGGACAGCAGACGGTGATGCCCGGCCATCCGCTCGTCACCGTCCAGGGTCGCCAGCAGCTCCAGACCGGCCGGCGGGCCCTTGGTCTCGGCGAGCGCGATCGCCCGGTTGAGGGTGACCATCGGGTTGGGTGCGATCCGTTCCAGGATCAGATAGAGGGCGTGCACCTGCGGCCAGTTGGTCTCGGCGGCCGTGGCCGCGTCGGCGTGCGTGGCGGCGATGGCGGCCTGCAGCTGGTAGGGCCCCAGGGCCGGCCCGGCCAGCGACGCCGCGGCCAGCTCGGTGCCCTCGTCGACCATCCCGCGGTCCCACCTCGCGCGGTCCTGTTCGTCCAGTGGCACCAGGTCGCCGGCCGCCGTCGCCCGGGCCTGGCGGCGGGAGTGGGTCAGCAGCATCAGGGCGAGCAGCCCCGTCACCTCGCTGTCCTCGGGCAGCTGGGCGTGCACCATCCGGGTCAGCCGGATCGCCTCGTGCGCGAGGTCGGCGCGGTGCAGCTCGCTGCCCGACGAGGCGACGTAGCCCTCGTTGAAGATCAGGTAGAGCACGTGCAGGACGACCCGTAGCCGCTCGGCGTGCTCCGTGCCGCCCGGCAGGCTGAACGAGCTGCCGGCGGCCCTGATGCGCTGCTTGGCGCGACTGATCCTGGCCGCCATCGTGGCCTCGGGCACCAGGAACGCGCGGGCGATCTCGGCGGTGGTCAGACCGCCGACCGCCCGCAGCGTCAGCGCGGTCTGGGAGGCGGGCGTCAGCGTCGGATGGCAGCACAGGAAAAGCAGGACGAGCGTGTCGTCGTTGTCCGGAACGTCCTCGGGCACCGGCTCGGTGGCCGTCGCGCTCTCCCGCTCGCGGCGCGCGTGGTCACTGCGCATCTGGTCGATGAGCCGCCGGGACGCAACCGTCATCAGCCAGCCGCGCGGGTTGTCCGGCACCCCCTCAGCCGGCCACTGCACGGTGGCGGCGAGGGAGGCCTCCTGCACGGCGTCCTCGCATCCTTCGAACTGCCCGTGCCGACGTGCCAGGGTGCCGAGGACCTGCGGCGCGATCTCACGCAGCAGGTCCTCGATCGCTGGTGCGGTCATACGTCCAATTGTCCGTCGGCGAACATCACCTGCCGCACCTCGACACCCAGGCCCTCGATCGCGGCGTCCGGGATCTGCGCCGCCAGCTCGATCGCCCGCTCCTTGTTCTCGACATCGATCAGGTAGAAGCCGCCCAGATACTCCTTGGACTCGACGAAGGGCCCGTCGGTCACCACCCGCTGGCTGTCGCGCACGGCCACCACGGCGGCCTGCGCCGGGTCGACCAGCGCGAGTCCGGTGATCAGCTCGCCGGACTTCTTCATCGCCTCGATGAGCCTGCTGTGGCCGTCACCGACCGCCGCCTTCTCCTCCTCGGTCAGGACGTCCAGCAGGGCTGGGTTGATAACCAGGCTGATCACGAACTTCATGGGTTGCTCCTCGTGGTTCGCGAGCCCCGGCTGGGCCCGCCGACCACCTGGTCGGAGCCGACCGAGCCGTCTTGACGTGCCCGCCCGAACATCTTCCGCCCGAACATCTCCTGATGAGAGGGCCCGGAGGAATCGGACGGTCTACCAGGCGACGGGGCCGTCGGCGTCGACGAAGGTGCCCGTCTCGGCGTCGGCGGGCAGTGTCGCGGCGCTGACCACGACGTGCGCGGCTTCGTCGGCGGTCAGCGGCGCCAGCTGGCGGTTCATCGGGGTCAACTCCGTCTGGACGAAGCCCGGGCACACGGTCGTGACCTTGATGGAGGTGTCCTTGAGGTGCTTCGCCAGCTCGATCGTGAGGCTGTTGAGTGCGRCCTTCGAGCTCCGGTACGCGGGCAGGAACATCGAGTAGTACGGAGACTGCGAGTTGTTCTGATCGGCGAGCGAGCCCATCGTCGAGGACACGTTGACAATCCGGCCGGCGCTGCTTCGTCGCAGTAGCGGAAGGAATATCTCGGTTACCGTTACCACGCCGAAAACATTTGTCTCGAACGTTTGCCGGAACGTGTCCGGGTCCGCGAGGTCGTGGGTGCTGGTGTCGGTGGCCTCGGGGAGAACGCCCGCGTTGTTGACCAGCACGTCGAGACGGCCGTATCGCTCCTGGACGGCGGCTGCGGCGGATCTCACGGTTGCCGGCCTGGTGACGTCGAGTTCCACCCAGTCCACGGTCCCGCGGTTTGCGCCCAGTGCCTCGACGGCCGTGCGCGCTGCTGTCTCCCGGCGCGCTCCAATGATTACAGCGGAGCCCGATCGGCTCAGATGCGCGGCGGTCGCATACCCCAGGCCTCGGCTGCCGCCAGTGATGAGAACGATGGTGGGCATTCGGATCTCCAGGATCTCCGGCGTATTTCCTTGCAGGCTAGTTCCTGCGTGCCGAACAATGCTGGCGAGAATCCGACGTGGCATTCTCCGGCCCGATACAGGACGGCGGCGTCGTTCCCTCCGTGGCAGTCTCCGGTATGAGGCGAAACGTGAGCTAGCCACTCAGGGCGACGAACCGCTTGAGCTTGCCTGTCGAGGCGTGCCGGGGGATCCGCGCAACGGTGGTCACGCCTATGTCGGCATCCGGGAGACCGTAGGGCCGTAGCGAGCGGGCCAGCGCCGTGGCCACCGCGGTGGTGTCGGGTGACCCGACCACCAGCACATCCGCCCCACCAGCGGTCTGGCGCACCTGGTACTCCGAGATCAGCGGGTCGGTGCCCAGCACATGCCGGAACACGCTCGCCGGGACCGTTCGCCGCCCGTAGCGGAAGTCGTCGTCACGCCGGCCGACGATGTCGGCGACGCGCGGCATCGAACTCCCGCACGCACAGCGGCCAGGCAGCATCGTGATCTCGTCGCCCAGGTCGTAACGGATAAACGGGAAGGTTCGCCCCGCCAGTCCGGTCGCGAGTGTGCGCGCCGCCGGCTCGTCGGGGGCGACCGGCCGCCCGGCCGCATCGACCCGCTCGAGGATCACCTCGTCCGAGCAGATGTGCAGGCCGTCGCCGTCGGGGTGGCCGCAGCCGACGGCCTGGACGCCGATCTCCGTCGAACCCCACAGGTTGTGGACGGGGACGCCCCAGGCGGCGTCGATGGCGTCGCGGTCCTGGGCGCTGAGCGGCTCGGAGTTGGTGCTCACCCGAACCGGCCGGATGTCGAGCTCTCCCGCGTTCGCGGCCCGGGCGAGACGGCCGATCACCGAGGCATAGCCGACGAGATGGGTCGGCCGTGCCTCCCTCACCGCGCGCAGGATCTGATCGAACGGGGCCGTCGTCGGGATCACGAAGGTCCGCGTCGACGGCCCGGTCGCGACGTCGAACAGCGGCGTGCTGGCGTGCGGCGGCTCGCCGGCCTCCAGCACGGCCAGCCGCGCCGGCCGACCGGCCGGGCCCGCCGGGCCCGCAGCGCGGTCCGAGTCGGCAGCGCGGTCCGAGTCGGCTGATGCTCGCTCGCCCCGCACCTGCCATCGCCAGGCGAGACAGGCGAGCGTGATGAACTGCTCCCAGTCCCAGATGTAGACGCCGCGCACACCACTTGAGCCGCCCGAGCTGAAAACCTGCAGTCCGGTGGGCGTGTAGGAGAACCAGCCCTGCTGGGCCAGCACCCGTTCCGCGCCTGCCCGGTCGATATCCGGCGTGGTGACTATCGCGTCCCAGTTGCTCTGGACGTCCTGCTTGGTCATGGCCGGCAGTCGCGCGAGGTCGTCAACCGTCGCCGTGGCCGGGTCGATGTCGGCCATCCGGGCCGCGTGGAAGGGCGAGTGCTCGCGCGCGAGACCCAGCAACGACCGGAGCCGTTCCGTGCGGTAGTCCTCGATCCGCTGGCGCGGCCACGTGAGCCGTGCCGCATGGTCCTCGAGCGCGGCCCGCACAGCGCTCAGATGCGCTGCGCGCAGACGCCGGTAGACCGCTCTGGGGTCCTCGCCGAACACGCACACAGTGTCGGCCGCAGGCCCCGGCTACGCCAACCATGGCTCCGCGGGCAGTCAGACCGGGGCGGAGGAGAAAACTGCCCAGCCGGATGATGCCGGCACGTGGAGCTGACGCGAGACTCAGCTCGGCGGTTTCGCAAGGCGATATGTCGCATGGGGATCGCTGTGTGTCTTCGTCGTTCTGTCGATCAGGCCGTCGGAGGTCAGTCTGGTCAGGGCATAGGTGGCCTGTCGATTGGTGAGGGAAAGCCGTGTGGCGATCTCCGCTCGGCTCAGCGGTGACTCGGCAGCCAGAAGTTCCAGAACCCGCTGTTTGCGCAGTGCGAGGATCGTCCCGGGTCTGGCGGGTGTCACAGCTGCGTGTGCCGGCTCGGGACCGGGCTCGTCGGAGAAAAGCGTCGGATGTGGATCCTCGGCTGTGTCGTCCAGGACGTACCGTGCCCATCGGCGCTGGTTCACCATTCTGACCAGGCCACGCTGGACAAGATCGGCGAGCTCGCGCCGGGCTACCTTGCTGTCCACCGCGAGCTCGATGCGGTACTCGTCGGTCGTCATGGCGCGGCCAGTCCTGAGGATCGCGAGGGCCATCTCCTGGGTCGACGAAATTCCCGGCTGACCCAGCGAGTGCAGCCAGGCCCGGGTACCTTCGTCGAGCAGGGTCCTGTTCGGCACGATGACCCTGAATTCGCTGATGTGGTCTTTGAAGCTGGGTGGTGCGAGTCCGGCCTGGCGAAGGCTGTTGAGAACGGTGGGGATGCCGGTCGCCCGTCCCTCGCACAGTGCCCTCCGGTCTCGGTGGAGGCGAACGCTCTCGAGAATGTCAACGAGCACCCTGTTTCGCGCTGAGGCGATGTTCGTGTCTCCCAGGCGGTCGATGGTGACCGGCCCGAAGAGGCCACCCGGTGAAATCACCTCGAGTCGATCGGGGTACATCTCCACCTGAATGCGTGTTCCTCGGGACATCGGGCTGTAGTCGCGGTGGGCCACGGCATTCACCAAGATCTCACGGAGGGCTTCTGGTGGGTATTCCCAGCGATCCTCCCGGCCGAGTCCCTGCACCATGCCGCGTCTGCTCATGCGGGCGAGCAGGACCGTGAACACCTCTTCGAGCAGGACGGGGGCAGGACCTTCGAGAATCTTGTCGTCCAGGAAGCGCTGGCCATCCGGGCCGGGCTCTCCCTTGCGCGTCGTGGGATACACGGTCACGGTGATCGAGCAGGCGCGCAGTGCGTCGAAACCCTGCGGGTCCAGGCCCAGTGCGAGCAGTCCGCCCAGCGACGGGACGAGTCTCTGGTCGTCAGGAGCGCTCCTTACAAGCACTCCGCACCGATGAAGCAGATCCTCGTCGTCCCGTCGGGCCAGCGCTGGCCGGGACCGGCGAAGCTCGCGCAGATAGTCCGCGACGAGCTCGCCGTCCAGGTCGGCACGCCGGGCCTCTTCGACGGGTTCCCTGTCGAAGGCCGGCTGGCCCCGATTGATCAGTAGTTGACTGACCTCGTAGGAGGTGAGTCGATGATCTCCGTCCGAGATGCGGATGTACGAGCCGTTGGGCTGGCCCTTCCCTCGGAGGTAGCAGGGCTTGTCCGCGGGGTCGAGCTCCGGCACTTCTGCGACGACCAGCGTCAGGTTCTCGAACTCCGGCAGGCTGATCACGGGTGCGAGTGGTGGTACAAGAGCGTCCCGGCACAGGCTTGCGATGTCGCCGGCGAGCTTCGCGGCGTGCTCGCAGCCAGTCGTCGCGAACCCGTGCGCCTCGTCGAGACCCAGGATCAGGGTGCCGCCACCCGGCGTGTTCGCGAAGGCGCACAGCGTCTGAATCGTTTCGCTGGGCAACTTGCCAGTTGACGCCCGCTTTACCTCAAGGCCCGCGTCATCCCGGCCGATCCGGCGGAGAGAGGCGACGATCTCGGCCAGTTCCGCAGCCTGCACGCCATGACCTCCAGAGCCTGACACGAGCCTAACACGAGCCTAACACGAACTCGTCAAGCCCCATTGATTGCGTTAGGCTACGATGCGCGCATTAACGATGACTCCTGCTTGTTGGTGTCTCGTGGTGGTCGGCGACGGGTGAACGCGGGTCAGATGCGGTTGACGACCGTGCGGGCCAGGCTCTCRGCCGCTCTACCGATCGCCGGACGGCCGTCGACGTCCCTGCAGGCCGCGGCGAACGGCCAGGTAGATCAGGAACAGTGCGAGGATGGCCGGGCCGACGTGCACGATCACGTAGCCCGCGTAGTAGGGGCCGCCCCAGTCGTCCTGATACGTCCCCGGGTCGCCGGGGTGTTCCGTGGCGAGGATGTATCCGGCCCGGGCGACAAGAACGGCGCCGGCGGCCAGCAGGAGGAGGTGTAGGGCGATGCGCCGTAGCCGGGTGGCCCAGCCGGTGGCAGGCCGCGGCGCCGGCCGGCGTGCCGCCACCAGACCCACCATGATCAGGGCGGCGGTGACCACGGCGGCCACGGCGAGCCCCGTCATGGCGACGCCTGCCCGCGGTGCCGGGCGTGGCGCACGGCGGYGGAGCCGACCAGCAGTGCCGCCGGCATCAGGACCGCGACCAGGGCCAGTGCCCGCAGCGGTGTCGTCGGTGCCCACAGGATGTTGTCGGTCAGCTCGGCTCGTACGGCGGCTGCCTCCACGGCGGCGGTGGCGAGTACCGAGCCGGTAAGCCGGGTGAGCCGCGGCCTGCCCCGGAGGTGGAGCCCGACGGCCAGGCGAAGGACGTCGAGGACGACGGCGAAGGTCAGCGGGGTGTCCTGGAGGAGCGCGGCGAACTCGTCGCCGTAGTGCGCCCGCCACCGTCTGGGGCACAGGGCGAGAAGGGAGTGCCGCACGGTGCTCACGCCTGGGCCAGCCGGATCTGCCCGGTGTGGACGACCCGGGACCAGGTCGCCAGCTGGGCGGCGAGGGCAGCCCGTCCCGCTGCCGTGATCTCGTAGGGGCGGCGGCGGTCGTCGCTGGGCAGTGCGGCGATCAGGCCGCGTTCCACCAGCTTGGTCAGCGAGCCGTACAGGGTGCCGGGCCCGAGCCGGACCCCGGTCTGTTCCAGCACATCGGTGGTGATCGCGTAGCCGTGCTTGGGGCCCTCGCTCAGTGACAGCAGGACGAGTACGCCCGGCTCGCCGAAGCGGGCCAGGCCCTCGTCCCGCCCGAATCTCGCCATGCGATGCATCGTATGGCGTAGTAGTTGGGTGTGGCAACACCCGGTGATCTCCGTTCAGGCGTGGGCGCGCAGCGCCTGGGAGTACCACTCCCAGGCGTCGATGATGTCGTCGGGCGCCTGGCTGGGCGCCCAGCCGTTGATGATGCCGACGAGCGTCCAGTAACGGCCGACGCGGCGGTCGGTGAAGGCCTCGATCCGGTCGGCCACCCGCGTGCGGTCCTCCGGCGGGGTCGGGCCAAGCGCTTCGAGACGCTCGACGATCGTCCGAGCCTCAGGCGCGGCAGGGTCGACACCGGCCCTCGCGGCGGGGCCGGCGAGCTCGCCGACGGCCTTGCCGACATCGAACTGCGCCACGTCCGGCTCCGGCCCCTCGGCCCGGGCCCGCTGCGCCATCCGCCGGCTGGTGGCGATGAAGTCGGGATCCCGCAGCAGCTCGGCGATCTCCACCCAGGCCACGACCTGCTCCGGGGTCGGATCCTCGGGCAGCTCGGGTGCACCCATCRCCATCCTGTCGGCGACGGCGCTCGGGCTGTCACCGAAGACGGCGTCGAGATACTCCTCGACGATCCGGCGACGCTCTTCGTCGGTCATGTTGGTGAGGTCGGTCATCCGTCGCAGCTCCTCTGGGTCGGTGGAACCGATGAAGGCGCGCAGCACCGCACGCTGCAGCCGCAGCACGCGGATCTGGGCGTCAAGGGCGCGGACGTGCCGGGCGGCCACCTCGTCCAGTGAGGTCTCGGCGCCGAGCACCTCCCTGATGTCGTCCAGACCGACGCCGAGCTCGCGCAGGGTACGGATCAGGCGCGCACGGGCGACGGCCTCAGGCCCGAACAGCCGGTACCCTGCCGTCGTACGTCCCTGCGCGGGCAGCACCTCGGCGTCGGCGTAGAACCGCAGTGTCCGTACCGACAGCCCGGTACGCGCCGCAAGCTCGCCGATCATCATGAACCCGATCATCGGGCCTCCACCAACTGGAGAGTCAACCGCCGGAGCCGTCCTGCCACCCGCGCGCGCGGAACATGCGGAACATATGGCCCGGGGGACTGCCCGAAAGGACATTGACGGCCGGATCGGCGCCCGTGATTCTGATTCTGAATCGGAATCGCAGACGAAGCGGCCACTGCGCACGCGGACCGGAATCCGGAGAAACTCGGGCGTCGCGGGTCGCAGGGCCGCACTAACCGGGGGAATTTCCTGCGGCGGTACGCACGCCACGGGCTGACAGCTTGCTGCGGGGCCAAGGTGAACACGAGAGTGGGGATGCGACGGTCGGCCGATCGTGGCATGCGGCTGGCGGTGACCTGCGCCATCCTCGCGATCGCCGCGGTGGCGGTGGTGGTCGTGTCGAGTCACGACGACCGGGCGCTGCGGGTGTCGCTGGACAGCGGGTCGGCGTGGCTGGTGTCCTCCGCGGTCGGCCAGGCCGCGCTGGTGGACGGCTCCTCCGGGCAGCTGATCACCCAGGTCAGGGTCGCCGACCCGGGCTCGGATCTGTCCGCCGCCTCGACCAGTGCCCAGACGCTGGTCGCTGACACGTCCACCGGCACGGTGGTGCGGGTGGACAGCGCCTCCTACGAGGTCTCCAAGCCGGTGCGTTTCGCCCGGCCGGGCCAGCGGCTGCGGGTCTTCGCCGGCCCGCGTCGCGCGTACGTCTTCGCCGAGCAGACCGGGCTGGTGACCAGCGCCGACTCCCGGACGCTGAGCGCGGGCCAGCCGCAGTCCGTCGTGTCACGGATCGGGCCCGGCGGCGGCGTGGTGGACGCGACCGGCCGGCTGTGGCTGGTCGACGCCGGCTCGGGCCGGATCGTCTCCCTGGACAGCGCCGGCACGGGCCCGGCGGTACCCCGCACGGGGGCCGTCGCGTCACCGGCGGCCCGGCTGCTCGAGGTCGGCGGGCGAGCCGTCGTTGTCGACGGGGATGCCGTGCGTCCGTTGCACGACGACGGCACCTTCGGGGGGCCGACCTGCCTGGCCGGCGGCGCGCGGGACGACACCGCCGTACTGACCGGATCCGCGGCCGCGTCCCGGGTGTACGCCGCCTCCGGGCAGCGAGGTGTTCTCCTCGTCAGCGACCTGGACAGCAACCGGTGCGACACCGCGATCGACCTCGACGCCGCGGGGCACACCCTCGGCGCACCCACGGAGGCCGCGGGCCGGGTCTTCATCCCCGACTTCACCACCGGCCAGGTCCATATCGCGGACCTGGCCCACCCCGACACCGTGACGCACGCCGACGTCCTCGACCCGGACACGCCGTTCGACCTTGTTCCCAGCGGGCCGTTCGTGTTCTACAACGACCCCGCCAGCGCCCGCGCCGGAGTCCTGTCCCTGACCGGCCAGACCATCCCCATCCAGAAGTACAACCCCGACCGGCCCGGGGACAACCTGTTCTCCGGAGGCAGCGGCGGCGCGGAAGACACGCAGGGCTCCGGCGGCTCCGGCGGCTCCGGGGACTCCTCGAAGCCCACCACCCCACCGACCGGCACAGCGTCGCCACGGCCACCGACGCCGACCGTCTCCGGCACGCCGGATCGTGATCGATCCGCCGTGCAGATCCAGACCTCGACGAATCCGGCGACAGCCGGCCGCCCGGTGGTGCTGCGTGCGATCGCCTCCAACGGGGCGAGGCTGGCCTCGGTGCGGTGGTCGTTCGGCGATGACGCGGGTACCGCGGCGGGAGCGGAGGTGTCGCACACCTGGGCACGGCCGGGCAGCTACCCGGTGACCATTCGGGCCGGGCTCGCCAGCGGCGAGCAGGTCCAGGTCAGCAGCACGATCAACGTGGTGGACCAGGCGCCTCCCACGAAGCCCGACCCGTCGCGCACCCCACCCCCCGGCACTTCCACGGGCACCCCGCCTCAACCGGACCCCGACCCGACTCGGACCCAGCCGCAGCCCGATCAGCCCGCCAACCCGGCGACACCCACCCTCGACGTCGCGCAGACGTCCACCACCTCCCTGGACGTCAGGGTTCGCCCTGGTACCGGAGCGGGCGCCGCCGTGACCCGTTACGCCCTGGACGCGTCACCAGCGACGGGCACGACGGTCAGCGCCCTCGGCGGCGGCGCGTTCCGGGTCGACGTCACAGGATGCGACGCCTTCACCCTGGTGGGCACGGTGTCCGCGGCGAACGGCGCGACCGCGCGATCCCAGGCGCACCAGGTCGCGGCGCGCACGGACGGTGACTGCGGCCCGCCGCAGGCGTCGCTGGCCGTGACACCGACCTCCGGAGAGGCGCCGCTCACCGTGACAGCCGAGGACACCATCCGTTACCTCGTTGACCCGCACCTGAGCTACCGCATCACTTTCGGCGATGGGAGCCCGGCGGCAGCTGGTTCCTCGGCCACCCACACCTACACGGCGCCGGGCACCTACACCGTCACCCTGACCGCGATCAGGGACGGTTCCGGGGTGACCGCGACGGATACGGCCACCGTCACCGTCGGGGCCCAGTTCAAGGCCACCGCCGGACGCGCCTCCGTCAGCCCGGGATCGGGTACCTACACCTGCCCGCTGACGCTCACCTTCACCGGCACGGTGACCGCGAACGGCGCGGGCACCGCCACGTGGGCCTGGCGCAACCACGGGCCCGGGGCGCAGTCGCTGACCTTCAGCGGCGCCGGGACGCAGACCGTCAGCTTCACGATGACCGTGGACGGCGCTCCCGGGGAGACCACCACGAACACGGATGAGATCGAGATCTACGAGAACGGGCAGATCACCTTCGTATCCCCGGCATACCGCGCCAGTGCCACGATCACCTGCGCATCCGCGGCGCCGTCGACGACCCCGACGCCCCCTGTGCCCTCGAGCACGATCGGCGGAGGCTGACCCGGCGGGTCCGGCTGAGGCTGGCCCGGGTGGGCAGGTGTGGTGATGCGCGGCGGGTAAATGGTTGGCGAAGCGTGCCGGCCCCGCGTGATGATTCCTCCGTGCAGGTAAGCGATCGAGCACACGGCGCCCGCACCGGAGGAACCATGGCGACCGCTGACACCGGGACGGCGTCAGCCGGGCCCCGGCCCGAGGTCCGCGTGGCGGGTGGGGCGCTGCGCGGCAGCCTGGAGTCGGGCGTCGCGGTCTTCCGCGGCATCCCCTACGCCGCGCCGCCGGTCGGCCGGCTTCGCTTCGCCGCACCGCGGCCGGCCGCGAGCTGGGACGGGGTGCGGCCCGCCCTTTCGTACGGCCCCCCGCCGCCGCAGACCGACATGCTCGGCCAGGGCACGGGTGCCCAGGACTCGGGTGCCCAGGACTCGGGGGCCCAGGGTGTGGCGGGCGACGACTGGCTGACGGTCAACGTCTGGTCGCCCGAGGCCGACCCGGCCGCGACGCTGCCGGTGATGGTGTGGATCCACGGCGGCGCGTACACGATCGGCGTGTCCAGCCAGCCCGAGTTCGACGGCGGCCGACTGGCGCGCGACGGTGGCGTGGTCGTGGTGACCTCCAACTACCGCGTCGGGATGGAGGGCTTCGCCCAGTTCGCGGGAGCACCCCCCAACCGGGGCCTGCTCGACCAGGTCGCAGCCCTGGAATGGGTGCGCGACAACATCGCCTCCTTCGGCGGCGACCCGGACGACGTCACGGTCTTCGGCGAGTCCGCCGGTGGCGGATCGGTCGCCGCCCTGCTGGCCATGCCCCGGGCAGCCGGGCTGTTCCGCCGAGCCATCGCCCAGAGCGTGCCGGGCACCTTCTTCTCGCCCCAGCTCGCCGCCGACATCGCCGCCGCCTGCGCCGCCGAGCTCGGACTGCGTCCCACTTCGGCGGACCTCGCCACGGCGGACCCGGCGCTGCTGGCCCTCGCCGGTGACGTCGTCGCCGCGACGCTGACCACCCGGGCGCAGCGCTGGGGCCAGCCCGCACAGCGATCGATCCTGTTCGCGCCGGTCGTCGACGGCGACGTCCTGCCGGCCACCCCGTGGCAGGCCGTGGCATCCGGCAGCAGCCGGGACGTCGACCTGCTGGCCGGCCACACCCGCGACGAGCAGCGGCTGTTCACCGCCTTCACCGGCCTGCTCGGCCAGGTGACCCCCGAACAGGCGGAGACCGCGCTTCAGGTCTTCGCCCCCGGCCCGGACGGCGCCCACCGCTACCGCGGCGCCTACCCGGACGCGAGCCCCGACCAGCTCTACGAACTGGTGCACTCCGACTGGCTGTTCCGGATGCCCACCCTGCACCTCGCCGAGGCGCAGGCCGCGGCCGGTGGCCGGGTGCATCTCTACGAGCTGACCTGGCCGGCCCCGGGGATGGGCGGCGCGTTCGGAGCCTGCCACGGCCTCGATGTGCCGCTCGTTTTCGGCAACCTCACCAGCGGCCAGCCAGCCCTGCTGATCGGTGACAGYCCCTCCGCCGAGGCGACGGCCCTGTCGGCCCGGATGCGGACCGCCTGGACCGCCTTCGCCACCGGGGGTGACCCCGGCTGGCCGGCCTACGACCGCGACCGGCGCCTCACCCAGCTCTTCGACGTCTCCTGCGCCGTCACCGCCTACCCGGAGGAGCGATCCCGGCTGATCTGGCAGGACCACTCCTTCCCGGCCCTGCTCCTCGGCGCGGAGTGACGACCGAAGCCTGTGTACGACCGAAGCCTGTGTACGGCTGCGGCCTGTGTACGGCTGCGGCGCGAGTGAGCACGCGCCGCGGTCGTCAGAGTGTCGAGCGGTCGAGTTGCGCGGCGAGCGGCTGGCTCGCGGCGCGAGCCCCGGGGGACCAGGCCGGGAAGCCTCCGTCCTGGTAGCGGGCGCGGGCGGCGGCTCGCATGATCTTCCCGCTGCTGGTCGTCGCGAGCTCGGACGCCCCGGTGAGCACCAGATCGCCGATCGACACCTCGTGCTCGCGAACCACCGCGGCCCGGATCGACGCCGCGACGTCGTCGGGGAGGACATCCGGCGTCTCCCGGACCTCCGCGACGACGACCAGACGCTCGCCGGCAGCCGGGTCGGGAACCGCGAAGGCGGCCACCCGGCCGGCACGCGCCGCGGGATGTGCCTGTTCCGTGGTCCGCTCGATGTCCTGCGGGTAGAGGTTGCGCCCCCTGATGATGATCAGGTCTTTGAGGCGGCCCGCCACGTAGAGCTCGTCGTCGACCAGCACCCCGAGATCCCCCGTGCGCAGGAAGCGGCGGCCCGGCTCGTCGTCCGGGCAGGTGGCCTCGAAGGTGGCGGTGCTGGCCTCGGGGTTGCGCCAGTAGCCGCGGGCGATGTGCGGCCCTGACACCCAGATCTCGCCGATCGCGCCGGGCGGGCACACCTGCCCGGTGGCCGGGTCGACGATGCGGACGGTCTCCTCCGGCAGGACCCGGCCCGACCCGACGAGCACCTGGCCGTGCCCGAGCCCGCCCGCGGCCGGGACGTAGCTCCGCCGAGCGAGGCCGTCGCGGGCCGCGGTGATCGTGCGTGGGCCGCGGCCCGGCCGGCTGCCGGTCACCAGCAGGGTCGCCTCGGCCAGGCCGTAGCACGGGTACGACGCCTCGGGACGGAACCCGTGCGGGGCGAAAGTCTCGGCGAACCGGGCGAGCGTCTCGGCACGGATCGGTTCCGCGCCGTTGAACGCGACCTTCCAGCTGCTCAGGTCAAGCCGCCCGGCGCCGCCGCCGGCGCCGATGTCGCGGCCCCGTGCCGCCTCCCGGGCGGCGCGCGACACACAGAGGTCGAAGGCGAAGTTCGGCCCGCCGCTGGTGTGGGCGCGGTAGCGGGAGATCGCGGACAGCCACAGCAGCGGCCGGCGGACGAACGCCGCGGGTGACATCAGGACGCTGGTCGCCCCGATGTGCAGCGGCTGCAGGACGTTCCCGATCAGGCCCTGATCGTGGAAGAAGGGCGCCCAGCCGACGAAGGTCGACCGTTCGTCGTGCCCGAACGCACGCCTGATCATCTCCTGGTTCGCCACGAGGTTGCCGTGGGTGACCATGACGCCCTTGGGGGCCGCGGTGGACCCGGATGTGTACTGCAGGAACGCGATGGCGTCCAGGTCCGGTGGCCGGAGGTCGCCGCCCTCCGTGAGCGCGTCCGCCGTGACGACGTCCGCGCAGCGGTCCCGGTCGAGCGCGAGCCGGCGCACCCCCGGGCGGATCTCGTCGAGGGCCGCGCCGACGGAGGCGAGCAGGCCCGGGACGGTGAGCACCGCAGCAGGATCACAGTCACGGACGATGGCTCGGGTCGAGTTCTGCACGTGGCCGGCCCGCGGCGGGTTGACCGGCACCGCGATGATCCCGCGGTGGAGGCAGGCGAAGTAGGCGACGATGAACTCGGGGCCTGATCCGAAGGCGAGCAGCACCCGATCACCCGGCCTGGCGACGTCCGCCAGCCGCCGGCTCAGGGTGAGCGCCTCGGCGTGCAGCTCGCCGTAGGTCAGCGCGCAGTTCTCCTCGCCGCGGTCGTCGAGGAACACGTAGGCGCGGTCGGTCGGCTGCGTGGCGGCGCGGACGTGCAGGGTCTCGGGCAGGGAACGAGCCGCGGCCGGCTCCGGGCCGCTCACGCTCACGCTCACGCCGGAGCCCCGGTCACCGCTCCGGTCGTCTCCACAGCTCCGGTCGTGTCCACAGCTCCGGTCGTGTCCGCGGGGCCCAGTGCCTGGGACATGAGGGTGACGATGGCCGTCCGGTGCCGCTGGTGGAAGAAATGGCCGCCGGTGAAGGTGTGGAACGCGAACGGCGCGTCCGTCTCGTGCCGCCAGGCCTCGACCTGGTCGATGTCGACCACCGGGTCCTCCGTCCCGTAGAAGGCGGTGATGGGGCAGCCCAGCCGCGGTGTCGGGCGGTAGCCGTACTCCTCGGACAGCTCCAGGTCGGCGCGGGTGACCCGGACCATGTAGCGCAGGAACGCCCTGGTACGGGGAACGACGCCGTCGGTCGCGCCCATCGCCTCCATCGCCGCCACGAACTCGTCGTCGGGGAACCGGTGGACCGGCGGCCGGCGGCTCGGCTGGTGCGGGGCCCGCCGGCCGGAGACGAACAGGTGCGACGGCGGCCTGCCCGCGGCGGTGAGCGCCCGCGCCAGTTCGAACGCCACCAGCGCGCCCATGCTGTGCCCGTAGAGCGCCAGCGGCCGCGCACCGCTCGCTGTGTCGCTCGCTGTGTCGCTCGCCGTGCTGCCCGCGGTGTCGCTCGTCGCGCCGCCTTCCGTGCGGCCCGCCGTGCCGTCGATGAGTGCGGCCACCTGCGGCAGCAGGGCTCCGACGGCGTCACCCACCTGCCGCAGCGGCGGCTGCGCCGTGACGTCCTCCCGCCCGGGCAGCTGCGCCCGCACCAGGATCACCGCCGGCGGGAACAGGCCGATCCAGCGGGCGAAGGAGGTGGCGCCGGCCCCAGCGTGCGGGAAACAGACGAGCCGCACGGACGGCTCCCGGCTCCCCGCCGGCTCCGTTGCTTCGGCCGGGCCGAGGCGCAGCCACGGCATGCCCTCGACCGCGGTCAACGGACGTCCCCGAGGGCGACGGGCAGATGGGTCAGCCCGCGGATGATGAAGCTGTGCGCCTGCCAGCTCGGCTCCGGGCCCTGATCCGCCGCCGGCTCGATCCGTCCCGCCCGCCGGTACAGGGATTCGAGCGCGATCTCCGCCTGGGCCTGGGCCAGCGGTCCGCCCAGACAACCGTGCATCCCGTGCCCGAACGCGAGATGCCCGCCGCCGGTGCGCCCACGGCCGGCGCGACCGATGTCGAAGCTGTCGGGCCGGTCGAACACCGCCGGGTCACGGTTGGCCGCGCCGAGGCAGAGCAGCAGCTCGTCACCGGCTTTCACCCGTTGCCCGCCGAGCTCGGCGTCGCCCGAGGCCAGCCGCTTCGTCAGCTGCAGCGGGCTGTCGTAGCGCAGTGCCTCGGCGACGGCGTCCGGGGCCAGCTCGGGGCGGCGGTGCAGCAGCGCGTCCTGCGCCGGGTCGGACAGCAGCGCGAGCAGCGCGTTCCCGATGAGCGAGGTGGTCGTCGCAAGCCCCGCGACGAAGCACATGATGCAGACGAAGGCGATCTCCTCGTCACCCAGCCGGTCGCCGCTCCCGGTCCGCGCGGCCAGCAGGCGGCTGATCAGATCCTCGCGCGGGCTCGCCCGACGCTCGCCGACGACGTCGCCGAGGGCGCTGACGAACGTGTCGACGACGTCCCGCACCCGGGTGAGGTCGTCGGCCTTGAGCAGGCCCGGCTCGAGCAGGAACCGGATGTCGTGGGTCCACCCGCCGACCTGGTCACGCAGGTCGTCCGGCAGGCCCATCCAGTCGCCGAGGACCGCGATCGGCAGCGGTGCCGCGAAGTCGCCGACGGCGTCCATGCCGCCGAGCTCCAGGGCGGGGCTCAGCAGCCGGTCGACCACGGCGTTGATCCGCGGGCGCAGGGTGTTCACCGCCGAGGCGGTGAACACCCGATTGACCAGAGCGCGCAGGCGCCCGTGCTCGGGATCATCGGTGAACACCAGGGACGACGCCGCCAGCCGCCCGATGCGTCCCAGGTCGTGGGGTCCGGCTTCGTGAGGCCCGGCGGCGTGGCGGTTGGCGTCGTTCGGGTTGGCGTGGTGGGGGTTGGCGTCGTGCGGGTCGGTGCCGTGGGGCCTGGCGGCGTGGCGGCCGAGCCGGGCCGCCGCCCGCTCGATCTGGCCGGGGATGACGCCGACGCCGAACCGGCGGTCACGCAGCACACCGTGCACGTCGGCGTGCCGGGTGAGCACCCACATGCCCAGCGTGCGGTGAACCGGGCGGTGTTCGCGCAGCCGCCGGTAGATCGGGTACGGGTCCTCGCGGAACTCGGCGCTGAACGGGTTGAAGCGGATCGTCGTGCTCTCGGCCGCCGCCGTCATCGTGCGGCCGCTCGCCTGGCGTAGCCGCGGGGGTAGGGCGCGAACACCAGTCGGTACAGACAGATCTTGCCCATCCGGAAGCCGAGGGCGGACATGCGCAGGTAGCGCTCGTAGCGGGCGACGACGTCCGGCCCGACGAGGCCAGCCGCCTCCGCGCGGTGCGCGCGCAGGCGGCTGGCCCACCGCTCGCAGGTCCAGGCGTAGTCCAGGCGGTCGTTACGCACCGACCGCGTCTCGAGCAGGCCCTCCGCGGCGATGGCGATCTCCGCCAGGGTCGGCAGCTCGGCGTCCGGGAAGATCTCCTGCTGGATGAACGTGCTGGCCGCCTCGCGGGGCATGTTCGCGTAGGCGATCGTCTGCAGCGACAGCGCGCCGTCATCGGTCAGCCAGGACCGGGTGCGCTCGAAAAACTCCCGGTACGTCCGGATCCTCTCGGCCGGTGAGTCGTCCGGGCGGGCGAAGTGCTCGAAGGCGCCGATCGAGATGATGCCGTCGAAGGGGCCGTCGGGCTCGTAGTCCCGCCAGTCCTCGGTACGCACCTCGACCCCGGGATCACCGATCCCGGCGATGTGGGCCGCCTGCTCGACGCTGAGAGTGAGCCCGACGGCCCGCGGCACCCGGTAGGTGCCGGCGAGACGTCCCAGGACGGCACCCCAGCCGCAGCCGATGTCGAGGACGGCTCCGGCGCCGCGGGCGTTGACGGCGTCGAGGTGGAAGCGCAGCTTCCGCTCCTGGGCGGCCTCGAGATCGTCGTCGGGGCCGTCGGGCATCGCGCACGAGTAGGTCAGCGACGGGTCCAGCCACAGCCGGTAGAACTCGTTGCCGACGTCGTAGTGGTGGCGGATGGCAGCTGCGGCCGCGGCCCGGGAGCCGGCTGCGGCCGTGGCCCGGGAGCCGGCCGCCTGGGTGGTCAAGCCGCCCCTTGCCCGGTCAGCGTGTGCAGGTAGGCGGCGACCGCGTCGATGTTCGGGTTCTCGAACAGCGCCTCGGGCGGCAGGTCGACGCCGTACCGCTCCTCCACCTCGATCAGCAGCGAGACGGCGACGGCCGAGTCGATTCCCAGGCGGTCGAACGACGCCGTGGGTGACACCGCGTCCGGCGCCACTCCCAGCAGGTCCGCGATGTACGCCTGGCACCAGCGCGCGATGGATTCCTGGCTTGTCGTCACGGTGGCTCGTTCCTCAGTCAGGAGGTGACGGTGGGAGTGACCGCGGCGTTCGCGGTCGTCCTGCGCGCGGAGATCCGCCGCGGGGAGGGTGTCTTCAGATCGCTGGCGAGGCGCAGGGCGGCGCAGGTCCGGATGAACCAGTAACCCGGGTCGAGACGATACCAGCGCAACCCGAACGACGGCGATTCGGGAAAGGCGTGATGATTGTTGTGCCAGGATTCACCGAAGGTGAGCATGGCGAATACCCCGCCGTTCCGGCTGTTTTCCCGGGAGGCGAAAGGGCGGGTACCGAACATATGCAGAAACGAATTGATCGCCCAGATGGTGTGTTCCAGGACGAACATGCGGACCAGCCCACCCCACAGCAGCCCGTAGAGCGCGCCGGTCAGGCTCTGGTCGACAAGCCCTCCGACGGCCGCGGGCAGTGCCAGCCCCAGCACGACCCAGAGGTAGTAGCGCCTGGCCACCCGCATCAGCCCGCGGTCCCTGATCAGGTCCGGGGCGTAGTGGACGACGTTCGGGTACTCATGGCGGCGCATCCAGAGGAAGTGCGAATGGGCCAGCCCGCGCAGCCGGCCCGCCAGCCCTGCGCCCGCGAGGTTCGGCGAGTGCGGATCACCTTCGGAATCGCTGCGCTCGTGGTGGCGGCGGTGGATGGCGACCCACGAGACGAGGCCGCCCTGCCCGGCCATCGACCCGCTGATCACGAGCGTCGCCGCCAGGGGAGGCGTCGCCCGGAACGAGCGATGGGTGAACAGCCGGTGGTACCCGACGGTGATGCCCAGCCCGGTGACCACCCACATCGCCAGCAGCAGCGAGATCTCGGTGGCGCCGACGGGACGCACTGCCAGCAGCACGAGTGCCACCGCCGTCCCGAGAATCGGCGCGACGTCGAACAGCAGGAAATGCCGCCGCTGCAGACGGTGCACATAGGGATTGCTGATGGTCTTCCGGCGTGGTTCGGTACCGACCCGGCCGGGCTCGGCTGCGGGCTGATGAGATGCCAGCAGGGTGTTGTCGGCGCGCGCGACGGGCCCGGTGCCCTCGTCGACCATTCAGCTCACCAGTCCTCCGCTCGATAAACAGGAGTCTGCTCGGCAGGCCACCTATTTATAACCAGCAAACACCGGGGGTGGTGTTCGCGCGCGGAGCTTTCTGCTTTTTTCTATCGGGGGAGTGGCGCCGCTTCTCGATGGCCGCCGGACCGGCTGGATCTGGTAGCGGTGTACGACGGCGCGAGTCGCATGACCCCGTCGCGTGAGCGCGCCGCCGACTCGGTGGCCCGTTCCGGCGGACCGCAGGAAGTGGCGGCTCCAGGACCGATACCGGGCTTTGAGTTCCGCGCCCAACCACCACCTGGTGATCCAACGGGGATCTCGCGTTGCGACACGGTGCCGGCAATTCATGCCAACAGGGGCGGATGGGGCATAAGATCGTTTGGTAATCCGCAAGAAGTAAGGATTTCGGTTGCTGTGGCAGCCAAAATCCTCAATTCTTGCGTGGAAGCAATGGCTCCACCCGGGCCCTGGTCGGCGTCAGGGTACTCATCAGGGTAGCTACCCTGATGAGTACCCTGACGGCATCCTGATGGGCCGACATTCATCCTGACGGGCAGCCGTCACACTCGGGCGGTGCCCAGGATCGGGTGCCTGCCGAGGCTGAGGCCGGCGAACGCAACGATCAGCCAGATCGGGCCGACGATGCCCGGGAACCCGGCGATCGACAGCGCACCCGACATGAACAGCACCGCGACCGGCGGGATCAGGCTGACCAGGCCCAGCCACCGCGACACCAGCCGGTCGCGCAGGCCCAGCCAGGCGACCGCCCCCGCGGCGACGACGACTCCGAGGTAGCCGATGAACGGTCCGAAGTCGTTCAGCATGAAGTAGACGAACTGGCCATCCGTGTTGAAGCCGTTCTCGTTGAGCCCGCCCGGCAGGTACAGCGCCAGAGCCAGCTTCCAGCCGTAGCCGAGGCTCAGCGCCGCGGCGGACGCGGTCAGCCCGTCGGCGACCACCCGGGCGGCCACGGCTCCGCGCGCCGCGGTCACCGCCTTCGCGCGCCAGGATGCGGCCAGCACCAGCAGGAGGGCGACCGTCACGTAGCCGAGCGCACCACCGAGCTGGAGCTGCCCGCGGGAGAGCTCGGCCAGCGCGTCCGGCCCGACCTTGTCCGTCCCGACGTTCGGGCTGGTGAACATCGTCGCGACGATGCCGAGCACGCCGGCGCCGACACCGAGCCACGTCCACCGGGCTCGGGTGGGCGCACCGGCGTCGACATCGTCGCGGTAGCCGCGGGTGACCTGCGCTGTCGTGGTTGTCATGGTGGTCCGTCCCCTCCTCGTGCCGGTGGCCCGATCGCTGCCGGCGTTGTGAGGACAAGCCTCGGGCGCCCGACGTCCCGCAAACGAGGGACAGCCGCCCCGTGCCCGGGACGTGCGTGCGACACCCGGGACGTGCGCGCGACACCGCGCTGATCGGGCTCGCGACAGTGCGCTGACCAGGCGCGACATCGCGCCGATCTGGCGTGATGCTGGGTGCATGGGGGCATCTGCGCCGGTATCCGGCACCTGGGACGGCGCGGCACCGCACCCGGTGGCGCCCCCGCTCGTGCCGTGGATCCCGCCCCGGCCGTCGTCCCCGCCGGCGCCCGCGCCTACGGTCCCACCCGCGCCTGCGCCTGCGCCCGCATCCGCGCCCGCGCCCGCATCCGCGCCCGCGGTCCCGGCCGCGCCGGCGGCCACGATGACGTCCGGAGCCGTCGTGGCCTTGGTGCTCGCGGTCGGGCTGGCGCTGCAGTCCGTCCTCTGCTCGGTCGGCGCCGTGCTGCTGCACCGGTACGTCACGGCCCGGACGGCCGAGCACGTCGCGCTGGACCGCGCGGATCTGGTCCTCGCCATCGCGTTCCCGCTGGTCGCGGCCCTGGTGCTGGTCTACCAGCCGCGCAACCGGGTCGGCTGGCTGCTGCTGACGACCGCGCTGACCGGCCCGTACCTGCTGGCCACCCAGTACGCGGCGCTCGCTCTGCTGCCCGGTGCGCAGGGCATCTCCGGTGCACAGGGGCTGCCCGCCCAGGAGGCGGCCACCTGGTTCGCGACCTGGGGCTACGTTCCGTACCTGGTGCTGTGGGGGCTGGTGCCGGTGCTGTTCCCCGACGGCCGGCTGCCCTCCCGGCGGTGGCGGGCTCCCGTCATCGCCACCGCCGCGGCCATCGGATGCCATCTGATCGCCCGGATGTTCTGCCCGACCCAGCTGGACGTGTCATCGCTGCTGCGTAACCCGTACGGTCTGGAGTCCGCGACCGGGCTGCGCTACGTCACGATGATCACCTCCCTGGCGGTCATCTTCGGCGGCGGGCTGCTCGGACTGCTGGCGGTCGTGACGCGGCTGCGCCGGTCCACCGGCGTCGAGCGGGCCCGGCTGCAGTGGCTGGTGCTCGGGGTCGCCTGCCTGGTCGGCGCGACCCTGCTCGGCGCGCTCCCGCACGGGCCGGACGGGCAGGCCACCGGCATGGACGTCGGGATGGTGCTGCTGGTCGCCGCGATCGGTGTCGGCGCCGTCCGCCATCGGCTGTTCGACATCGGGACGGCGCTCAGCCGGATGCTGGTGTACGGCCTGCTCACCGCGTTCCTGCTGCTGGCATACGCGGCGACGGTCGCCGGCGCGGGCGCGCTGGTGCCGGGGCGGCGGATCGCCTACGGCGTGCTCGCGGTCGCGGCGCTGGTCGCGGCGGCGGCCCGCGACCAGCTGCAGCGCCTCGTCGACCGGCTGCTGTTCGGCGCGGCCCGTGACCCGTACGCGGTGCTCGCCGTCCTGCGTGGCCGGCTCGACCTGGCCACCGGTCCGGTGGACGCGCTCTCCCAGCTCACGGACGGGGTGCGGGAGGCTCTGAAGGTGCCCTACGTAGCAGTCGAAGGCAGCGACGACCGGCTGCCGACGATCGAGTCCGGGACGTCCGTCGGCTGGCTTGAGCGGCTGCCGGTGCCCGCCAGGACCGGACGCGGGCGCGCCGGCACCCTGCTCGTGGGCCGCCGCCACCCGGCCGACCAGTTCACCGAGACGGAACGGGCGATGCTCGACGACATCGCCCGGCGGGCCGGCGACCTGCTCGACGCGGCGAGCACGCAGCATGACCTGCGGCGCAGCCGGGAGCGGCTGGTCACCGCGCGTGAGGAGGAACGCCGCAGGCTGCGCCGCGACCTGCACGACGGCGTCGGCCCCCAGCTCGCCGCGATGGCGATGCAGCTGGACGTCATCTCCTCGGGCCTGGCGGAACGGGACGACCCCGCGGCGGAGCGCGCCGCCCTGGTCCGGGACCGGCTGCGCGGCACCGTGCGCGAGATCCGGCACATCGTCGAGGATCTGCGCCCGCCCGCGCTCGACGAGGGCGGGCTGGCGGTCGCCCTGACGCAGGCCGTCGCGCCGTTCGCGCCGGTCGTGACCCTGGACGCACCGGCCGATCTGGCGGCACTCATCCTGCCGGCCGCGACCGAGGTCGCCGCGTACCGGATCGTCGCGGAGGCGGCGACGAACGCGGTCCGGCACTCGGGCTGCGAGCGGTGCGTCGTCCGGGTTCGGGCCGAGCCGCCGTGGCTGCTGGTCGAGGTGCGCGACGATGGCGGCGGCCTGGCCGCCGACGCGGTCCCGGGAATCGGGCTGCGCAGCATCCGGGAGCGGGCGAGCGAGGTGGGCGGCCGCCTGGAGGTCCTCGACGCCCGATCAGCCCGCCCCACCGGCGGAACTGAGCCGGGCGGAACTGAGCCGGGCGGGACTGAGCCGGGCGGAACTGGGCGCGGCGGAATCGAGCGCGGCGGAATCCAGCGCGGCGCGATCGCGCGCGGCGGGATCGGCGCGGGCAGCGGCACGGTGGTTCGGGCGCGGCTGCCGCTGCGGGAAGGTGGCCCGGCGTGACACCTCTGCGCGTCGTGATCGCCGATGATCACGAGCTGTTCCGGGACGGGCTGCGCGGCCTGCTGGCCGACCTGGGCGCGACCGTGGTCGCCGAGACGGCGGACGGCAACGCAGCGCTGGCGGCGGTGCTGCTGCACCGGCCAGACGTGGTGCTCATGGACCTGCGCATGCCGGGCCTGGGCGGCATCGAGGCCACCGCGCGCATCGGCGAGCAGGCGCCAGGGACGTCCGTCCTGGTCCTGACGATGAGCGAGGACACCGCCTCCCTGCAGGCGGCCCTGCAGGCGGGGGCACGCGGCTACCTGCTGAAGGAGTCGTCGAAGGCGGACGTCGCGCGAGCGTTGGAGGCGGTGGCGCGCGGTGAGCTGGTCATCGGACCGGGGGTCGCCGACAAGGTGCGCCACGCCGTCGGCGGGCTCTCACCACGGATCTTCCCCCAGCTGACGGACGCCGAGATCCGGGTGCTGGACCTCGTCGCGGACGGCCTGGCCAACGGGCAGATCGCCGCCCGGCTGTCCCTCTCCGAGAAGACGGTGCGCAACCGGATCTCGACGATCCTCACCAAGCTCGAGGCGGCGACCCGCACCGAGGTGATCCTGCGGGCCCGCGACGCCGGCTTCGGATCCGCTACCGCCGAGTAACGGCCCGATTCGTGGGCCCGGTTCACCGGCCTGGTCAGACGCCGCCGGGGAGCGCCTCAGGGCCGCGGCTGTTGCTGCTGCTCGCCGGCCGCCGGCCCGGATGCGGGCAGCATCGCGTCCCAGGTGTCGTACTCATGGCGGGCATCCGCGATCTCGTTCTGGTGGGTGATGACCCAGTCGGTGAGAACGGAGAGCGGCACCAGCAGCGTGACGCCGAGCTCGCTCAACGAGTATTCGACCGTGACCGGGACCGTCGGCGCGACCGTGCGGGTCACCAGGCCGTCCCGCTCCAGGCCGCGCAGCGTGCGGGTGAGCATCCGCTGGCTGATGCCTTCGACCAGACGGTGCAGCTCGTTGAATCGCCGGGGCCCGCGCCCGAGCAGGACGACAACCAGCACGCTCCACTTGTCACCGACCCGGCGCAGCACGTCCGTGATCGGGCATGCCTCGTGTTCCGCGGGGGTGACCGGCAATCCGAGGTCCACGGCCAGCACCGTGGGCACACCCATGTGCGTATCCAACATTAATGTTCCTTCTTTCCCGATGGATTCTGCGCCGATTACGGTGCCCTGAACCTGGGTGTCAGGTTCGAACGGTAACAGCGGGAGGAGTCGGGTATGGAGCAGCGACATCCTGACGGCAGGACGGTCGTCGTTTCCGGTGGCACCGACGGGATGGGTCGCGGCATCGCGCTCGCCCGGCTCGGCCGGGGCGACACGGTTGTCGTGATTGGCAGCGGTGAGGCCAAGGGGGCGGCGCTGATGGCCGACGCCGCGTTGCTGGGGGCGGCTGGCCGGTGCCGCTTCGTCCAGGCCGACCTGAGTTCCATCGCCGCCGTCGAGCGGGCAGTCGAAGCGATCACCCGTGAGCATCCGGTGGTCGACGCGCTCGTCCTGTGCGCCAACCGGTTGAACCGGACCCGACGGGAGTCCCCCGAGGGGCTGGAATCAACCTTCAGCCTGTACTACCTGAGCCGCTATCTGCTCGGGCACGGCCTGCGTTTTCAGCTCGATTCCGCCGACAACCCGGTAATCATGAATTTCGCCGCGCCCGGGCTGAAGGTCGGCTCGGTGAAATTCGACGACCTCCAGGCCGAGCGCCGTTATGGCATCCTGCGGGTTCAGGCACAATGCGGCCGGGCGAACGACCTGCTGGGCCGGAACTTCCTGCAGAGCCCGAGCAGCAGAGCTCGGTACGTGCTGTATCACCCCGGTTTCACCGCGACGCGTGGTGGCGTCGCCCATCTGAGGCAGCCGGCGCGCGGGATCATCACCGTTCTCGGCAGGGTCGCGGCGAGATCGGYCGACCAGGCGATCGCCCCGATGGTCGAGCTGATCGACCGGCCCCCCGCCGAACGGCTCACCGCGATCGACCGCGGCAAGCCGGTCGATCTGAGTCTGCGGACCTTCGACCCGGACAACGCGCGCCGACTGGCCGAGGTGTCCAGGAGCCTGGTGCTCACGCGCTACGGCCCCACCCAACTGTTGCCAGAGCCCGGAGAGCCCGGAGAGCCCGGATCGGCCGGTGGCGTGCACTGACTGTTCGGCCGTCAGCTGGATGGGCTGGTGACGATGCTGGCGCGGGTGCCGGCCGGACCACGCCCGGTCGAATGTGCGGCCGGCAGGTTTGCCTTCGAGGTGCCGGGTACGGACCCACTTGGCACTCAATGATCCTGGATGGTGACTTCAGGTAGCGGAGCGCCTGGACCTGTCGGTCGAGACGAGGGTGGGTGACCTGCCGGTGACGCTGACCGGACGCGACGGCGGCCTGGAGCCCGCCGGCCCGTTCGACCGGTTCGGGCTGGCCCGAACCGGCATGGTTCTCGTGGGTCGCGACGACGGGCGGGTCCGGAGTGTCAGCCCGGCCGCCCGCGAGATCGTCGGATGTGGCGAGGCTGACTACGTGGGCAGACGCTGGAGCGAGATCATCGACCCGATGCAAGCCGACGGAGTCGATGGAGCCGACGGAATCGCCGCGGCGGACTTCGCCCGATCCGGCGCCGCACCGCAGGTCGTGCGCATCGCCCGACCCGACGGCACCGCTGTTCAGGCCCTCCTGACCACGGCCGAGGTCACCGTGGACGGTGACCGTTGCCTTCTCGCCCGGTTCGAGGACGTCTCCGAGCTCGCCTCCACTCATCGGCAGCTGCGGGTCGTCCTCGGCCACACCCCGTTCTCGATCTTCCGCGTCGACCACGACGGGCAGGTGCCGCTCAGCGGTGGTTCCGACTCCGCGGAGCTTGCCGTCGCACTGCGCCAGGAGGCCGGGTCCGCGGTCCGCACGGCGTTCCATGAGCAGCCCGCCGTCCTGGCGCTGGTGCGCCGCGCGATGGACGGGGAACAGGCCCACCAGGTCGTGAAGGCCGGCGGGCGTTGGTATGACCTGCATCTCGTACCGGTGCCCGAAGCCGATGGCGGGCCTGTGTCCGTCGCGGGCATCGTCAGTGATGTCACCGCGCACGAACGAGCGACCGCCGAGCTGGTGATGCGCACCGCCTGCGACACCGCGCTCGCGGATCTCGCGCAACAGGCCCTGCGGATCGCGGACGAGGACACGCTGTGGGACGTGGGCGTGCGGACCCTCACCCAGCAGCTCGGCGCCGACCTGGTCACCGTCCGCCACGACCCCGGCCCCGACCCCGACCCCGACGCCGACGGTGCCGTGGACGTCCGGCCCGTGGACGCGGAAGCCGCGGACATGACCGTGCCTGTCACCCATGCCGGCAGGCGGATCGGCACGGTCCTGGTGCGCCGCCGCACCAACCCGCTGACGCCCGACAACGAGGCGTTCGTCCGTTCGGTGGCGGCGATTCTCGGTGCCGCGGCGATGCGGATCCGGATGGAGGACGGCGCCCGCTACCTGTCACTGCACGACCCGCTCACCGGTCTGCCGAACCGGGCCGCGCTGCTCGACCACCTGGGCCGAAGCCTGCGCCGCGCCGCTCACGACGGACGGCACACCGGCGTGTTGTTCATCGACCTGGACGGCTTCAAGGCGATCAACGACACCCTCGGGCACAAGTGCGGTGATGAGCTGCTGCGAGTTGTCGCCTCCCGGCTGCGCGACGCCGTCCGGCCCGGCGACGTCGTCGGCAGGCTCGCGGGAGACGAGTTCGCGGTGCTCTGTGACGACATCGGTGACCTCGACGAGCTGCGAGCCATCGGCGAACGCGTGATCGCCACCGCTCTCACCCCACCCATCGAGCTGATCCGGCCGGTCGGCGTCAGCGGCAGCGTCGGGCTTGCCCGGTCTGGCCCCGACCTCACCGACGCCGAGGACCTGCTCAACGCCGCCGACATGGCGATGTACGAGGCGAAGCGTCGCGGGCCGGGGCACGTCGTCGCCTACGACGACCGGATCCGGGCGGCGCTGGCCACCCGGCTGCGCGACAGCACCGACCTGCGGCGTGCCCTCGGCGCCGACGAGCTGACCCTGCGTTTCGAGCCGGTCGTGTCCCAGTCCGGCGTGATCGTCGCCGCGGAGGCGGTCCCCTACTGGGCCCATCCGACCCGCGGCCTGCTCGGCCCGGAGGACCTTTACCCGATCGCGTTCAACGCCGGTCTCACCGTCGCTGTCGACCGCTGGCTGGTCGACAGCGTCGCCGCCCTGCTGCCGACGGCCGCATCCGGGCAGCAGCCCGGTCGCCAGGAGGACCGCACCCGGCGGGAACTGTGGCTGCGAATCTCCGAACGAGGGCTGTCCGACACCTCGCTGCGCAAGACCATCATTTCCCGAGTCGCCTGTCCCTCAGGCGCCGGTGGCCTCCAGGCCCCGTCCCTCGGCATCCTGATCCCCGACACGCTCTCCGCCCGGGGCGACCGCACGCTTGACACGATCACCGCCGAGCTGTCGGGCGCCGGAATGGCCGTCTGGATCGATCTCAGCGAGGTCCGGCCGTTGCGAAGCACGACCCGGGACACAGTTCCCGCCGGCATCGCCGGTGTCCGGCTCGGCAGCCAGAACATCCACGGCGCCGAACATGACGCCATGGCCGAGGCGGTCATCGCCGGGCTCGTGCGCTTCTCCCACCTGCTGCACCTGGGCGTCGCCGCCCGTGGCGTGGACACCTTGCTGCAGCTGGCCGCCGTGCGCGGCGCCGGGTGCGATCTCATGCAGGGCGCCGCCGTCGGTGAGGCGCTCTCGCTGCCGCCCTGGTCCGGGTCTGCCCGGACAACGGGGTGCGGACCACGCACCGAGGCGTCAACCGGGAACAGTCCGTGACGGTGGCGATGGACGGCTCTACGCGCTCAGCCCGGCGATCACCACCTCGATGGCCCGGCTGATGGTCCGTGGTGCCGTCGGCGTGGTGGCGGATGCCTGGGCGAGACCTCGGATCAGGAGATAGACCTCGTCGGCCCCGACGTCTCGGCGGATCGCCCCTGACCGGGCCGCACGGTCCAGGAGGACCTCCACGGTCGCGCGTAGCCTGTCTGCCTCCTGCCGGACGCTCGGCGGGAACTGTCCGTCCGGCAGCTGGGCCGCGAGGGTCAGCTTCGTCGCCCCGCCCTCGATCATGCTTCGCAGCAGGTCCCGGAACGCCTGCCCCGGGTCGGAATGGGCAGCCAGAGCGGATGCCTGCTCGTTGAGCAGGTCGAAGTGGCGGACCAGAGCCGCCTCCACCAGAGCGGCCTTGGTGGGGAAGTGGCGGAACACGGTCGCGATGCCGACTTCGGCGCGGCGCGCGACGTCCTCGGTGGAGCCGGCCGCGCCGTGCTCACCGAACACCGCCTCGGCGGCGGCGAGGATGCGCTCGCGGTTGGCCACGGCGTTCCTCCGCACCGCCCACCTCGACTTCCGTCAGCTTCCGCCATCGCAACGTTGTAAACGAAGTCCAGACTCCGTTAACGTGCCGGAGTCCAGACTTCGTTTTGGAGGTTCGATGCTACCGACACCTGCCCCGGCCGACGTCGTTCGCATGGTCGCCGACGGTGTGAGCCGACTGGTCCGTGGTGATCTCGCGCCGGACGAGCGGGAGCGACAGCTCGACATGCTCGCCGGCCTCTACGGGGAGCGGACGGACGTCCGGCATCCGTTCGCGCCGCTGGGCGACCAGCCGATGCGTACCCGCGCCGAGCTGCGCCAGCACTTCGCAGGGTCAGCCGGGCGAGCATCCGGCGTCCGGCGGTTCGCGCCGACGAACATGGTCGTGCATCGGACGGCGGATCCCGAGGTGGTCGTCGCGGAGTTCGCCTATACCGGGACGGCCGACCCCGGCGAGTTCGCGGTGCCGTGCGTGTTCGTGGTCCGCGTACGTGACGGGCAGATCGTCGAGTCCCGCGACTACGCCGACCACATCGGGATGGCCCGGGCGGTCGGCCGGCTCGAGCCGCTGGCGCGGGCGCTCGCCGACGGAGCTGGCCGTGCGCCCGACGGAGCCGGCCGTGCGCCCGACGAGCTGACCGGGGCCCAGCTGAGCCGGGGCCTCGCGCTTCGCATGCATGCCGCCTTCAACGCACTCGACCTGCCGGCGGTCGACGAGATCTTCGCCGTGGACTTCTTCAGCCACCCGCTCCAGTTCCGCGGGCCCGCCGCGGTCAAGGAACGCTGGCTCGCCATGCGCACGGCCGCACCGGAGCTGCGCACGCGGATCGTCGACCTGATCGCCGAGGACGACCGCGCGGTGATCCGTTCCCGGCTGACCGACGGCACCGGGGAACTCCTCGAGATCATCCGGATCGCGCAGGGACGGATCGCCGAACTGTGGGGCGCCCGCACTGGTCCCGTCGGGACGTGATCCGCGCCCGTCCACGGGCCGGGTGATGATCAGGTGGAGACGTCGCTCCAGTGGTCCCAGGTGACATCCACCTGGGTGTAGGTCGGATCGAAGGTCAGAAGAAGGCTTTCCTGGAGGTAGACCACGGTGTTGTAGGCCTCGCCGGACAGCATGGGGAAGGACAGGCGAACGGCACGGCCGGGGCGGACCTCGATTTCCGCGGTTTCCAGCCAGGCGCCGCCGCCGAGCCGGGTTCCACCGGGGAGCAGGGCGCCTGCGGAGAGCCAGTCAACGGGGCCGGGCGGGCGGATCTCGCGGGTGTGCGTCCGGGTATTGCCGACGGTGGTATCTGTTTCGGTGAGCGTCATCGCCACCGGATTACCGTCGAGGAGGATGCGGAAACCATCCTCCTGATTGTTCAGCTCGGTCGACATCCGATGGTTTTCGACGGCGATTTCCGGCATTGCGCCAGAATACGACCGGGCGTCCCGTTGCGATCACCGGCCAGGCCTCTCCCACCAACGCTCGCTGGATGGATGTGGACGGGTCAGGTCGGTTCGCCGGCGACGACGATGCCGTTCTCGTAGGCGAGCACCACGGCCTGGACCCGGTCTCGCAGTCCCAGCTTGGTGAGGATGGCCCCCACGTGGCTCTTCACCGTCGCCTCGGTCACGACGAGACGGCCGGCTATCTCGGTGTTCGACAGGCCGCGGGCGACCAGCACCAGCACCTCACGCTCGCGTGGCGTCAGGGCGTCGAGCAGGCCGGGTGGCGTCGGCGGGCGGGTGCGGGCGGCGAAGGCCTCGACCAGCCGCCTGGTGACGGCGGGGGACAGCAGCGCGTCGCCGGCGTGCAGGACGCGGATCGCCTCGACCAGGCGCTCCCGGGAGGCGTCCTTGAGCAGGAATCCGGCGGCGCCGGCGCGCAGCGCGCCGAACACGTATTCGTCCAGGTCGAAGGTGGTGAGGATGAGGACCCGCGGGGCCGGGACGAGACCGCCGCCGGTCAGCCGGGCGGTGGTCTCGACGCCGTCCATGCGGGGCATGCGGATGTCGAGCAGGACGACGTCCGGTCGCAGCTCCTCGGCGCGGGCGAGGGCCTCCTCGCCGTCCCCGGCCTCGCCGACCACATCGAAGTCGTCCAGGGCCTCGAGGATCAGCCGCAGGCCGGTCCGGACCAGTTCCTGGTCGTCCACGATCAGCAGGCGGATGCTCAATCCGGTTCTCGCTCTCGTGAGGTTCGCCGAATGGCACGGCCCAGGCTCATGTTCCTCCGCCCGCCGGGAGGTGGGCGGCGACGCGGAACCAGCCGCCGCGTTGATGACCGAACTCCAGCTCGCCGCCGAGCACCGAGGTTCGCTCCCGCATCCCGATGAGGCCGTGCCGTGCCGGGGCGGCGGTCACCGGTGCGTTCCGGGTGTCACCGAGGATCGGCGCCCGTGCCGGCTCGGCGGCCACCCCGTCGTTGACCACCTCGATGTCAAGGCCGTGGTCGCGATGGGCGAGGGTGATGACGACCTGGCTGGGGCGTGCGTGCTTCACCGCATTGGTCAGGGCTTCCTCGACGATGCGATACGCGGACAGTTCCAGGCCGTCGGGCAGGGATCGCGGTTCCCCCGTCACCCGTAGCTCGACGGGCAGGCCGGCGGCACGGTACTCGGCGACGAGCCTGGCCAGATCTCCCAGCGAGGGCGCTGGGCGGGCGTCGGCGGGGGTGCCCGGGGCACGCAGCACCGCCAGCATCCGGCGGAGTTCCACGAGGCTCTGCTCCCCGCTCCGCTCCACCCGCGCCAGCGTCTCGTCGGCCCGGTCCGGCGACGTGTGCAGCACGTCGCGTGCGCCGCGTACACCGATCAACATCACGGTCACCGAGTGGGCGACGATGTCGTGCAGCTCGCGGGCGATCGACGCGCGTTCCTCGTGCACCGCGATGCGGGCCAGCTGCTCCTGCTCCCGCTGGAGGTCCGCGGCGCGCTCCTCCAGGGCGCGGACATACCGCTGGTGGGTCCGCGCATAGGCGCCCAGCGCCCACACCCCTGCCGTCACCGGGACGGACACGATCGACAGCGCGGCCAGGAGCACGGCGGTGGGCACCAGCGCGGCGAGCGCTCGGCGCCGGTCGGCACGCTCGGCGACGGTGAAGAGCGCCACCAGGGCGGGCACCCCGCCGGGGGAGTCACCGGTGGCGACCAGGGCCCCGGCCAGAGCGAGCGTTGCCAGCAGCACCCGCCACGGGGCCCGGCGGCGGGCGGTGAGCGCACCGCCGGACGAAACCGCCAGCACCACGGTCGACGTCCGCGCCAGGTGGTCGTCGTTGAGGAGAAGGCTGAGCTCGGCGATCGTGGCGGCCACCGCGACGAGGAGGTCGAAACCCGGCGCACGCCGGGCGGCCCACCGTTCCCCCGGCCCCGCACCGCGGACGCGGGTGGCCGTCGCCGCTACGGCCACCGCCACCGCCGCCGCTACGGCCTCCGCCCGCGCCCGCAGTCGCCGCAACCCTGCCGCCTCGACGGTCATGCCAGGTCGCGTCGACGTTCGCCGGCGAGAGCCACGGCCATGAGCCCCACTGCCCAGGCGCCCAGGACGATCGCCGCCGCGCCCAGGGAGATGCGGGCCGGCCCGTGCACCATGCGGGTCAGCACGGCGACCGCGCCGAGTGGCGTGTAGTCAGACAAGCCCTCCCGCACCCGGTCGAGCAGTGGGTTCACGACGAAGGTCAGGATCAGCGCTCCGACCGCCGCCAGGACCTGGTTTCGAAGCAGCGCGCCGACGGCGACCCCGATCACCGTCGCGAGCACCGACGACCCCAGCAGGCCGACCGCGACCGCGGTCGCCTCGCCGACGCTCAGGTCGGGGCCGGGCTGCCGGGCCAGCAGCGGCAGCCCGGCCCCCAGCGAGACGGCCACCATGAGCATGCCCACGGCCAGGGCGGTGATCGTGTACGCCGTCGCCCGCGCGAGCAGCAGGCGTTCGTGGGACGCGCCCGAGGCGAGCGCCGCGGGCGCGGCGGTCCGGTGCCGGAACTCACCGGCGACACCGACCGCCCCGAGCAGCAGCAACAGTATCGGCATACCGGACAGGGCCTCCTCCTTCTCGCCCACATCGTCGAGCGTCCCCGCGGCCAGCGCGACGATCAGCACATTGGAGGCCGTCAGGGCGACGGAGGCCGACGCGAACGCCAGCACCGTGCGCGTGCTCGCGACTTTGATCAGCTCACCTCGCACCAGCCGGCTCACGCGCCCTCCCCGCCGGTCAGGCTGAGGAAGACGTCCTCAAGTGTTGCTCCACCCCGGGTGATCGCAGCCATCGGAGCCTGCCGCACGACGCGCCCGCGGTGGATGACGACGACATCGTCGACTATCGGCGCCGCCTCGGTCAGCGAGTGGCTGGACAGCACGACGGTGCGTCCCGCGTCGGCCCTTTGACGCAACAGATTCCGCAGCCATCGGATCCCCTGCGGGTCCAGCCCGTTGGTCGGCTCGTCCAGCACCAGGATGTCCGGATCGGCGAGCAGTGCCGCCGCGAGACCGAGACGCTGGCGCATACCCAGCGAATACCTCCCGACCCTGCGCCGGCCGTCCCTCTCCAGCCCGACCAGCGCGAGCACCTCGGGCACCCGTGTTCCCGGCAGCCCGGCCATGGTCGCCAACGAACGCAGGTGGGCATGTGCCGAGCGCCCCGGATGCGCGCCGCAGGGCTCGATGAATGCGCCCAGGGTGCCGGTGTCACGAGCATGCGTGTCGAAACCGTTCAGAAGGATCCGCCCGGCACTCGCCCGGGTGATACCGCTGATCATCTTGAGTACCGTGGTCTTACCGGCTCCATTGGGCCCGAAGAATCCGGTGACGGCTCCGCGGCGAATACTGAACGACACGTCCTCGACGGCGGTGAACCGTCCGTAGTGTTTCGCCAGTCCTTCGACGGTGACAGCCGCGGAGGCCTGGTCGGCCGCGGCCACGGCTGTGCCCGGGGCGTTGCCCATGCTCGTGCCCGCCGTTCGTGAGATTTCCATGGCGGAAGAATCCAGCCCGCCGGCCTCGCGGTCATCATCATCTGGACGGATTTCTCGACTCGACTCCGGGGGCAGACCGGCGCGGCCGATCCTCCTCCCGGAGTTGGATGATCGAGAATGGGTGCGGTCACCAGGAAGGCCACCGTCAGGTCGCCGGGCCGGGCCAGCCCTCAGGCCAGTGCTAGTCGCTGTCGCGTGGGAGGACACCGTCGTCGGCGGCGAGCCTGCAGGAGGTCAGGAAGCCGAACATGCCGGTACCTTCCCGGTGCCGAAAGAACTCGACCATCTCGGCGTTGAACTCCTGGTGGCGTGCGGCCGGGACGCTGATGGCGTCCAGGCCGTGGGACATGAGGTGGCCATTCATCATGTAGCGCGCGGTGCGCTTGTCGCCGCCGTAGTAGAACTGCTGCAGCGAGCCGAGGAGAAAATAGGCGATCGCCCGCTCGAACTCGTCGTCGATCTCGACGGAAGGAACTCGGTTCCCTGTGCGAAGATGCGGCGCAGGTTCTCGCCTCCGCGTTCGGTCGCAGGTGGCAGGTAGCGTCCATGCTGTCCGAGGCTGACACCGGGGGTGAGCGTCTCCCTGCCTTCGCCGCGGAAATGACCCGGTTCCAGCGCCTCGTCGCGGGCGAGGAGAAGTTGGAGCCGGTCGGAGATCTCCCTGGACAGCTGGAACTCGTGCGCCCTGACGAGCCGGGCGAGTTCGTTCGCCGCCTCGGCGAGGTTGAGGATCTGACGTTCGTCGCTGATCTTCCGTCCACCCACGGTGATCCCGTCGAGGAGCGTCTGGACCTCCGGGTAGGTGAACGGGTTGCCCTCGAGCACTGCGGCATCCCACACGTACTCCGGTAGCGACTGGTGAAACCGCCAGAGGGCTCGCTCGACCGAGAACCGTGGAATATCCTTCCGCACCGCGCACCGATCCCAGACGAACCCGAGGGCGCTTCGTGTCGCCTCGCTCGTCGCCATGACTCGCACCTCCTTGGGGCTGCGCGCGACCGGCACACGCCGCGAGCCAGGCCTGTGATCCAACGATAAGGCGGCCACGGGATCTCGGCGCGTCCGACTGGTGGCGCGCGGCATCCGTTCTCGGCGGTCGTGGGCTGAGCGTGTGGTGGCTCAGCTCGTCGTCTCGGTCGGCTCGTCCTCGGTGAGAACCAGCGCGAGCAGGCCTGGGAAACGAGCGTCGAACTCGGCGCGGCGCAGCCGGTTGAGGCGGCGTGGCCCCTGATCGATCTGTTCGAGCAGCCCGGAGGCACGCAGGACGGAGAAATGGTGGCTGGCGGTCGCCTTCGACACCGGCAGGTCGAAGCCGCCGCAGGCACGGGTGAAATCCGGCTCGCCCGCCAGCACCCGAAGGATCGATCGGCGGACCGGGTCGGCCAGCGCCTCCAGCGCTTCCTGCAGGCTTACATCGCTCGGATCGGTGTGCCGCAGGTCAACGGTGCGGCGCGCCCGCGCGGTCATCGTTCTCGGCGCTCGCCTTCCTCGACATCCAGACTGTTCGATCGCTATCGTACACACGTCGGTGTTCGATGGCGGTCGAACACCGACGAGTCGCGTGAACATTGCCTGCGTACGAGGGAGGACTCCCGTGACAGTGTCAGTGGGACGAGTGGGTATCTGGACTCCGTACTTCGCCTGGAACACGCCGGATGCCCGTGAGGCGGCCGAAGAGCTCGACGAACTGGGATTCGGGGCCCTGTGGCTCGGTTCTTCCGCCCCTGAGCTGCGCCTGCCCGCCGAGTTGCTCGCGGCGACCGGTCGAATGGTCGTGGCCACCGGCATCGTCAACGTGTGGTCCACCGAGGCGGCCGAGCTGGCGGCGAGATTCCATCAGGTCGCCGCGGCGCATCCAGGCCGCTTTCTGCTCGGGCTCGGCGCCGGCCACGCCTCCACCGCGGGGGCGTTCGGGAAGACCTACACGCAACCGCTGCGGTACCTGGCGGCCTTCCTCGACGGTCTTGACGCCGCGCCGGAACCGGTTCCCGTGGCATCCCGTGTCCTCGCCGCGCTGCGGCCGAAGGCGCTGGCCCTGGCGGAGCGCTGCTCCGCGGGAGCCCATCCCTACCTGGTCACTCCCGAGTACACCCGGTTCGCCCGCGAAACTCTGGGCGAGGAGCCGCTGCTTGCCCCCGAGCAGAAGGTGATTCTGGAGACCGACCCCGCCGAGGCCCGAGCGCTCGCTCGCCGTAACCTCGGCTACTACCTCATGCTGCCCAACTATGTGCGCAACCTGCAGATGATGGGATTCACCGACGACGACCTCGGCGGGAACGGCAGCGACCGGCTCGTCGACGCCCTGTTCGCCTGGGGGACGGTCGAGCAGATCGCCAGGCGGGTCGCCGAGCACCACGCCGCCGGCGCGGACCATGTGGCCGTCCAGGTCATCTCGGCCGACACCGACGTGCGCAGCCGTACCGGCCGGCCCGCCCGGAAGCAATGGCGAGCCCTGGCCGCGGCACTGCTGTGACGACGTGATGCCGGGCTCAGCCGTGATGCCGGGCTCAGACGTGATGCCGGGTTCAGGCGTGGGCCTGAGTCTGCTCGACCGCGGCATGTTCACAGGCGAGCAGGGTGCTGGCGGCCAGGTGGCTTTCCCGGCGTGGCAGCCAAGCCCGATATGGTTGCGGATATGGCGAGCCTGTTTATTCTGGATCTCACATATACCGCCGACCTGACCGAGGTCGAGCGGTACATGGACGGCCATCGGGAGTTTCTTCGGCGCAATTACGATGCCGGGCTCTTTCTGGCGTCTGGGCGGAAGGAGCCGCGCACGGGAGGAATAATTCTCACGGCAGGTGACCGGTCCACGATCGAGCAGATCATCGAGACCGACCCGTTCCAGCGCCACGGCGTGGTCTCGTACGCCATTACCGAGTTTTTTCCGACGACGACCGGCCCTCAGCTTGCGGCGTTCCGACACGAGATCTGAGCCTCGCCAACCGGGATGTGGCCGATGTGGCCGATGTGGCCGGCGAAGGTGAGTCGGCCGTCCGGAGTGCTCACGGGGGTCCGTCCGGTCGTTGCTGACCGGTGCCGGCGGCGGTGGCGGGCAGGTCTCGCAATGTGGTCGACAGCCCGAGCGCGGCCAGTAGGGCGGTCAGCATCCCGGCGCCGCCGGCCAGCAGAAAGGTCGTCCGTGGGCTGGTCGCGTCGAGCAGGAGCCCGCCGGCCAGGTATGACGTCGCGGCGGCGACCCCGACGGCACCGTAGAAGCTGCCGAAGGCCCGTCCGAGCAGGCTGGCCGGAACGAGGCGCTGGAGCAGGGTGTTGGCGGCGACGTCCATCGCCGCGATGCCCAGGCCGCGCACCGCCTGGACGGTGAAGGCCGCGCCGACCGCCCAGGCGAGGCCGGTGAGGAGGTTGCCGGCGCTGCTGACGAAGAATCCGCCGACGAGCAGCAGCGGCATCGAACCCTGTTCGCCTGCCCGCGCGAGCAGGGCGTAGCCCACGACCAACCCGATCCCGACCGCGGCGAGCAGCAGGCCCACCGCCCAGTCGCCGGTGCCCAGCGTCTCCTTGGCGAACAGGACCAGCGCGACGTCGTCGATGCCGTTGAAGGCGACCGTCGCAGCGAAGCCAACGAAGATCATGAGTAGGGCCCGGTTGGCCAGCAGGTAGCCGATTCCCGGAAGGGCCTGGCCGAGCGGCCCGTCTGGTCCGTCGCCCCTCACCGGTCGCGCTGGGAGCGGCTGGAGACGCAGCAGAAACAGCGCGGACAGCAGGAAGGTGACGGCATCGACGAGGAGAAGGCCGCGTGTGCTGACCAGCGGCAGCAGCGCCGCGGCGATCAGCGGGCCGGCGACCTCCGCGGCGTTGGTGCCGAACCCGATCGTGGAGTTCGCGACCGGGAGGTCCCGGTCGGCCACCAACGCGGGAACCGCTGCTCGGGAGGCGGGCAGGAACACCTGCCCGATGATCGCGCGCGCCGCGACCAGCGCCAGCAGGATCGGTAGCGCGGGCAGCCACAGCGCGATCACGAGCATCGTGGCCGCCTGGCCGACCTCACAGAGGATCATGACGCGTCTGCGGTCGAAACGGTCGCTGATGGCGCCCGTGAACGTGCCGAGCAGGGATGGTGCGAAGTCCCCGGCGAGCAGGAGCAGTGCGATCGCCAGCCCCTGCCCGGCCGTGTCCGCGACGTGGAGCATCAGCGCGACCAGGCTCAGGGAATCACCGGTTCCGGAGACGCACCGCGCCGAGAACAATCCACGCAGCGGGCGGTTCCTGCGCAGTAGCCGTGATACTCCGTTACGTTCGCGGCCGGTGTCGAAGGTGGCCTGGCCCGGCTGCCGTGGTTGTTGTGCGGCGGCGCCCATCTCTGTCACGTCGCGTCACCCGGGCCTGGCATCGGCGCAATGTAGCTGGTGCGTGCCATTGCACGCGACCGATTTTTCGAGGAACGCGATGCGATCGGAATCCGGAAGGATCGCCGAGCGCTCAGCCTGCTGATCACCACCTCGATGGCCCCGGCGCGTGCTCGGTATGGCTGGTCACCACGCCGTGGCGAGCCAGACCGTGATGGCGGCCAGGACGATCAGCGTGCCGTTGAGGGCGGTGTCACCGGCCTCGCCGCGCGAGAGATGAAGGCCTGCGGCCAGGCCCTGCAGAACGACGAGGCCGATCGCGGCGGCCAGGGCGAGCGCGGTCGCGATGCCGGTTGCCGGTGGCAGCACAAGACCGGCGGCGCCGAGGACCTCGACGGCGCCGATGCCGCGCACCAGCCACATCGGGGTCGCGTCGACCCAGCCCATCATCGGCGCGAGCTGCTGCTTGCTCTGCAGCAGCTTCTTTCCTCCCGCGTACAGGTAGAAGACGCACAGCAGCGCGGCGATGATCCAGTACGCGATCTTCATGGTGGCTCCCGATGGTTATGGTTTGTAACCGACCTCATGATGGGCGACTATGGAGACCGCTACAAAAGGAACATCGGTGTTAGCAACTGACAGGGATGGCAGTCGTGTCGCGCTACGAGAAGGTCTGCCTCATCCGCGCGGACGGTGGCCGCGCCATTCGTCGGATCCTCGATCGGATCGGCGACAAGTGGGCGCTCCTGGTCATTGCCACGCTCCACGAGCAGCGCATGCGCTTCACCCACCTGCAGCAGCGGGTGCCCGGAATCTCGCAGCGGATGCTGTCTTTGACGCTGCGTAATCTGGAACGTGATGGCCTCGTTTCCCGCACCAGTTATCCGGAGGTCCCACCGCGGGTGGAGTACGAGCTCACGCCGATGGGCCGCACACTGATCGAGCCGGCCGTCGCACTGGCGGAGTGGGCCGTCGAACACGACCCGGACATCGGGCGCAGCCAGCGGCAGTACGACAGCCGCCAGACCTGACCTCGCTCGGGCGTGATCAGAGTCCTGAGGTTGTTTCGGCCTTCGAGGTGAGGACCGCGCGGGCCTGCTCGGCGGCGCGGACGATGCTCTCGCCGACGAAGTCGAGGAAGCGGGCGATGTTCTCGAGACGGGCGGCGGCCGGGGTGTCGGGGCCGAGAACGCCGACACCCCGGCGTGCTGTCTCGGCGAGCTGGGCGTTCGACCGGGCGCTGGCGATCGCCGACTGGTACCAGAGCTCGTCGTCGACGGCGTAGCGCTCGCGGCGGCGTTCGTCGCGTTCCCGGCGGACGAGGCTCTGGCCTTCGAGGAACGCGATCGCCTTGGAGACGGACGCCGGGCTGACCTGGAGGCGCCGGACGAGCTCGGCCGCGGTGAGGCTGGCTGCGTCGGTGGTCAGCAGGCAGGTCAGCACCCGGGACGTCATCCTGGGCAGGCCGGACTGCATGAGGAGGGCCGTGAACATCTCCTCGTACTCGCGTACGGCCTCGGCGTCGCGCCCGTACGCCGGCGGGAGCGCTCGCGGCGCTGGGGGAGCGGCCTGCCGGCCGCGGTGGGCGCGGCGTTCGGTGGCGCGATGGGCGAGGTCGGCGCGGTAGGTGGTGGGGCCGCCGTTGCGCATCACCTCCCGTGTGATCGTCGAGGTCGGACGGTCGAGGCGCCGGCCGATCTCCGCGTAGGCGAGGCTTTCGGCCAGCCCCAGCGCGATCTGCTGGCGTTCCTGCAGGGTGAGCCTGCCTCCCGGCATCGCGACCTCCGGCCCGCTCGTCGAGGCCTTCAGGGTAGCGTTCATTCGCATCTCATTGCAACGGTCGTGAGATCGCTGTTGCGTTAACTCGATTCTTGTTGCAACGGTTTCGGGGCTCTGAACTGCATAGATGCATGTTCTAGTGCAACGCGATGGTTGCAAGTTTGTCGAACGCAACGTAGCTTTCCGTTTGTCAGAAACGACCTCCAGTAGGAGAGCGCGATGCAGAGCTTCGACACCCCCGCCCCGATCTCAGCCGTCCTCGACATCCCCGCAGGGCGCCTGCAGCTCATCGCCGCCGACCGGGCCGACACCACGGTCGAGGTCCGGCCCGCCGACGCCTCGAAGGGCCGCGACGTCAAGGCGGCGGAACAGACCGAGGTCGAATACGCCGACGGCGTCCTGCGGATCGTGTCCTCGGCGAGGAAGCATGCCCTTGCAAGCCCCGGCTCGGTCGAGGTGACGATCCAGCTGCCCGCCGGTTCCCGCGTCGAGGCGAAGGCGGCCAGCGCGGAGTTCCGGGGCGTCGGACGGCTCGGCGACGTCGCGTTCGACGGCTCGCACGGCGCGATCAGGATTGACGAGGTCGCGAGCATCCGGGTCGCCACCGCCGCCGGCGACGTCTCGGTCGGTCGCCTGGGCGGCGCCGCCGAGATCAGCACCGGAAAGGGTGACATCCGGGTCACGGAGGCCAGGCGCGGCACGGTCGTTCTGCGCACCCAGGCCGGCGACGTGTCGGTCGGCGCCGCCCGTGGTGTTTCGGCCTGCCTGGACGCCGGCACCACCCTCGGCCGGATCCGCAACGCGCTCCAGAACACCGCTGGCGTGCCCGACCTGAGCATCCACGCGACCACCGCCCAGGGCGACATCGCCGCCCACAGCCTCTAGGGACTGCTCAACGCGGGCCTGAGCCCTGCTCGCCCGCGGCGCGTTCGTAGGCACGCAGGGTGCTGACGACCAGGTGGCGTTCGGTCGGGCTCAACGGCCCGAGTGCCTCCCGCCAGGCGCGGGTCCCCGGGCCGAGCCATCCCTCGATCGCCGGGCGGCCCGCGGCGGTGATGCTGACGATCCTGCGCCGGCGGTCGTCGGGGTCCTCGCGGCGCTCGACGATCCCGGCGCGGTCCAGGTCGGCGACCATGAGGCTGACCGTTGTCGGCGCGACCTCGAGCCGTGTGGCCAGCGCGTTGACCGTGGTCGGGCCGTCGAGAAGCAGGTAGGAGAGCAGGGACAGGTGCCGCGGGCCGAGGGCCAGGCCGGCCAGCTCGGCGGGCGGCGACGTCCGCTTCGCCCGCCCGACCAGCTGCGGCATCAGCAGCAGCAGGGCGCGAACAGCCTGGTCCACATCGAGCCCGTCGGGCCCGTCGGGCCCGTCGCGTTCGCCGAGCCCGTCGGGCCCGTCGGGCCCGTCGCGTTCGCCGAGCCCGTCGCGTCCGTCCTGTTCGTCCTCGCTCCGGCTTGACATCGCCCTCCCCGCACCACTTATCTTTGTAGTCAAAGATGTTTTGCTTGCAAAGGTAACTTTGGGTGTTGTCACCTGCGTGATCGGAGAGTCATGACCATCCTTGTCACCGGCGCCAGCGGGAACATCGGGTCGCGCCTGGTCGCCACACTGGCCGGATCTGGCTGTGCGGTCCGCGGCTCGTCCCGCGATGCGACGACCCTACGGCTGCCCGCCGGCGTCGAGCCGGCCGAGCTCGATCTCGCCGATCCCGGTCCGTCCGCGGCGGAGGTGCTGCGTGGGGTCGAGGCCGTCTTCCTCTACCCGGTGATCGGTACCGTCGACGCCTTCGTCGCGGCGGCCGTGGACGCCGGCGTGCGCTACGTGGTGCTGCTGTCCTCGCCGGCGGCCTACGAGGTCGGGGAGTTCGACCGGCCCATCGGCCAGATCCACCGCGCGGTCGAGCGGGCTGTGGCCGACTCGGGCCTCGCGCACACGGTGCTGTACCCGAGCTGGCTTGCGACCAACACCCGCCGTGACTGGGCGGGCCAGATCCGGGCCGGCGGACGGGTCGCCATCGCGTTCGCGGACGCTCCCGTCACGCCGATCCATCCCGACGACATCGCCGAGGTCGCCGCCCATCTGCTCACCCACGAGACCTTCCGCTCCCGGATGCAGATCCTCAGCGGGCCGCAGTCGATGCGCATGCGTGACGCCGTTGCGCTCATCGGCGACGTGCTCGGCGCCGACGTGACCGTCGACGACGTGACCCGGGAGCAGGCGCTGGATCTCGACCAGGGCCGGATTCCCCGCCCAATCCTGGAAAGCCTGCTCGATGTGGCCGCGGCGACCATCGGCCAGACCGCCCCCGTCAACAACACGGTCGAGCGGATCACCGGTCACCCCGCACGGACGCTGCGCTCCTGGCTCGAAGCCCACCGGCACGACTTCCAGAACGGCTGACCGACTACGCCGGGGCGGGTACCTGGCAGGCGTCTACGCCGGGGCCGGTACCTGGCAGGCGTCGGCGAAGGTCGGATAGCCCTCGCTCCCCGTGCGCTCGGCCGCATCGATGTAGTTGACGAGTGCGGCCCGGGACCGGGCGAGCCTGTCCATCTGATCGTTCAGGCGCCGCAGCCGCGACCGCATCGCGTCGAGCAGCTCGGGACATCCCGGCAGCTCCGGGGCCTCTCCGACGGCACAGGGCAGCAGGTAGGCGATGTCGTCGGACGAAAGACCGGCGTCGAGCAGGTGCCGGATCTGGCTGACCCGCAGCACGGCGTCCTCGTCGTATTCGCGGTAGCCGTTCGCGCGGCGGCCTGCCTCCAGCAGGCCCTGGGCCTCGTAGTAGCGCAGCTGATGGGTGTTGACGCCCGTCCGACGACTCAGTTCCCCGATCCGCATCGAACCTCGCTCGCTCGACTCGTGCTTGACCTTCAGACTGGTCTCAACGTTGACGATGCTGCCATGAGTGACAACACCGATACACCCGTGACAGTGATCGGTCTCGGACTGATGGGCCAGGCGCTCGCCGGAGCCTTCCTCAAGGCCGGTCATCCCACGACCGTCTGGAACCGCACGGCCTCGAAGGCCGACAGCCTGGTGGCCGGCGGAGCGCGGCTGGCGCCCACCGTCGGTGACGCGCTCGCGGCGGGCCCCCTGACGATCATCTGTGTCACCGACTACCACGCTGTGCGTGAACTGCTCGACGTGGGCGGCACCGAGCTGGGCGGCGGGACGTTGATCAATCTCACCTCGGGCCACTCGGCCCAGGCCAGGGCGGCCGCCGAGTGGGCCGAGCAGCGCGGCGCGCGTTACCTGGACGGCGCCATCATGGCCCTGCCCGCGGCGATCGGCACCGCCGAGGCGGTGATCCTGCACAGCGGGTCGCGGTCGGATTTCGAGGCGCACGCGCCGACACTCGGTGCCCTCGGCACGGTCACCTACCTCGGCCCTGACCACGGGCTGGCGTCCCTGTACGACGTGGCTGGTCTGGCCATGATGTGGAGCGTCCTGAACGCCTGGCTCCAGGGCACCGCCCTGGTCAGGACCGCCGGTGTCGAGGCGGCGACCTTCGCGCCGTTCGCGCGGCAGATCGCCGCCGGTGTGGCCGAATGGCTGCCCGGATACGCCGAGCAGATTGACGCGGGCGCCTTCCCGGCCGTGGCGTCGGCCCTGGAGACCGACGCGCGGGCGATGGCACATCTGGTCGAGGAGAGCGAGGCGGTGGGGGTCAACGCCGAACTACCCCGGCTGATCAAGGCGATGGCCGACCGCTCGATCGCCGCCGGGCACGGGAAGGAGCAGTATCCCGTGCTGATCGAGGAGTTCAGCAGGCCGCGCGGCGACTGACCGCGAGGCAACGCAACCGCGTCGGCCGTCGGGAAGGTGGTGGCCCCGCGGCCACCACCTTCAGCCCGCCTTCATGGCCGTCCGGGTGCGCCGGTCGAGCGGAGTGCGGTCGAGCGGAGTGCAATAGTCGCGATGTGACAGAGGGGAAGCACATTGACACGTTGCGGACCGCGCGGCTGCTCCTGCGGCAGTGGCAGCCGGCCGACGAGGCGGCCATGGCGGAGATCAACCAGGATCCCGAGGTCGCACGGCACCTCAACCGCCCCGTTGACGGCGCTGCCGGGGCCGCGTTCTACGGCCAGATGTGCCGGCACTGGGAGGATCACGGATACGGGCCGTGGGCGCTGGAGTCACGCGAGCCTGACCGTCTCGGGGAGTTCCTGGGTTTCGCCGGCCTGGCGCACGTCCCGCCCTTTCTGGCGGAGGCGGGCCCGGACCCCGAACTGGGCTGGCGGCTGAAGCGGTCGGCGTGGGGGCAGGGGCTCGCCACCGAGGCCGCTGTGGCAGCCCGTGACGATGCGTTCCGGCGTCTCGGACTGCCGGAGATGATCTCGATCATCCATCCGGAGAACGTTCGTTCGCAGCGGGTTGCCACCAAGCTTGGAATGCGGGTAGCACGGCGGATCGACAATCCCGCGATCGGCAGGCGGGTCGACGTCTGGTCTGTTGCGTCGGGGCCCGTGGATGTCGGGCGTCACCGCGTCACCTGAGTGCGACCGAAGGATGACGACCTATGTGATCAGTTCGATGGCGCAGCGGGAGCCAGCCGTGGCGGCGTACTTGGCATCGCAGGTGAGAAGGACGGCGCCGATCTGTTCTCGCCTGGCACCGGGTCAGGGCTGGGCCTCCCTGCTCCAGGCGGCGAGGCCGGCGCGGAAGCCCGCCCGTTCCTCGTCGGACAGCGTGGCCAGGGCGCGCAGCAGCGGGGCCGAGCGGGTCGCGAGGAAGGCCTCGACCGCAGGCCGGTATTCCTCCCGTAGCGAGACCAGCGTGCGGCGCCGGTTGGCGGGGTCCTCCGCGCGCTCGACCAGGCCGGCCTCGCCCAGACTGCCGACGAGCTCACTCGCGGTGGACAGTGACACGCCCAGCCGGGCAGCCAGCTCGGTGACGCTGAACTGCTGGCCGCCGACGAGCTGGGGCAGGACCGCGCCGTGCCGAGCGGTCAGCCGGTGCTCGTCGAAGGTGCGCCGCAGCTGTGGCGGCATCTCCCCGCGGGCGCGCTGGAAGTAGGCCGCCAGCAGCGGCACATGCAGGAGCACGTCTCGCTCCTGCGCCGTCCACGGCCGCGGCTGATCTGCCGCCGGCACCTGCGTGCCGTCAGGGGCTCCTCGGTCGGGTCGCACGTTACGATGGTAGAAGCTTTGGATATCCGAACCATTTGGCGATGCGACATAACGGCAGGGCGACGCCTTCAGGTGGAGTCGTCCGCGTGAGGACGTGAAGACATGGTTTCGGTGAGTTATGGCGACGTGATGGCAGACGCCCTCGACCGCCTCGACGATCTCGGCTACGAGCGTGCCGGCAAGGCCGATCTGGCCAACCACGGGCCGATGGGGGCCGAGGTGCTGGCCGTCCTCGGCCACGGGGCCGCGATCCCAGCCTGGGTGCAGGCATACCGCGACCTCCTGCCCCACCATGAGCGGTCCGCGCGCCGCGATGACCTGGATCCAGCCGACGAGTCCTCCTGGCGGCCCGCGCTCGGCGCCATCGACCGAGCCGGGGACTGGGAGTACCTGTTCGAACGGGAGCTGGCCCAGGAGCCCTGGCGGGACGTGCTGGTCCGTTGGTGGCCACGGCTGCTGCCCGGCCTGCTGTCCCGGCTGACCCACGGGCTCATCCGCACCGCGCACGCCGTCCGGGGCGTTGCCGCCGCCGAGGGCGTGCCGGGCCCGCAGCAGCTGACCGAGCTGGCCCGCGGGCTCGCCTACTGGGCCGCCCGCTTCACCCCGCTGCCCGGCAGCCCCCGGTTCGACGGACGCCTCGCCGTGGCCGCCGCCGTGGCCGCGGTGCCCCGGGCGCCGCTCGAGCCGGGCCTGTCGGCGGGCGAGCTCCTACAGGGGCGCCTGCGCCGGCTCGACGGGCAGCCCGGCTACCACGATGCGCTCACCGCGCTGCGCGCCGAGCAGGCCCAGGCACTGCTCAGCGACCTGACCGCCCAGTTCGCGGGCCTGTGCCTGGTCCACACCGACCTGTCGCCGGTGCCCCTGATCCACGCCGTCACCGCCCCGGCGGCCATGCGGCTCGTCCTGCCGTACCTGCCGGCTGAGCTGCACGAGCCTTCCGTCGCCACCATGTGGCAGACCGAGGCCGCGCTGCTGATGGTGTTCACCGGTGACGACCGCGGGGAAGGCGAGGCTCACGCGCGGGCGTGGGCCGTCGACGTTCCCGGGCACGAGGAGCTGATCCACCAGGCCGTCGAGCACGGCGACGAGCACGTGCTGAAGTTCACCGAGGCCTGCCTGCGTGAACATGCGCTGCGGCCCGATCCGCGCTACCTGGCGGCCGCGACGGTCGTCCGCGACCGGATAGCCCGATACCCGGCGCGTGCCACGATCTGACGGGGTACGCGTGTACGTCTGCGTGTCCTGACCGACGGCGCGATGGCCGCCACCCTCAGGGCGCGACGCCTTGCTGGGCGACGGATGCGTCCCGCTGGCCGTTCTGGGGCGTTGGCCGCGGTGTGGGTGACAGCCGTGCGGCGAGGTTACGGGCGGTGGTCCCGGCCCGTGTCCTCGGGACGAGCAGGGCGGCGGAAAGCCTCAGGCGGCGTTGTCTCGGCTCGACCAGGGCGCTGTGCGCACTCTGGTAGCTGCGTAGCGCGGCGGTGTGGTCCGCCGGGCTGGCAGCGAGTTCGCTGGCCAGCGTGTGCGCGCCGGCTATGGCCAGGCTGGAGCCGTCGCCGAGGAGGGACAGGCAGGAGGCGGCGTCGCCGAGCAGCGCGATGCGGCCGTGGGACCAGGTCGGCAGCCGGACCTGGCTCACCGAGTCGAAGTACAGGTCTTCGGTCTCCTGAAGCCGGCCGAGCAGTTGCGGAACGCGCCAGCCGACGTCCGCGTAGGCCTCGGTGACCAGCCGCCGGTGCTGGTGGACGTCGCGGTGGTCGAAGTCGGCGCGGCCCGGGCCGCGGAAGATGAAGGCGACCAGGGTGCGTCCCCGGTTCGGGTGGATGGAGACCAGCCGCCCCGGGGTGTTGTAAATCAGCACCTCCCGCGAGTCGTCAGCCGGTGCGCCGAGCGGCATGGTCGCGACGTAGAGGCCGGCGTGCCGGACGAACTCGTCTTCCGGGCCGAACACGAGGTGCCGCACGGTGGAGTGCAGGCCGTCCGCGCCGATGACCAGATCGAAGCGGCGCGGGGCGGCCCGCGCGAAGGTGACGTCGACGCCGTGCTCGTCCTGCGCTAGGGCGGTGATCGTGTCGTCGAAGAGGAACTCCGCCTCCTCCCGGGCGGCCGCGACGAGGACGGCGGCGAGCTCGTTGCGCGGAATCTCGATCTCGCCGCGGCCGGCTGCGCTGTAGCCGGGCATGGCGACCCGGGTGATCGGGCGGCCCGAGGCCGCCAGCAGCCGCAGCGCCGTGGTCTCGGTCGCGGCTGCGCGCAGGGACGGCCGCAGGCCCATCGCGTCGACCACGGGCAGCGCGGGCCCGCGTAGGTCGACCGGGTTGCCGCTGGAGCGCAGCCCCTCGGATCGCTCGACGACGGTCGGCCGGAACCCGTGCCGGGCCAGCCAGTAGGCGAGGGTCGGCCCGGCGACGCCGGCGCCGCAGATCAGGACGTCTCCGGAGTGCTCGCGGTGAGAGGTCACGCAGGGCACGCTATCGCATCGAGTGCAACTTTGCACTCGATGCGAAAATGCAGTGAGGGCGTACTCTTGCCCCGTGTCTCTGCGTGATCGCAAGCGTGCCCGTACGCGGCAGCTTCTCGTCGAGGTCGCGACGGAGCTGTTCGAGCGCAACGGGTATGAGGAGACGACCGTCGCGGAGATCGCCGCGGCCGCCGAGATCGGCACCCGGACCTTCTTCGGCTACTTCTCCAGCAAGGAGGAACTGCTCTTCCCCGAATCGGATGCCCGGGTACAGGCGACGATCACGGCGATCGCCTCCCGTCGCCCCGGCGAAGGGCCCGCCGAGGTGCTGCTGCGCGCCCTGCGCACGGTCGGCGACGACAGCGACGAGATGGTGAGCCGGCTCGCGGTGCTGCGCCTGCGACTGTTCCAGACGGTGCCCGCGGTGCGCGGGCGCGCCCTGCAGGTACAGCTCGACGCCCAGCGCGAGATCGGGCGCCAGCTCGCCGCGGCCTTCCCCGAGCAACTCGACGAGGTGAGCGCCGGGGCGCTGACCGGGGCGTTCGTCGGCGCCATCGCCGGCGCGCTGGCGGTGGTGCTCGACGGCTCCGAGCACCGCGACGACCCGGCCGCCCTGCACGCGGCCATCCGCGCCGCCACCGAAGTCGCCCTCGCCCCCTGGCTACGCGACCTGCCGTCCTGACCCCGGCCCGTCGTCGGCTGTCGGTCAGCGGTGAGCGGCTGTCGGTCGTCGGTGAGCGGCTGTCGGTTGTCGGTCAGCGGTCGTCGGCCGTTGCAGTCGGCGGGCTGCGCTGTCAGGTCGTGGTCTGGCCATCGATCGTTTCGCGGAGGATGTCGGCGTGGCCGGCGTGCTGGGTGGTCTCGGCGATGATGTGGATCAGTACCCGGCGGACGCTGTGCCGGCCGCCCGGCTCGTGCCAGGGCGCCTCCGGCAGCGGCTGCGTCGCCGACAGATCGGGGATGGTCGCGACGATCTCGTCGGTCCGGGCCGCGACCTGCCGGTAGCGGCCGACGATCCCGGCGATCGTGTCACCCGGCTGCAGCTGGAACTCGTTCTGGCGCTGGACGGCCCAGGCCGGATATTCACGCGCCGTGCCGGTCATGAAGTCCTCCCAGGTGACGCCGTCAGGGAGCGCGTAGTCCATCGCCGAGGGCCCCTCGAGGACGAACCGCATCCAGCCTTCCTCGCAGGCGGTCACGTGCTTGATCAGCCCGCCCAGGCACAGGGCGCTGGCCGTCGGGCGTTCGCCGGCCTGCTCGTCACTGAGGCCGCGGGTGGTGTTGATCAGGCTGGCTCGGGCCACGGCGAGCTCGGCGAGCAGGTCGGCCCGCTCCGCGTCGAGGGCTACGGGCTGCGCGGTCGTGGTCGTGGTCGTGGTCGTCATCGTGATCGGCCCCTTCTCGGTCGCCTGGGTCGTTCCCGTTGTCGGCGGTGACCACCACGGTCGTCCGGGAAGAGGTCAGGTTCTGGCCTCTTCTTCGGGCAATCTCGATGGCATGCCGACGACGTCAGCGCGCCTGCTCGCCCTGCTCTCGCTGCTGCAGGCACGCCGGGACTGGCCGGGGGCACTGCTCGCCGCGCGGCTCGAGGTCAGCCCGCGCACGGTTCGCCGCGACGTCGACCGCCTCCGTGAGCTGGGCTATCCGATCCGGGCCACCAAGGGCCCCGACGGCGGATACCGGCTCGATGCCGGGGCGGAACTGCCGCCACTGCTGTTCGACGACGAGCAGGCCGTCGCCCTGGCCGTCGCGCTCCAGCTCGCTGTCACGTCCGGCGCCGGTATCGGGGAGGCGGCGGCCCGCGCGCTGAGCACCGTCCGGCAGGTCCTGCCGGCGCGGCTGCGCCATCAGGTCGACGCGCTGCGGGTCACCGCGGTCGAACGCCGCGGTGGACCGTCCAACCCGCGGGTCGAGCCGGCCGTCCTGGTGACGCTCGGTGCCGCCGTCCACGCTCGGGAGGAGCTGCGCTTCGACTACGCCGTCCCGTCGCGGTCCGCGCCCGCCGACGTCCCCCCGCCGCGTCGGGTGCAGCCCCATCACCTCGTCACCTGGGGCGGACGCTGGTACCTCGTCGCCTGGGACCTGGACCGCGACGACTGGCGCACCTTCCGGGCCGACCGGATCACCCCGCGTCCCCCGGCCGGCCCGCGGTTCACACCCCGCGAGCTGCCCGGCGGGGACGTGGCCGCCTTCGTCGCCCAGCGTTTCCAGGGCTCCGCCGGCCCGGACCGCTGGCCATGCCGCGGGGAGATGATCATCGAGCTGCCCGCCGCCTTCGTGTCCCGGTTCTCCCAGGACGGGATCGTCGAGGAGCTCGGCCCGGACCGCTGCCGGCTCGTCGCCGGCTCCTGGTCGTGGCCCAGCCTGGCCGCCACTGTCGGCCGGTTCGACGCTGACATCGAGGTCCTCGGGCCGCCCGAGCTCGCGGACGCCTTCGCCATGTTGGCCCGCCGCTACGCCCGCGCCGCCGCCGGGCAGCGCGGCGGGGCGTCGACGCCCGGGCGGATCGACCCGACGGGAGGCTCTGCTGCCAGAGCCTCTGCTGCCAGCAGACAACCTCTGCTGCCGGCAGAGGCTGCTCCCGATGGCCTCGCCGACAACCTAGGTTCGCCTCCATGACTGGGGAGGACAGCACGAAGGACGGCACGATTGTCACCGGCTGGGCGGCTGGCGTGCCGTTCACGGCACTGCCTCCGGCCGGAGGCGCCGACGAACCGGCTCCGTTGCTGGTGACCTGGCACATGATGGACGCGCCACGCTCGGACGCCGCGTTCGCCGCCGCGCTTCCGCTGGCGAATGTGCCCGCCTGGCGGGTGCATCTCGGAATGCCGCTGGTCGGCCGGCGCCCGGTGGACGGGGCCTATGAGGCGGCGGTGGCCGACCCGATGCTGGGATATGTCGATCCGGTGGTCCGGCAGGCCACCGACGAGTTCCCGGCGGCGCTCGACGCGTTGCGTGCGCAGCTTCCGCTGTGCGGCGGGCCGATCGGTGTCGTGGGCGGCTCACTCGGCGGCACCGTCGCGTTGAACATTCTCGCCCGTCTGCCGGTCCGGGTCTCAGCGGCGGTGCTGATAAATCCCGCGGTCCGGGCTCGGACGGCAGTGGACGTCTTCACCTCGTCGACCGGCACATCCTGCTTCTGGAACGAGCAGGAGCAGGCGGCTGCCGCGCACCTTGACTTCGTGACGCACGCAGCGCTCATCAGCGGCCGGAATCCACAGCCAGCCGTGCTCGTGGTCAGCGGTGAACTCGACTACCCGGCAAGCCGTGCCGACGCCCTCGATATGGTGGTGGCGCTCCAGGCCGCTTATCCGGATGCCGACCGGGTCAGGCTGAGCACAGTCGCCGGTCTGGAGCATCCGCTCGCCGAACGCCCGGGCCTGGAACCGGCGCCGCAGACTCCGCTCGCCAGGGTCGTCGATCGCATGGCCAGCTCGTGGTTCGAGGAACACCTGCGCCCGGCACGATGAGCTGCCCGCAGCACCTTCGATGCCCGCGTGACGCCCTTGACGAGGGACTGCCGCACCCATCCCGGACCACCCGGCCGCGAGCACGAATTAGTGCCTCGATGTCCACGTGTGTGGATGCCGCCGCTGCCAGATGGGTCGGGCGCGCTGATCGGGGTGCGTGCCGCGACTGGCCACGGGTGTGGTGCTCCCGAACCTGCGGGTAAAATCACGAAGTGAAACGGTGCACGCCTCTCGCGTACCGCGCACCACGATGATCGAGACTCATGGAGAAAATTCTTCGGCCAGAATCCTGCGTCGCGCCGCCAGTTTTCGCCATTTCTCCATTCCCAGGAGATCGGCCTCGACTTCTGCCGCAGCCAGATTCTCCCTGGCCTGGGCAAAATTGCCGAGAAGTCGCTGCGCCTCGCCGAACTCGACCAGTACCTGTGTCTCCCAGACGGTCTCACCCAGTTCATGCAACTGGTCTCGAGCCAGGATCAGGAGTGAGGCGGCCTCCTCGTATGCGCCTTGCTCCCGCGCGCACACGCCGCGTTTGCCCAGAGTATAGGCAGACCATCTTCGATCTCCACACGCCTTGAAGATCAGTTCTGCCTGGCGATAAAGATCGTCTGATCTCGATAGATCTCCCAGTTGCAGGTACGTTTCGGCCTGGCCGCAGATCGTGAAACCCTCCCAGCGGCGCTCGCCGTATCTTCGCAGGAGAAGTGCTGCCTTCTCGTACGACGCGACGGATTCTTCAAGCCGCCCCAGCTCGCGCAGTGTGTTGCCCAGGTTGCTCAGAACGTACGACACGCCTCGGGGATCGTCCGATAGTCCAAAACTGTCGAGGGCCTGACGGTAGAGGCCCAACGCCTCGTTGTAACGTCCCTCACCATGCAGGATAGATGCAAGCCACCGTAGGTTGTGACCAGCAAGACGCCGGTCGTTTGTGCTGAGTGCTACGGCCACGCTGCGTTCGACCAGCGCTCTGCTCGTCGGAAGATCCCCCAGGGCGCTCATGCCCTGGCCGAGATCAGCCAGGACACGCGCCTCGAGATGGTCGTACCCCATAACACGGCAGCCCGCCAGGGCATCGCAATAGAGGTCGACCGCCTCCTCGGGATTTCCAAGCGCTCTTGCCACATTTCCCAGGTCTCGTAGGCAGCGTACCTCCGTAGCTCTGTCATCTTGATCCACCGAGACATCGAGGGCGGTGCGCAGTATCTCCGCTGCCGCGGCGTAGTCCTCCTTGAGATGCAGCGCCTGGCCGATTTGGTAAAGGCAGCGATTTGCGAGCCAGGTGTCCCCAAGGCGTATCGCCAGAGTCCTGGAGGCCTGGTTGAAGCGGACCCAGTCATCCAGGTTTCCGAGAAGTACCGCCGGCTGTTCCATGGCATCCAGAAAATCGGACACTGATTCCAGATCCTCCTGTTCTGTACTATGTACTGCAAGGCTGAGAAGTATCGGCCAGTTGTCCGCGAACCACATCAGGGCCTGATTGTCGTCCAGTGCTTCGACCGTCAGGGAGGAGGTGTTCCCCACGTTATCCTCACCGCTTCCTTGTCGCGTCTTTTCGAAGGCTGCTGGACGCCGTTCTGGCCTGCTCAAGGTAGAAGCTGCTCAGACGTTCGTGAAGTGATTCGAGCGCATCTTCCGGTTCCTCGTCTCGAGCTCTTTCGCGCGCGAATATCCGAATGAGATCGTGGAACCTGTAGGACGGGGATTCAAACGCGTCATACCCTGCAAAGTCCATCAACTGGGCGTCGACAAGTCTCTCTATCTGATGCTCGACATGCCCTTCGGGGGAGCCCAGGGCTGCGCTCGCAGTGCTTAGCGAGAAGGTTTCCGCCTGAATCTGGGCGAGGAGGCGAAACGCCCGCCTATCCGAGCTGTGGAGCATTTTGTAGCTGACGTAGAACGCGGCCCGGACTTCGAGGTCTCCAACGGAGAGCTCGTCGAGTCTCTGCATCTCGTGCTGGAGCCTGGAAGTGAGCGTCCTCAGCCGCCAATGGCGCTTGAGGACGAGACGCGCGCCCGCTATTCGCACAGCAAGCGGGAGGCGTCCACAAAGGTCCACGAGGAGGTTGGCCGCATTGGTGTCCTGCAGGACCCTGTCTCGGCCAAGGATCTTGGTTAGCAGCTGCAGGGCTTCGTTGTGATCAAATAGGTCCACCTCGGCGTGCACAGAACCTTCGATTCCAACAAGTGGTGTACGGCTGGTCACCAGCGCTCGGGTGGCGCCGCCGGGCGGTAGAAGTCGGCGAATCTGCTCCTCGTTCACGGCGTTGTCGAGGATCACGAGCACTCTTTGTCCGCGAATTGCCGTGTTGTACGACCGTGCGCGATCCTCGAAGCTCTCCGGGATGAGCGCGCTCGGAAACTTCAATGCCAGCAACATATTGGCAAGCGCTGCGGCCGGGTCCAGGGGGCGGCCTGAGAAACCCTGAAGGTCCATGTAGAGCTGGCCGTCGTCGAAGAAATCCTCCAGGTCGTGAGCTGCTCGAACCGCGATGGATGTTTTTCCGACACCACCCTTCCCTGACAGGCAGCATGCGGTCAGGGAATGGCCGTCCGTGCGTTGTCGCAAGGTTGTATTTACCTCGTTCAGCATCTCGGCACGACCGGTGAAATCGGCGACTGCTGGCGGAACCTGACATATAGAGTAGTGCAGTCTCAAGCTCTCCTGGGGCGGACGGAAAAGTGAGAGCTCGGAGTATGGCTCGGCAGACGCAGCGAAGTTGTTCCGCGCCTGACCGGCCGGAACCTCGACCTGTGCTGGACGGGTAGGACCCGCAACCGGACCGCGATCGACGTCGTGGGTCTCTGCGAGGGTCCGGAAACAGGCGTTCGCGGGATAGTCGTGCAGGAGTTCGGTCAGGAGCGAGCGAAAAGGGTCGAACACTTTTCCGTTCGCCAGATCATTCATGACGGACGACCACCACTCGATGCGGGTCATCTCGCCCGGAAATGGAAGGTCGCGCCTCGCCATACCGATTCGACCCAGGAGTATGCGGGCGGACTGGTCGCTCCGATAGGTATCTGCGAGTTCGTTAACCAGATTGCGGCGCTCGGAATCGTTCAGCGCTAAGGGTGACCGCTTGCCGGGATCCGGAACATGCATGGCAGTCACGAAACGCTTCCCCCTGCACGGGTGCTTCGATCAGGTACCCCGTCGCGCGACGATGATCTGCAGTTGATCGGGATCACGCCAACCACCGTGATCACATCCGATGTTGATTTTGAACCCTGGTCCGCGTGTCGGTCAAGGATCCATCGCGCGGAATCGCGTGGGTGCGGTGCGGCGTCCGGAGCCGGCTGGCTGGGATGGGTGGCGCTGCGGATCGGAGTGGTGCGGGCCAGCGGGTTTGCAGTGGCGCCTTGCCCAAGAACACGGACCCTGCTTCGCTCACCTGGAGCTCGGCGCCGAACGCGACTGGGATCGCTTGACCTGCTGCGCGATCTCGACCCGACGGCGGACATCCACAGCGACGACCGTTTTGTCCACGACGGCGACGTCGTCCACCTCGGCTGGTACGAGCACGGGCATCGACTGGCTTCGCACCTCGTAGCGCGCCTACACGGCATCGAACGGGCGATACAGATGCGACGCGGCGTTCAGCGCGATCCGCGGCCTCCGGTCTGATCAACGTTGCTGATCGGGATGATGCTGGAACGGAAGGTGCCGGAAGAACAAGTGGGACTTCGGCGTTCGGCCGACCTGTGAACGCCATCCGGGGAACTCGGCGACGGTTCAACTGTCAGGACGACGCCGATCGGGCGTCATAGTCACGGCGGGAAAGCTCGACCCCGTCGAGGTTGGCGTTCGCCCATTCGGCGAGATGTGCGAACAGCGGGGCGAGGCTGAGCCCGAGGTCGCTGATCTCGTACTCGACCCGAGGGGGGACCTCGGGGTGATATGTGCGGATGACCATCCCGTCGCGCTCAAGCTGGCGGAGCCGCTGGGTCAGCACCTTCGGCGTGATCGAGGTTATGCGCCGTTCCAGCTCGACGAATCGTTGCCGGCCATGCTGGTGGAGCGTCCAGAGGATCGGCGTGGTCCACCGGCTGAACACGATCTCCACCACCGGGCTGATGGCACAGGCGCTCTCGGGGTCGGTCGTGGAGTCCGCCGACAGGGTCCTGAGCATCTGGTTCCCCTCTGGGTAGTCACTTTCTTCTAGGTACCTACTGTACCGGTGCTGTTAGCGTTCGACGTGCGGCTGATCGGCCGCGATGTTCGCGTCGCCTGGGGCGTGAACAATGCAACCGACCCCACCTTGGAGAATTACGTGATCGTGATTATGGGGGCGACCGGTAACGTGGGCCGCACGCTCGTACATGAACTCGTCGCCGCCGGTGAGAAGGTGACGGCCGTTTCCCGCGGCGTCTCCGCCGGGCACACAGTTGACGGGGTGCGATACGAGCGCGCGGATCTCGCGGTTCCGGAGAGCCTGCGGCCCGCGCTCGACGGCGCCACCGCGCTGTTCCTTCTGGTGTCCGGGGCCGGCGCGCACCTCAGCCCGCGGGGCATCCTCGACGTCGCGACGGCCAGTGGAGTCACCCGAACCGTGCTGCTTTCCTCGCAGGCTGCCGCAACCCGACCGGAATCACCGTCCCATGCGCCTCTGCGCGTGCTCGAGAACGCCGTCCGCGAGTCGGGCACGGACTGGACGATCCTTCGACCGGGCGGGTTCGCCTCCAACGCCTATGCGTGGGCTGAATCGGTTCGCCTGCACCGGACCGTCGCGGCGCCATTCGGTGACGTCGCTCTTCCGATCGTCGACCCGGACGACATCGCGGCGGTCGCCGCGGCCTGCCTGCGGGACGCCGACCACGCCGGTCGGACCTATGTGCTGACCGGGCCCGAACTCAGCACGCCCCGGCAGCGGGCCGAGGCGATCGGCGCTGTGCTTGACGAGCCGGTGCGTTTCATCGAGCAGAGCCGTGACGAGGCCCGTGGGCTGATGCTGGGATTCATGCCCGAGCCTGTGGTCGACGGCACCCTCGCCATCCTCGGTGAACCGACCCCGCAGGAGCGACGGGTGAGCCCTGACATCGAGCTGGTCCTCGGTCGTGCGCCCCGCACCTTCGCCGACTGGATCGAGCGCCACGTCGCCGCCTTCAGATAAACGGCGCGCGTCCAGCCATGCCCCCGGCCCACCCTGCCTGGTGCTGAGTCATTCTCGACTCAGTCAGATTCGGGTGCGGTTAGATTCGGGTGCGATCCGACTCCGGATCTTTCCGTTACACCATGGGGGGAAAGCTGTGGGGATACGTGCTGCGCTCGGTCGGTTGGGGCGGCCCGGCCGAGCCAGACTGGGAGTCGCGCTGACGGCCGCGGCGTTGGTTGGACCGCTGCTGACCACCGGCACCGCCCAGGCGGCGACGGTCAACCCGGGAAGCCTCAAGCAGATCAACAAGAAAGCCGTCGCCGGAGCTCAGGGCGTCGCGCTCGGCTGGACCTACCGAGCCCAGAAGCCGACGGCTCCCGGCACGATCACCATCGCGGTCCCAGCCGGTTTCTCCGCGCCGCAGTCGACCGCGCCGTCAGCGCCGGGCTACCTCAGCGCCATCTCGGGGTGCGCCCAGTTCCAGGTGGTCGGGACCACCGCCCAACCTGATGGATCGAACGTGATCGCCGTCGCGACGAACTGCGCCGACGGGCAGACCGCGACCCTCTCCTACGGGAACGTCACCGTGCCGACCACACCAGGCACCTTCGCCTTCCCCGCCACCTTCATTCCGACCGGCGCGACGGCGATTCCCTTCGCCGACCCCGGCACCGTCACCGTTTCCGCCGGGGCGCCGGCCAGCCTGACGATCAGCCCAGCCACGTCGACGATCATCCCCGGTGCGACTCAGGCCTACACGGTGCGGGGATTCGACGCATTCGGTAACGAGGTGTCCCTCGACCCGGACGGATCAAGGTTCAGCATCAGCCCGAACGGAAGCTGCACGGGCGCTGCCTGCACCGCGACCACCGCGGGGACGCACACCGTAACCGTGAAGAACAAGGGCCTCGCCACGACGGCGATCCTCACCGTGGGCGCGGCCCCGGCCGAGGCCGACCTCGCCGTCACCGAGTCGGTCAATGTCACCTCGCCGGTCTACTACGACGACGTGATCTTCACGACGACGGTGACGAACGGCAGTGCCACGACGACGGCACACGGCGTGACCGCCGCGGTCGCGATCCCGGCCTGGCTTGTCGCCCCGTCGGCCAGCCCGTCCGGGACGACCACGTTCGCCTCGTCGACCGGCGTCTGGACCATCGGCGACCTGGCGCCGGGCGCGCAGGCCACCCTCACCGTGTCCGGGTCCGCCGGTGACGTCGCACTCGGCGCCCAGACCCTGACCGCCACCGTCTCGGCCACCACACCGGATCCGAAGACGGCCAACAACACCGCCTCGGCGACCGCGACCTCCCAGCAGCTGCCGGCCACCGTCGTCGTCGCACCGGACCCGAACAACCCCCCGTTCCTGGACATCAGCGCTCCCGGCACGGCCAGCTGGACGTTCGGGGTGGTCAACAACTTCAACCCGGCCGCGCCGGCGCCGACCGAAGGGTCGCTCAGCTGGACGTGCTCCACGGCCAGCTTCAATCCGTGCCCGTCCGCAACGGCCGTGGAAACGGCGAATACCCTCGTGCTGACGTTCACCGTCAATGACTTCGCCGTCGACGAGTACAACATTCAGGTGATGTACGACCCCGGCCCCACCGCCAACTACGCGGCGGCTGTCGGCAGTCTCTATTTCGGCACCACCAACAGCGGCGGCTGACGGACGTGCCTATGCCCGGCGGGCCGCGATACCGGCCTGCCGGGCACCGGCATCAGGGCAGCCGCGAACCTGGAACCGTGATCGGACGCATCCGGCCAACGTCGACTTGATGAGCCTGGTGGCGATGCCGCCCGGAGCCAGGCAGCGGCATCGGGCCGGAGGCGCTAGGGCGTTCCGGGCGGGGTCGGTGGTGCGGGCGGGGTCGGTGGTGCGGGCGGGGCTGGTGGTGCGGGTGGCGCGGGTGGTTGCGGAGGGGCCGGCGATCTCGTGGCCAGCTCGGCTTCGATGCCGGGCAGCCAGAACGCCACTTCGAGAGTTTTGAGGGCAGCCCAGCGGGACAGTTCATGCCCGGCCCGCGTCGCGCCGACGAATCCCGCGAGGAAAGCCGCCACGGCGAACGCCGCCAAACCCCGTTCGTGACTGGCAACCAGCTCGACCACGGCGACGCCCGCTGACAGGAGCATCGCGATCCCGGCGTTGCGCAGCGCTATTCCGCTGGCTCGCAGCCGGCTTATTTCCACCGCCGAGTCGGGCGCTTTGACCTCGATGGCCGCGAAGACGAGCGCCTGGTCGACCCGGACGAACGCCATCGACCGGGCGGCGGGAAAGCGGTCGAGAAACTCCGCGCGAGCATCGCGCCCCTGGCCCAGCCACTGCGGCATCCGCCGCCCCAGGAACCGGCGCGGGGCGTATGTCAGATGGCCGAGCAGGTAGCTGGCGATGATCCCGCCCGCGATCAGCACGGTGGAGTTGAGGTCGCCGACCTGCCCGAGATCGATCCACGACGCCCGGTCCAGGACGTACAGCAGCAGCACCAGGTACAGCGAGCCGGGAACGGAGTAGGCGAAGATATCGAAGACGCCGAGGCTTAGATTCACGCTCTCCTCTGTCCGGTCGGTCGGGTCCCACCCGGCTCGGGCAGAGCCGCGGTGCGCGCGTGGTCGTTGACAGCGCGCGCCGCGCGGTGCCGTCGGCTTTCCATGAGTGATTCCGGCCCACAGCATTCGGCCTGGACCGCGCAGAGGGAGGTCGTCTGAGTCCCCTTTCGTTCCGGCGGCGCCTGTCCATCCTTATCCGGTGGACCGCCGGGATGCACGCGGTCGACCCGGCGACCTCGGCGAGCTGTGGGACGGGCGGGTGCCGAGCTGCAGAAGTGCCTGCTCAGAGCCGGCGAGGCCGGTGGTGCCACCAGCAGCGGGTGCTGGCGCGCCCAGCCGATGGAGTCGGATCGCCAAAGCTGACGGTGGCGCGGTCGAGGCGTCGGCCAGACGCGAGCGGGGACCGGCCCCAGGAAGTCCATTCAGCGACCGTGCCAGGTGATCCTTTTTTCATGGAAATCCCGGGCGGATGGCTACCCGACGGGTTTGTGTGGATGCGGAAACGCGCTTTTCGACTCGACTCTCTCGTAAGGGTACCGGCACTGTTGTCCGACTCGCCGAAAGCCGTCTGATATACACGGAATTCTCACGTGTAATGGGGGTGTTGACGGTGACGGTGCCTGTGACCGGCGGTAGCCTGAAGGTCTTGTTTCTGTGTGAACAGTACCCGCCGATCGTATGGGACGGCGCCGGCATCTACACCGCTGTAATTGCGGGGGCGCTTGCCGCGCTCGGCCACGAGGTGCATGTTCTGTGCGCGCAGGGACACCGGATCGTGGACGAGATTCACGACGGGGTGCGGGTTCATCGCCGTCCGCTACTGCGCGTTCCCGTCACGCGCATGCTGGGCCGCTACGGCCGGGTGATCGCGGGCCGTCACCACCCTCGGGACTCGCTCAGCCTGCGCGCGAGCCTCGCCGCGTCCTACGCGTTCTGGCTGCGCCGGCTGGGTCTGCGGCCCGACGTCATCGAGACTCAGGACGGCGACAGCCGCGGGCTGATCCGCATCCTGGGCCACCGCCATCCGCTGGTGATCCACCTGCACTGCCCGACGATGCTGCCGCCCCGGCTGTCGGGCGAGAAGCTGTCCTGGAAGGGACGGGTCGCCGATCGCGTCGACCGGGCCGTCGTGGCCCGGGCCGACGCCGTCACGGCCCCGTCGGAGCTGATGGCCACCACGCTGCGGGAGCTCGGCTGGCTCACGGACCGGCCGGTGGAGATCATCCCGAATCCCTTCGACGCGACCTGCTGGCGCTCGGTCGCTCCGCCGCGGGACACCGAACCGGTCATCGCCGTCGTCGGGCGCATCGAACGGGAGAAGGGCGTCAACATCCTGCTCGACGCCGTCGCCAAGCTGCGCGCGGACGGTCTGGAAGCTCAGATCGTGCTCGCCGGAACGTCCGCGGGGTTGATCGGTGGCGTCCCGACCCGTGCATGGCTGGCCCGCCGGGCCGAGCAGCTCGACGTACCGTGCACGTTCGCCGGACACGTCCCGCTCTCCGACCTGGCCGAGATCTATGGCAGGGCACGGGTCGTCGCGGTTCCGAGCCGCTTCGAGAGCATGTCCATGGCTGCGATCGAGGCGATGGCCAGCGGTCGCCCGGTCGTCGCCACCGCCCGGACCGGGATCGCCCCCTATCTGGAACGTCACGGCGCGGGCGCGGTCGTGCCGCCGGACGACCCCGAGGCACTGGCCGCGGCGCTGCGTCCGCTGCTCGTCGATCCGGAACTCGCCGTGACGGTGGGTGCCCGCGGCCGCGCGGCGGTGGCCGACTTCGAGCCGCGAGCCGTCGCGATGCGCCGCGAGCGGGTCTATCGCCAGGCCATCTCCCGTTTCGAGACCCGCCGCGGAACGAGCTCGCGATAAACCCGTGACAATCCCGCGATGAGTCCGCTCACCGGCGGAGATGTGAACGGCCCGCCGCCCGCGCCGAGTCTCCGGCGGGTCAGGCCAGATGGTCGAGAGCGCCGACTTCCAGGTAGATCTCGACGGGGGAGCGGGTGCTGGCCGCAAGCAGGGAGGCAGGCAACGTGGGGGCGTTACCTGCCTCGTCCGGCGTCGTCTGGCTGACGTGCTCGGCGAGCGCGGCGAGCTGGCGCTCCCGGTAGCCGCGAGCGTCGACCAGCAGTGGCCTGACCTCGCGAACCCGGTCAACGGGGTCGCCGAACACCCGCCGCGGTGACCAGCCCTCGGTGCCATAGCCCCGGGTCCAGGGCCAGTGGGTCCACAGCCACACCCCGTACTCCAGAACCTGACCGGTGTAGCCGGTCGTGGCAGCGGCCCGGCGAGCGGCCGCGCCGCTGGCGTTGTGGTCGGGGTGCCCCTCGCAGGAAACCGGGATGAGCATCTGCTCCGGCTGGCATGCCTCCAGAAGCTCGGCGAGCCGCGCGCTCACCTCGTCGACCCGGTCGGAGACTCCGCCGTCGGGAAAATCCAGGAAGTGCAGCTGCTCCGCGTCGACGCCGAGCCGCCCGCCGGCCCGGCGGGCCTCCTCCCGCCTGATCGCCGCGAGCTCCGCCGAGCTGACACCCGAGCGAGGCGCCGCCGCGCCGTCACTCACCATGGCTATGTGCACCGGCCTGCCGGCGTCCCGCTTGCGCAGGATCGACACCCCGCAGCCGAGCGTCTCGTCATCGGGATGCGGGGCGACGACCAGGGCCGATGTCCGGGCCATCCGGGCCGTGAGATCCACACCGCGGCGTGCCCAGGCCCACCGGAAGCCGCGACGGAACGGCAGCAGCAACTCGTCCCGGCCCAGAAAGGTCGCCGCATCCGCCACGGCGTCACCCTACCCGCGGCTTTCGCCCGTCAGCGGGAGCCGACGCACCGGGCCGGAGGTGCTATGGCGTTCCGGGTGGGTCCGGTGGTGCGGGTGGTTGCGGAGGGGCAGGCGGACCCGGACGAACGCCCACCGCAGGAGGGAGCGGCCCGACTCGGAGAGCCTGTACTCCACGTGCGGAGGCGTGGGTTCGGCGATCCCGACGCGTTCCAACTCCCGCATCCGTTGAGTTGGCATCTTCCCGGTCGTGTCGGGTATCAGGCGACGGATCCGAGCGAAGCATGCTGGCGGTGTCGGAAATTGATCGTGTCGAATTCCGGACACTCAGGTGATTATGGCCAGTGTGTCAAATTCGCGGGGAGTCGGGTGTCCGGTTCGGACGGTGAATCAACCGAAATCGTCCGCACCCCGACCGGGTTGGCGTGGCGCTCGACGCCGGCTAGGTTTCCAGTCAATCGGTCAGTCAGTGACGCGTGGGATCCTGGGATCCTACGTCGTTGGTTTGGTGGCCGAAGTGCAGGAAGTCTCGGCAGGCGCCGCGACATGGTCGGGTCGTCGAAGTGGGTTGGATTATCTATGGTTACCCCCGACGGTACCGCGTGCCGAGTCTTCATCTGGAGATCAGGGTAGAGCTCCCGGTACACGACAACAGATCTGATACCTTCGTTCGATAGGAATGATCAATGACCACGATGGGTACGCGAAACAGATTCGACGCACCGCGCCCCACTCCCGGCGGGGAGCGCGAAATGCTACAGGCGAACCCCGATCAGAAAACCTGGAACGCGGCACTGTCGTGTTTCGACGACGGTTACGGCAGCGCTGCCGCGATCCGGGAGGTCTGGATCGAAGCACCCCCGCCCGGCGACATCGTGCCGGTGGCCACGGCCATCGGAGCGATCTACGCCGACACGTACTGGGCGGGCACGCGGTTTGACATTTCAAAACTGGCCACTGATCTGAGGGCCGCTACTGGTGTGAGCCAGCCGGACTGCGACGCGGCGGCGCGGCGCGCCTTTCAGAAATGGCGTGGCTTGTTCGTCCGGGCCAACCTGAGCGACGACACCAGTATTCCGAAGGCTGGCTCACTCACCGCCAGCCCGGACGTGGTCATAAACGGCCAGGTCGATTTGTCGGTGAAAGAGATCATCAAGCGGTGGGACACTTTCGTGTGGACACCCGAGGTCGGGTACAAGAACTACACCTATGGTCGGGCTCAGAGTCAGAATTTCTTGGTACCCATCGCGAAGCCGATCCTGAGAATGTACTACAGCGATGCCGGTTTCACGCCGCCGCCCTCGACCTGGGTTCAGATGTTCACCTACGACGGCACGAGTGGCACCTCCGAGATGAAGACCGCGGACGGAGGGACGAAGGCTGAGCCGGGTACTCGTGTCGCCGCCAGCTCCGCTTTCGCTTTCGAGCCGCCGGGTTCCGGTCACTACTGCCTGATCACTGTGGTCGGCAGTGAGTTCTTCGCGAACAGCCCGCTCGAGCAGACGGGCAACTGGTCGTCCGCTGAATGGATTCAGTATAACGGTGCCGCGGGCTGGCACAATGTGGACAAGACGGTCTCGAGTCACGAGACACTCAAGTTCTACAATCAGGACTCGCGGCCTGAGCGGTTCGTGTTCGAAGCCCACTGCACTCGGTTGCCGGTCGGTACTCGCCTGTCGCTGGAGTCGTCCGACAGCGGTCTGATCAGCCCGGCCTCCAGTGGATTCGTTGAGATCACGGCGGAGTATCAGGTCGTGAAGGTTGAAACGGAGCTGCCGCCGAACTTCGCCGGTACGCTGAACATCCGCTATAAGACCCCTGATAACGGGCTCCTTCCCGAAGGTTCCGCGATCGACGTGCGGCAGGGCTGGATCATCTCGAAGAGCCATGATCGGCATCTTGACGCCGCGAACCTGGTGGGTCGCGTCGAAGACCACATCCTGGGTCGGCCGCTGACCGTCCCGATGGGCAACTTCACCTTCCTGGGTACTCGGTGACATCGAGCCACCGCGCCAGATGATCTCCTCGCTGGCGGATCGGAACAGGGCGAACGAGCGAGTACCCAGCTTCGCCTGGATGAGACGTCGGCGAATCACGATCAGGGAGACGCGAACTGCCCGCGGACGCAAGGGGTGCCTCCGCGGGCAGGCTTGCGCCCGGCTGGCGGCGCGCGAGTGTCCGCAGCCGGGCTCGGCGGCACGCGGGCCGTGTCGGCGCGGACTCCGTCCGGCGATCCGGACCCGGGCTATGCCGGAAGTGACCGGCTGGCATCGGCCTTACGCAGGACTACCTCGAGGCTGATGCCCTCGGCGCGGATCGTCGCGCCGCCGAACACGCTGGCCGTGGCCAGCTCCTCGAACCGGTCCGGCGTGTAGGCGCGGCGCCGCAGCCCGCGCAGCGTCCGTCTCGTCATGGCCCCGCTGATCCGGTTCAGGCGCATCGACGCCACCTCGCGGTTGATGTCGGTCGCCGTGGCCAGATGGTTCATGTCCTCGATGACCGCMGTGCCGTCGGGGCGCAGGACGCGGTGGATCTCGTCGAGCGCCTTCCCGGGGCGGGTGAAGTTCTTGAACGCGGCCTGGCAGACGATCAGGTCGAAGCTGTCCGCCGGGAAGGGTATCTCGGCCGCGTCGCCGTGCCGGACGTCGACGCGGACACCCGCCGCGGCGGCCTGCTCGGTGACGATGCCCACGAACGTCCGGCTGATGTCGAGCGCGCTCACCGAGTACCGGCCCAGGCGCGCGATCTCGATGGCCAGGAAGCCGGGCCCGGGGGCGAGCTCCAGAACGGCCGCACCGTCGACCAGGCCTTCGGTGAGCGCGGCGGCCTGCTTCCGGTAGGCGTCACGCTGGGGCCCGGTCCCGCGCAGGCGCGTGTACCAGCGCGCAATCGGGCCCTCCATGGTCAGCCCGCCGAATCTCTCCCGTCGGCTGTCCTTCATCAGGTCGTCTCCTGTATCGGTCGGCCTGAGTTACCGGCGCGGGTCGGTGTTGGCGGTGTCGGTGGTGTTGGTGGAAGTGGTGGAGGCGGTGGCTGTGGCGGCGGTGGAGAAGCTGGCGGCGGGATCGGCGACCGTCGGCTGGTGCCCGGCTCGCCGCGAGGCCCGCGCATCGGCCAGGAACTCGCGGGTGAACATCGCTGACAGGACGGCGGCTCCGCTTCGGCGGACCCGGATCTCTCCCCGGTCGACCCGGCCGGTGAGGCGGATCGTCCGCCCGGCGAGCGCGCCGCGGCCACAGGCGTCCTTGACCCGGCCTCGATGGGTGAAACGCAGACCCCACTGGTCGACGAGGGCGTCGTCGGGCACCAGCAGCTTGAGCACCGAGCGGTCCAGATCGACCCGGACCTCGACATCACCGGCCGGGATGCCGGGGGAGCGCAGGTCGAGCAGGGCGCCGCCCCGGCGGGCGCGGACCTCGAAGATCCGGGCGGTGGTCCAGTGGCCAAGCCTGCGCACGGTGGCCTCGAACGCCTGGACGCGGACCGGTGCGTCGACCGCGTTGACCGCGTCGACGGTGAGGTTTGCCATCGTGGACCCCCTAGGGTGAAGGCAGTGGTCGCTGGCCGAGCATCTCGGTTGAACGAGTATCTCGGTTAAACGAGATACTAGGAGGGGCGAGAGAGTTTGTCGAACGACGATGGCCGCGCCCGGATGGAGGCCGACGTCCTCGCCGCGGTCGTCCGCATGATCGCGGGGGCGGTCCTCTACAGCCACGAGGTGGCGGAGAAGATCGGGCTCGGCCCGAGCGACACGCAGTTCCTGACCCTCCTCGAGGTGCACGGACCGCTGACGCCAGGGCGCTTGGCCGACCTGAGCGGCCTGCGGACCGGCACGGTCACCGGAGTGCTCGACCGCCTCGAGCGTGCCGGCTACGTCCGCCGGGAGCGTTCCACCGAGGACCGGCGGAAGGTCATCGTGTCCCGCGTCGAGGAGCGGATCGCCACGGACATGGGTGCGTTCTACGGTTCCAAGGGTGCCGGTCTGATGGGGCTGCTCGGCCGCTACGACGACGCCGAGCTGGCGATCGTGGCCGACTTCGTCACCCGCCTCGCCCAGCCCTGAGCGGGAGCCCGCGAGCGACTTCGCCGGGTGGGATGGCCCGGTGAAGTCGCTCGGGATTCTGCTAGGAACCCGCGTCGGCGCCGAACCACCTGGCCAGCGCGACCCCGAGCATCCGCTGATCCTCGCCGACCCACGCGACGTGCCCGTCCGGCCGAAGCAGCACCGCCGGCACGTCCAGCTCTTCGCTGATGTCGACGACGTGGTCGACCCGGTCGGCCCAGCCGCCCACCGAAAGCCGCCCCGTCTGATCGAGCAGCAGCCCGCTGCCGGTGCGCATCAGCTCGAACAGGCGCCCATGCCTGAGCTGGACGTCGCGCAGTCGCCGCCCGAGCAGGGCGTGGCCCGCACCAAAGTCGTATCGGATGCTGATAGCCGTGATCTTCTCGATCAGGAAACGGTTGACGTCGTCGAAGTCCATCAGCTGCGCCACCAACCGCCGAACCGCCTGCGGCCCGGGTTCGTTGATCGTCAGCTGCATCTGTGCACGGGTGTTGTTCAGCACGTCGGCGGCCACCGGGTGCCGCTCGGACTCGTAGCTGTCGAGCAGGTCGTCCGCCGCCCATCCATTGATTTCCGCCGCCAGCTTCCAACCCAGATTGAACGAGTCCTGGATCCCGAGATTGAGCCCCTGCCCACCCATCGGCGGGTGGATGTGCGCGGCGTCCCCGGCCAGAAACACCCGTCCGACCCGGTAGCGCTCGGCCTGGCGGGTCGCGTCGCCGAAGCGCGACAGCGAGCGGGGGGAGTGCACGCCGAAGTCGGTGCCGGCGTACCTGCGCAGCTGTTGCCTGAACTCCTCGAACGTCGGCGGCACCGAACGGTCTTCGGCCACGCCCTGCGCCGGCACGACCGCGCGGAACACCCCCGGCTTGCCCGACGGCCCGATCCCGAACCGCTTCTCGGTCCTGCGCACCTCGGTCATCACTGCGGCGATGTCATCCGGGGACGCTGTCACCTCCATCTCGCCCAGCAGCGTGTCGATTCTCGACGGCTCGCCGGGGAACCCGACCCCGAGCAGTTTCCGAACCGTGCTGCGCCCGCCGTCGCAGCCGACGGCAAACCGTGCCCGCAACGGCATTGCAGTCCCCTTTTCAAGGTGGACGGCCACGCCGTCGTCGTCCTGCTCCAGCCCGACCACTGAACACCCGCGCCGGATCTCGGCTCCGACTTCGGCCGCGTGCTCGGCGAGCAGCCGGTCGGTGCGCGTCTGCGGAATGCCGAGCACGTATCCGTGTGCGGTGTCCAGTCCGGTGGGAGCGGGCTTTTCGATGCCCGCGAAGAATCCCCGGACGCCGCCGGGAATCATCGGGTACTGCGTGCCGTTCTCGAGGAACCGCTCCAACAGCCCCCGCTGGTCCAGCACCTCGATACTGCGCGCGTGCAGGCCGAGCGACCGGACGAACGGCGGTGGCTCGGCATCCTTCTCCAGCACGAGCACCTTGACGCCCTGCAGGCGCAGTTCGCTCGCCAGCATCATTCCGGTCGGCCCGCCGCCGACGATGATCACATCAAACATGTACACCCCCACCGTGTGCCGACTCCCTGTTGGCGAATGACCCGCTGGCGCTGCTGATCGGGATGGTGCTCGACCGGCGAGTATCGGAAAGAACGAGTGGGATGGGACTATCCGTGTCGATCTGACACCCGCACCGGATCGTCAGGGCGTCGGGCCGTCGGAGTGTTGGGCGCCGGGCGTCCCCGTGCCACCGGATGTCCGATGGGGCCGGTTGTCGTGGGTTCGGTCGATGAGAGCGGCGATGCCGTCGAGGATCCGGTCCACGCCGAAGAGGAACTCCTCGGTCTCCTCGAAACCCGCCGGGTCGCCGCCGATCTCGCCCGCCCAGGCGATGCGGTGCAGCCGCGGATAGGTCTGCGCGTCGACGAGCTCGCGCAGCAACGCCTCGAAGCCCCAGACAGGCGGCGGGCCGCCCCTGTCCGACCCCGCCGCCGCGTCGGCCCCGGCACCAGGCCCAGCCGCAGCCCCAGCTCCAGCTCCAGCGCCGGCCGCAGCCGCAGCTCCAGCCCCAGCGCCGGGTGCGACGGCCGCCCGGGCGGCGTCGTGGGCCATTCGGGCCTCGCTGAGCGTGTACGAGCTGAGCAGGCCGATCACGCGGAGCTTGTCGGTGTCGGACAGGCCGGTGTCGTCGAGGGTCTCCAACCCCTTTTCGACGAAGGTCAGCGAGTTCGGCGCGACCGGGGGCGCGGCCATCGGCATCTGGGTGATCCAGGGATGGCGGTCGATCATCTGGCGCTGGACGATCGCCCAGGCCCGCAGTCGGCTCCGCCAATCGTCGCCCTCCAGGACGAGGCCTTCGGCGCCCAGCGCGCTGGCGTTCCACATCATCTGGAGCAGTTCGTCCTTGGTGGCCACGTGCCGGTACAGCGACATCGTCGTGTAGCCGAGCTGCTTCGCGACGCGGGCCATCGACACCGCGGCCAGGCCCTCGGCGTCGGCGATCCGGGTCGCCGTCGCCACGATCGCGTCTACCGATAGCCCCGGTCGCGGCCCGCGCTGACCACGTTCGCGGCGGCCCCAGAGCAGGTCGAGGCCCGGCGGTAGCGGCGGTGACTTCTCGCTGGCCATCGGCCTCCCTCCTCGATCGCGAGGATACGACTTGACGTGAACTGTGTATCACGCATACCTTCTGTGTATGCCATACACAGTAGCTGCGGACGGGATCCGCAAGTCCTATGGCGGCCGGGTCGTGCTCGACGGCGTCGACCTGGCCATCGAGCAGGGTTCCGTCTTCGCGCTTCTCGGTCCGAACGGGGCCGGCAAGACGACGATGGTGCGGATCCTGGCCACCCTCGTCGCCCCCGACGCGGGAACGGCCGTGATCGCCGGCTGTGATCTGCTCCGCGACCCGATCGGAGTCAAGAGCGCGATCAGCCTGACCGGTCAGTACGCCGCGATCGACGATCTGCTGACCGGCCGGGAGAACCTCGAGATGATGGCGCGGCTGCGCCACCTGCCGAGGCGCGAGGTCCGGCCCCGGGTCGACGAGCTGCTGGCGGAGTTCGACCTGGTCGACGCCCAAGACCGCCGGGTGAAGACATACTCCGGCGGGATGCGCCGGCGCCTCGACCTGGCGGCAGGCATGGTCAGGCGGCCCGTCCTGGCGTTCCTCGACGAGCCGACGACCGGGCTCGACCCCCGCAGCCGCGAGCAGCTCTGGGAGACGGTCCGCCGCCTGGTCGACGAGGGCGTCACCATCCTGCTCACCACCCAGTACCTCGAGGAGGCCGACCGGCTCGCCGACACGGTCGCCCTGCTCACCGCCGGCCGGATCGTGGCCCAGGGCACCCCGGAAGAGCTCAAGTCGAGCCTGGGCGCGGAGGTCGCCCGACTGCACTTCGCCGACCCGGCTGACTACCGCGTCGCGCTCGGCCACCTGGAATCGACCCACTCGGAAGGGGCCCGCGCGGAGGTGGCCCGCGCGGACGAGGCGCTGCGCGTCATCGACGTCGTCACGGACGGCTCGGCGGCCCAGGTCCACGCGTTGCTCGGCGGCATCGCCGCCATCGGGGCCCCCGCGGCCCGGGTGTCCACCCATCGCCCGAGCCTCGATGACGTCTTCATGTCCCTGACCGCCGACGGTGCGCCGTCCGCGCCGCAGCCCCGATCGGAGATCGTTCGATGAGCCTCGCCTACGCCGTGACCGACTCGCGAATCATGGTCGCTCGCTGCCTGCGGCGGTCGCTGCGCGACCCGGAGGCGTTCTTCACCGCCCTGATGCTGCCGATCGTGCTGATGCTGTTGTTCGTCTATGTGTTCGGCGGTGCGCTGAACACCGGCGGCAGGTACGTCGACTACGTCGTACCCGGCCTGATTGTGCTGTGCGCCGGGTTCGGGGCGGGGACGACGGCGGTGTCCCTGGCCACCGACATGACCAACGGCATCGTGGACCGGTTCCGTTCGATGCCGATCAGTGGGCCGTCAATCCTCATCGGCCAGATCGTGGCCAGCCTGGCCCGGAACCTGATCGCGACCGCTCTGGTGATCGGGGTCGGGCTCGGGATCGGCTGGCGCCCCACCACGTCCGGGCTGAGATGGCTCGCGGCCGTCGCGATGATCATTTTCTTTGTCTTCGCGCTGTCGTGGCTGGCCGCCGCGGTCGGTCTGCTCGCCGGCGGGCCCGAGGCGGCGAACTCGTTCACCTTCGTGCTGATGTTCATCCCGTATGTCAGCACGGCTTTCGTCCCAGCCGGCACAATGCCGGCCGTGCTTCGCGGCTTCGCGGAGCACCAGCCGTTCACGCCGATCATCGAGACGATGCGCGGGCTGTGGATGGGGCAGACCTCGACCGGCGTGGAGCTCGGCCACGAGGCGTGGGTCGCGATCGCCTACTGCCTGGGCATCCTCGTAGTCTCCTACGCCTGCGCGTCCTGGCTGTTCCGCCACCGCACCGCGGCGTGACGCCCAGCCGTCATCGACCTGCGCGGTTGGTTGCCTCGAAGGTCCAGACCCCGGTGCCCGCGGTGGGGGACTGGCCCACCTTGTAGTCGGCATGCACGGCGACCGTGGTGAGGCCAGCCTCCTGGAGGAGATCGTCGAACTCGTCGAGGTCCCAGATCTGGAGGGTGAACGGCTCCAGCTCGGCCTGCACCAGGCGGCCGTCACGCCACAGCTCGTACCGGCACCAGCTGGTCTGGCACCTCGGCCATGCCTCTCCCTTTCGGACGCGCACGCGTTGGGTTGCCAGGTCAGGGTGCTAGCAGGATGTCGGTGAGCGCATCAGCGTATCGATTGACGAGCCGGTATCGGAGGTATACGCGTTGTCGTGAGCCGGGCGCCCTTCCTCCCAGGCCGCCAGCAGGCGCAATGTCGCGGCGGACTCGGCGTCGGCGGGCAGATACGTGATCATGTTCTGCTGGTCGCCGGAGAGTCCGAGCGTCTCGAAGCGCAGCGTCAGTGGGCCGACGACTGGGTGGCGGAACGCCTTGATGCCGTGCGCCTTTGCGTGGACCTCGTGCTGGGCCCAGAACGCGCGGAACTCCGAACTCGTCCGTGACAGATTGTCGACCAGCTCGGTCGTCGCGCGGTCGGCGTTCGCGGCGCTGGCCACGCGGAGAATCGCCACGGCGTCGCCGGCGACTCGCGGCCAGTCGAGGTAGAGCCGTCTGGTCGCCGGATCGACGAACAGCAACCAGACGGCGTTGCGGTGCTCGGGCGGCAGTACCGCGAAGTCACAGATCAGCGCCGCGGCGAGCCGGTTCCACGCCAGGATGTCGAGGCGGGCGTTGACGACCCGCTCGACGGGCCGATCGTTCGCCGAGGACCTCGTCCACATCTGGACGTTCGGCTCGGACGGCCTCGTGACCAGGCTCCAGGACATCCAGGACTCCGCCGGAGTCGCCGCCGCCCTTCGGCCCTGACCCGGGGACGCGTCATCACGAGACCGGAGTTGTTCTCCGCGACGTCACGGCCGTAGTGCGTCCGCTTGGCCCGCCTGACCTTTACTGCCTCGTCGGCGGGTCAGGCGCGGCCTCGCCGAGGACGAGGGCCTCGAAATGGCGACAACCATCGGGCGGGGCATCGCTGTGGTGGGACAGGATATGTTCCAGCAGTTCGCTGGCACCGAGCAGCTTCTCGGCCTGTGTGCGTAGCTGATCGATGCGGCCTGCGACAAGCTGGGACCAGTCGCGGGTGGCTGCCGGGCCGGCGAGAATGTCGCCGATTTCCTCGAGGCTCAGCAGGCCGGACCGTTGCCAGTAGCGAATGATCGCGAGTTGGCGGATCTCGCCTGGCCCGTACCAGCGCCGGCCGGCATGGCGAGATCGGGGCGCGATCAGCTTTCTTTCCTCGTAGTAGCGGATGGTTGACGCCCGTATCCCGAGCAGGCGAGCCACCGCGTCGATGGGGATCAGGTCCGGCTGGGGAGCGCCCGTCGGATGCAAGGTTGCTCTACTCACGGTCGAACTCCTGCGCCTGCGTGGTCTTGCGTTCAAGCCGGCTTGAACCGACAGGATCAACAGCTGCCATCGTCGCACGCGGTCCGGGTCCTACCGATGCCGTTGTCGACGGTGCGGGCGAAAGGACGTGACGAGCGCATGGATCCGACCCCCCAGGAGCCGCGCCCGCGCCAGTCCGGGCTGGCACGGCGTCTCATGGTCGACCTGACACCGTTTCGCGGCTCGTCCGACCTTCGAGCGCTGGTCATCGGGCAGACGGCGTCGGTCGTGGGAAGCCAGCTGACTGCGGTGGCAGTTCCCTACCAGGTCTACCAACTGGCCCATTCCTCGCTGGACGTCGGCCTGGTCTCGCTGGCAGTGCTCGGGCCACTGCTCGCGGGATCGTTGCTCGGCGGGTCGGTGGTCGACAGCGTGGACCGTCGACGGCTTCTGGTCGGCCTGGAACTTCTGATGGCGCTAATCAGCATCGGTCTCGCTGTCAATGCCTGGGCCGGGCCGGCGCTGTGGCCGCTGTTCGTCGGCCCGGCGCTGATCGGCGGCCTGGGCACGAGTGAGGACGCGGCGCTGAGTGCGGTGCTGCCCGCCGTGGTGCACCGCACGGAGGTGGCTGCCGCCAACGCCTTGCTGCAGGCCGTCTTCCAGTTCGGACTGGTGGTGGGGCCGGCTGGGGCGGGCCTGCTGCTGGCCACGGCGGGGCCTGGCGCAGTTTTCCTGATCGACGCGGCGACCTTCCTTGTCGCGGCGGTGGCCACTCTCCTGATCACCCCGCAGAAACCCGCGAGTGGCAGCCGTCCGCCAGGGTTTCGCTCGATTGCGGAGGGGCTGCGTTTCGTCCGTGGCCGCGAGGACCTTCAGGGAGTCTTTCTCATCGATCTGAACGCCACCGTGTTCGGCCTGCCTCGCGCGCTGTTTCCCGCGCTGGCCACCGGCGTTTTCGGTGGCGGCGCCACGACCCTCGGGCTGCTTTACGCCGCGCCAGGACTGGGTGCTCTGGCGGGTGCGCTGTCGAGCGGATGGGTTGGCCGGATCGAACGCCAGGGGCGCGCCGTTATCCTCGCCGTTCTCGCGTGGGGGCTGGCAATCACCGGGTTCGGTCTCGTTCGGCTGCTTCCCGCCGCACTGCTCCTGCTGGCGATCGCAGGCTGTGCTGATGTGGTGTCCGCCGTTCTGCGCGGCACCATTGTCCAGCTGTCCGCGCCTGCGGTCCTGCGCGGTCGCCTCGCAGGTTTGCAGATCGCCGTGGTCACGGGCGGACCGCGGCTGGGTGATCTCGAATCCGGTGCGGTGGCGGGCGTCGTCGGCGCCACCGGGTCGGTTGTCCTCGGTGGTGTCCTCTGCCTGGCCGGCACAATGGCGCTTGTGCAGGCGCTCCCAGGTTTCCGCCAGCAGAAACAGGACCCCGCGGAGGCCCGCATGGCCGGCTACCGCACGGGCAGCGGCCGGCCGGTCAGGCGGGCGCCGCGTCGACATCGGTCGAGTGGCTGACGGCTTCCCAGGAGTCGAGGTCGGCCCGGCGCCGGTCCTGGGCGGCCCGAATCGACTCGACCGCATCCGTGCCCAGGGCAAGATGCAGCGGCGCGGCCGGCGCGGCCGGCGCGGCCGGCGCGTCGAGGGCGGCGACGATCGCGCCGCCCCCACCGGCCTTCGACGCCCTGCGCCAGGTAGTCCACGACGTCGCCCGCACGACCGACCTGGCCGCCGCCGGCTGAGCGCCGCCCTTCCCGGCGGCACGCCCCCCGCGGTGCCAGGTCAGGCACATCGGGCTCGTGTCGGCCTTTGACGGTATGTATCGCTACCCGTAACGTTGCGCAGCATGGACCCGTGGACTTCGGATCCGGTCGAAGACCTTTCAGGGGCAGACACGGGATACGAGTCGGAGAACTCGGCCCACTCGGACGCGGAGTACGACACGGCGGCGGAGTACGACACGGCGAACGAGTGGCAGGACCGTCCCCCCTCGAACACAGGGCGTGGGCGGGAGGAGGCAGCTGGCCCGGCCGGGCGCCACGGGCGCCACGGGCGCCGAAGGCCGTGGAAGTTCGTCGCGCTCGTGACGACCGTGGCCGCGGTCCTCGCGGTCGGCGTCACCGCGACCATCGTGGACGTGGTCGCGCCAGGCAGGAAGAGCCATCCCGTCGTCGGGTTCGTGCCGACGGGGGCCTCCCCTGAGCAGGACGGTGAGCAGATCACCACCGCGTTCCTGAGTGCGTGGGCGGCCGGCAGGCTCGAGCAGGCAGCCAGCTACACCGACAGCCCGCAGGCCGCCGAGGAGGCCTTCGCCGCCTACCGCGAGGGCCTCCATCTCAGGACATTGAGCGGCTCGTCCGCCGGCGCCACCAGGCTGGCCGGAAACGCGACGTCCGAGGCCACGCCGACGCCGCGGGTCAAGGTCGCCTTCGCGGTGAACGCCCTGGTCGCAGCCCCGGCAGGCACCGGGATGATCAGCGGTACCTGGAGCTACCACTCGTCGCTGGTCGCCTACCAGAAGCCGGACTCGCCTGCGTGGTCCATCGCGTGGGCACCTGACGCCCTCGCGCCGAACCTCACCGCTGCCACACACCCCGCCGCCGTCCCGCTGGCTCCGACGGCCACGTCCGTCGTCGACTCCAGCGGCAACAGCCTCACCTCATATCAGGACGCGGGCCTGAACACGATCGCGGGAATCCTGAAGTCCAGCCCACCCGAGGACCTGGGGCAACCGGGACTCGCCGTCGAGATCCAGTCCGCCGCCGGTACACCGGTCAGGGGCACCCAGACAGTGATCTCCGCGCCGGTGGCCGGCACTCTGGCCACCACCATCAGCGCCGGGGCGGAGCAGGCCGCGCGCGGTGCCGTCGCGGAGCATCCGGACAGTTCCCTTGTCGCCATCCAGCCGTCGACCGGCCACATCCTGGCCATCGCCAACAACGCCGGCTACAACGACTTCGCGCTCACCGCGGCGGTGGCACCAGGCTCGACCGAAAAGATCATCTCTGCGGCGGCGCTGATCAGCCACGGGGTCGTCACCGCGAACACCCCGGTCGCCTGCCCAGCCGTCTACACGGTGCAGGGCATCAGCTACCACAACGACAAGGGCGAGTCCCAGCCGGCGTCGACGCCTTTCTCCCGCAACTTCGCCCAGTCCTGCAACAACGCGTTCAGCCAGTGGTGGCAGCAGGAGAGCAACGGCCGCCTCGCCTCGGTCGCCAAGGAGTACTTCGGCCTCAACCAACCCTGGGACATCGGTCTCGGCCGGCCCGCGACCTACTACAACCAGCCGGCGACCGCCAGCGGCTCCGAACTGGCCCAGAACATGTTCGGCCAGGGCCACCTCACCGCGTCTCCGCTCGCGATGGCCTCAGTGGCGGCCACCGTCGCGGACGGGACCTTCAAGCAGCCCATCCTGCTGCCCGGAGCCTCGCAGATCGCCGCGACACCCCTGCCCGCCGGCGTCGACTCGCAGCTGAAAACCATGATGCGCGAGGTGGTCGCCGAGGGCACGGCCGCCGGGCTCGGTTTCGGYCCGACCGTCCACGCCAAGACAGGGACCTCGGACGTCGACAACCAGGAACAGCCCAACAGCTGGTTCGTGGCCTTCGACCCAGCCCGGGACGTCGCCGTCGCCTGCCTCGTCCTCAACGCCGGATACGGCGCCCAGTTCGCCGCCCCGGAAGTTCTGCACTTCCTGTCCAGCTTTTAGGTACTGAGCAAGCAGGCGAGGCGGGTGACCACGCGGTGTCGGTGACCGATCAGGAGATCTGAGCGGCCGGGAGCGTTGTCGCAGGGGCGCCGAACCAGCGGGAGAGAGCGTCTCGCAGCGTGAGTGCGGCTGTGTCGGTGGGCTCGGCGATGGATGCGGCCCAGGCGATGTGGGCGTCCGGGCGGATGAGCAGCGCGTCGGCGGGTCGGTGATCGGTTTTGGCGGCGTGGATATCGATGCGGTGCTGCCAGCCCTGGGCAGCTGCGCGGAGTTCGGGGCGGTCGGCGAGGTCGAGGAGGAGGGGCCGTGCAGTGGGCGTGAGGTCCGCGACGCTGGTGGTGCCCTGGTCGGTGTAGAGGGTGAGGTTGGGCGCGAAGGTGCCGGTCAGGGCGTGCTGATCGGGGTTGGGCAGCGGGTGGCGGACGTCCGAGCCGGCGATCATGGCTGCGATGCGGCGCAGGGGCTGTTCGTCGGCGCACAGTTCCAGGAAGAGGTCCCGGAGGGCGTCGGCGGCTGGGTCCTGGCCTCGGCGCAGTGCCACCTGTGCCTGGGTCTGGTACATGGCGCGGGCGCCGGCGAAGTGGCGCTCGCCGTGGTAGGTGTCCAGCAGGCCGGCCGGTGCCCAGCCGTGGATGTCGGCGGCCAGCTTCCAGGCGAGGTTGACCGCGTCGAGCATGCCGACATTGATGCCGATGCCCGTGGCGGGAAACTGGTGAGCCGCGTCGCCGGCCAGCAGGAAACGTCTGTCGCGGTATCTTTCGGCCTGCCGGGCCTCGAATCCGTAGCGTGACAGCCGGATCACTTCTTTGACGGGAAGGTCCACGCCGAGCACCCGGCGGATGCTGTCCTGGAACTCGGCCAGGGTCATGGGTGCGTCCCCGTCGACGTCGGCGGGTTCGTCCTCGGTCGTCTGGACGAGCAGCATCTCTGGGGTGAGCCACCCGAATCCGAACACGCCGCGGTCTGTCCGGGTGAAGGAGGCCGCACGGACCCGGCCGAATCCGGGGAGGTCGAGGTCGCCGTTGTCGAGACGCGTCACGGAATCGGGCAGAGTGACCTGGCCCAGCCGGTTGACCTCTGGATAGGTCGTGCCGGCGAAGTCGATGCCGGCGAGGTCGCGCACCTGGCTACGCGGGCCGTCGCAGCCCACCAGGTACCGGGCGCTCGTCCGGTACAGCCCCTGGGGGCCGCGCACGTCCGCGGTCACTGTGGCCTCCTCCTGGCTGATCCCCACGACCTCGTGGCCGCGGCGGATCTCAGCGTCGAGTCCGCGAGCGTGCTCGTCGAGCAGGCGTTCGAGTCGCGGTTGCGGGAGATGCACGCCCCAGATCGGGGAAACCGCCAGGTGTGAGAGGTCCAGGTGCACACCGCCGAACTGGATCCGAGGAGCCGTGTGGATCGGACCGACGCTGGCCGCTTCGACCCGTTCCAGCAGGCCCCGGTAGCGCATCAGCTCCAGGACCTGCCCGCTGAAACCGTTCGCCTTCGGCGTCTCCTGCGGTAGCGGCTGCCGCTCCAGTACCAGCGGCCGGACTCCGGCCAGGCGTAGCTCGGCGGCCAGCATCAGGCCGGTCGGACCGGCACCCACGATGATCACCTCGGCGTCCGTCATGAGTTGCTCCCCACGCAGTATTTCGCCGCGTTCCCGTTCGATCCGGCCATTGACAACAACGCACACATTTCGCGGCTCCTCATTCCGTGGGTTCCTGCCTCGGCCACGGATTCTGCGGCATGAACGGGGTCTTGCCGCAAGCCCCCCGCTGTGCTATATCTTAGAAATGGAAGGAATAGCTGATATGCTGTTCCTCGACGTCCAGCTGCGGACGGTCAACCCTCGCGTGGGGTGAAGAGCAGGCGATCCCCTGGATGGTCTCCGGGCGATGCATGCCTTCGACCTGGCTCCGCCCCGCGGGAACTCTGCCGGCGATGGTCGGGTGGAGACATCGGCCCAGYGGTCCCAGGAGACGTCGACAAGGTCGATGAGCCCTGCTGATCGGAATGGGCGCTGGACCAGTCAGTATCGGAAAGATGGAGTGGAGAGGGTCCTTCAGGCGTCGGTGGGCGGGTTGCGGGGGGTGCTCTCGTGCCAGTCCTTTCCGATGCCTCGCAGCAGCGGCGGGTAGACGATCAGCAGGCGAAACGGCGTGATCGCTGCCATGTAGACCCGTCCGAACAGGCCGTTCGGTTTCACCAGCACGGTCATCTGGCCTCGGTGGCCAGCCGGCTGACGGCCGGCGTCGTCGTCCGGGATCCAGCCGATGTGCAGTACTCCGTGAACCGTGCGGTTGACTATCTCCGCGGCCCACTCGTTGTCCGTCAGAAAGACTGACCGGAACGGGAGGGTCGCGAACGCGGGTCCGGCTGGTGCGTCGCGCAGGTCGGCTGGTAGGCGCTCGCACAGCGTCGGCACCCGGGTGGCGATGTCCGAGGCGGGATCGTCCCAGCCGAGCCAGGCTCCGAGGCGCCAGCGGATCCTGAACAGCAGCCGGGCGACCCATGACGGGTTGTCCCCCGTGTCGCCCTCGGCGATCAGCCGCACCAGCCTCGGGAAGTCCTGCGCGGTGCCCGGTGTGGGCAGGGCCCAGACGTCCTCGATGCGGAAGTCAGGCGTGATGTCGTGAATTCGCCAGGGCCGGGATGTGTGCGCGGTCTCCGGGAGCTTCCTTTTCGTCCTCGTCTTTGTCATTCTCGTCCTCCGGGTCCTTGGGGGCGCGGGAAGCCCGAGCACGTCCGCGACGGCGCGGGCCGCGAGAAACAGTATTTCTCCTCCACCTCGCGCCCGACGGGACGTCCGCTGCCGTGCAGGTGGAACGTTGGCCGTGTCGGTGAACAGTGGTGTCGGTGAACAGCGGCAGTGAAGCGACCTGTACAGATCAGGCGCCGACGGCGAGGCCGCTCGCGCGCAGGGCGGCGACTCGAGCCGCGGGCGCGGTGGCGATCGATCCGGCCGCATACGGCGGTTGGGGATCGTATTCGACAACGAGCTGGATGGATTCGGCGATGTCGTCGCCCATCATGCGTCCGGTCAGGTGCAGGGCGAGATCGATACCGGCCGAGACGCCGGCCGCGGTGGCGTACTTCCCGTCGATGACGACCCGTTCGGCGGTGGCGATGGCACCGAACGTCGTTAGGTGATCAAGGCAGATCCAGTGTGAGGTGGCGCGGCGACCGGTGAGCAGGCCTGCGGCGGCCAGGAGGAGCGAGCCGGAGCAGACCGAGGTCGTCCAGGTGGCCGCCGCGTCGACGCCGCGCAGCCAGTCGAGGGTCGGCTGGTCAGCCAGGAGGTCGGCGGCTCCGGGACCACCTGGCACCAGGAGTACGTCGGGGGCGGTTACCTCGGAGAGCGCGGCATCGGCGACGACCGCCAGGCTGGCCGTGTCGGCCCGGACCGGGCCGGGCCGGGCGGCTGTGAAGATCACCTCGGCCCCGGGAATGCGGGAGAGGATCTCGTACGGGCCGACGGCGTCCAGGCCGGTGAAGCGGTCATACAGCATGATCGCGATCTGCATCAGTACCCTCCGGAGGTTGGATTTGGATGAGGTCGGAACTGGCGGCGGTATTCCATCGGCGGCACACCCAGGACCCGAACGAACGCGCGCCGCATCGCCTCAGCGGTGCCGTATCCGCACGACCGGGCGATCTGTTCGATTCCCTCGTCGGTGTCCTCCAGCCGTCGGCGGGCCGTCTCCAGCCGGACCCCGTCCACGTACCGCCCTGGCGTCACTCCGACCTCAGCGGCGAAGGCGCGGGTGAAGTGACGGGGTGACAGCGTCACGCGGCGGGCGAGAGAATTGATGGAAAGATCGCCTTCGGGGTGCTCGTCGATCCAGTGCTGGACCTCGCGCAGCTGCGGCCGTTCGGCGAGCTGAGCAGCGAGCTGCGCGCTGAGCTGTGCCTGCCCACCCGGCCTGCGCAGGAACATCACCAGGTGTCGGGCTATCAGCAGCGCGACGTCCCGCCCGAGGTCTTCTTCGACCAGCGCCAACGCCAGGTCGATACCTGCGGTGACGCCGGCCGAGGTGGCGATGTTCCCGTCTCGGACGTAGATCGGCTCGGCGTCGACCTGGATGTCGGGAAAGCGCCGAGCGAGCGCACCGCAATGCGCCCAGTGCGTTGTGGCGCGACGTCCGGCCAGCAGGCCGGCCTCGGCGAGCAGGAAGGCCCCGGTGCAGACGGAGACCACACGATCGGCCTCGGCCGCCAGCTCGCCGATGCGGCGCACCAGCTCCGGGTCGGGGGCGGCCGTGCCCGGCCCGCCGGGCACCAGCAGTGTGTGAGCTGGTCCGACGTGGTCGATGTCGGCGTCGGGCAGCAGCCGCAGCCCACTGCATGTGCGCACCGGGCGGCCACCAGGCCCGGCGGTCGTGATCCGGTACGCACCTGGCCGTTCCGTGGCGGCGTCCGCCCCGGCGAACACCTCCAGCGGGCCGGTCACGTCCAGGCTCTGGACGTCGTCGTAAAGCACGATGACCACGCTGCGCGGCCTCATGCGGATCAGGCTGGCAGGGCGCGAGTATGGCGGCAAGGACGCGGTTCCCACCTTTCCCGCCATCGCGTCCCGCCATCGCGGGCAGGGCCGCGGCGCGCGGCGCCGGGCTTCGGTCCTACCCGGCTACGGATGTGCCGTGGAACTGCATCTGAGTCAGATCGACGAGGTCGACGAGCTGCTGACGAACGATCGGCTGGCGCTGCTGATCGGAATGGCGCTGGACCGGCAATGTTCGGAAAGGTGAAGCGGCACAGGCCGCTGAACTGGGGTTTTTCGCGCGGGGCCGGGACCCTGCGATTGCCGATCGCGTCGGGGAATGATCAGGATCCCGCCCGGAGAACACGGTGGACGAGCCACACCGAGACGACATACCGTGGTAGTTGCTACTCCGGTATTCTGGGGCGGTGAAGGTTGACAAGATGAGTGTCTCGTTCGATGGCGAACTGGGCGATGCGGTTCGGGACGCAGCCCGTCGGGCCGGCGTCGGACTGTCGGCCTGGCTCGCGGTCGCCGCTGCGGCGAAGCTTCGAGCCGATGCCCTCGCCGAGTTCCTCGATTCGTGGGAGACGGCAAACCCGGCGTTGACACCAGAGGAACTGGCGCGGGCCGAACGCGAGCTGGGCCTACGCGCGGATCCGTCGGCAGCGTGAGTGCCCTCGTTCTCGACGCGGGCGCACTGCTGGCTGTCGAGCGCGGCGATCGGGAGATGGTTGCCCGGCTCCGGGTCGCGCAGCAGCACGACATCGGGCTACGGAGCAACGCTGTCGTGGTTGCCCAGGTCTGGCGGGATCACTCCGGGCGGCAGGCCGCGCTGGCCCGCCTGCTCCGCGCGGTGGAGGTGTGCGCCGTCGATGAGCGGACCGGCCGCGACGCCGGTGTGCTCCTTGGTCGAGCCCGTACGTCCGATGTGGTTGACGCGACGGTCACCCTGCTCGCCCGTCCGGGCGACCGCATCCTGACCAGCGATCCCAAGGACATCACCCGCCTCGTTCAGGCGGGTGGCATACCAGTGGTGGTGGTGCCCTGCTAGTAACTTCACCGGGCAGGATGGCCCGGTGAAGCCGATCGGGATACTGCTGTTCGACGTGCCGTGGGACTGCATCTGAGCCAGATCGACGACGCGGGAGCGACAGTCACTTTCTCCCGGCCATCCCCTGCCCGCGGACGTCGGAGGCCGTGAACCCGGCCAGGTGGACGCTCGGGAGCGCGGTCATGTCTCCTGCCGCCAGAGCGGCGTGACCTCAGCGCGGGTGAGCCGCCACCTGTCTTGGGTGCGGAGCGCCTGGAACGCGAAACGCAGGCCAACAAGCCTCAAGAGCGGGGGGAGGAGCTGTCCCGACGGGAAGTACGCGACAAGCTCGTTCGCCGTCATGGTGGCGCGGTCCCCGTCAAGCTCGACGAGCACGTCGGTGATCAGATGCTGAGAATTTTCGTTGTCGTCGCGGGTGCGCCGCGAATACTCGAGTATGTCGTCGATTCCCGTGGCGCCGCCGCGAGCGCTGTGGATGACGGCGTCCTCGTGGAAGATCGCGCGCCCCTCCTTGTCGTCGCCGGTGTCCAGCCAGCGCCCAAGCTGACTGACCAGGGCGGCAAGTTCCGCTCGATCGGTGATGTCGCTGAGATGAGGCACGGTGCTCCTTCACGCTCCTGCGCCGAACGGCCGTCGTTGATGAGCTGCGGAGCCGACAAGACCGCCTGGCCCCGCGACGGTCAGGCTAGGAGTTCAACTCCGCTTGAGGTCAACTCCCTCGTCGGCCTGCTGTCGGCGCCTTCCGGCGATCCCGCAGACTGGCCAAATATCCCGACTGTTGGTGGCGTACCGGTCAACCATTGCGACAGGTGGCCATTTACCCTTGATCGCTTCACTGTCCGTCGGCCCACTGGCCCCCGGCTTGCCGGAGCGCGACCGTCAGCCGGTTCGATGCCGGTGCACCCGCCGGTTCGACCACCTGAGGGTGTGGCAGCTTGACCGGTAAGGCCACCGTGACTGGCGTGGGACTTCACCTGAGCCAGATCGACGAGGCGGACGGGCTGCTGACGAACGRCCCGTTGGCGCTGCTGATCGGGATGGTGCTGGACCAGCGGGTTTCGGAAAGATGGAGTGGGACGGGGCAATCCGTACTCACTTGACCATGTGGCGTCCGAATTCGATCTTCGGGCCCGCAGGGGCGGAGCGAAAGACCACGGCGGGTGACGGTGTCAGCGTTTGACGCCCAGGACTCTGCGTCGGTAGCGTGTCAGTCACTTTCTCCCCGCCGTCCTCCGGGACTGGCGGGGCTTTTTTCTAGATCGGCTACGTCATGCTCCCGCGAGTCGCTGTCTTCGTCGACTATCAGAACGTTCACCTCTCAGCGCGCAGCAGATTCCTGCCTTCCGGCACGCCTGGCCAGCGTGGACATGTGGATCGCGCGTGGCGCAGCGGATCGTCGGCGGGCGACGGCTCGGTGGTGAGCTTGCGGCCGTCCGTGTCTACCGCGGCCGTCCCAGCCCTGATCACCAGCCGGAGGCCGCGAGGGCAGCGACCGGCAGGCCGACCGCTGGGTCCGTGATCCTCGGGTGGTCGTTGTCCGTCGGCAGCTCCGCTACCCGAAGGCGTGGCCTTCAGAACCCGCGCAGGAGAAGGGCATCGACGTCGCTCTCGCGGTCGATTATGTGCGTCTTGCCTGCGAGGGTGCGTACGACGTGGGCATCCTGTTCAGCCGCGACACGGACCTTGTCCCTGCGCTGGAGACTGTCCGTGATCTCGGTGCTCATGTGGAGGTCGCGAGCTGGAAGGGCACGAGCCGGCTCCGCTTTCCCGACTCACAGCTTCCGTGGTGCCACTACCTGGACGCCGACGACTACGCAGCCTGCCGGGACCACACCGACTACACCGTGATCTGACCGCCGGCCGCGGCAGCCGGCCAACGCGGTCGGCTACGGTGAGGGCGTGGGACTGCACCTGAGCCAGATCGCCGAGGCGGACGAGCTGCTGACGAACGACCCGCTGGCACTGCTGATCGGGATGGTGCTGGACCAGCAGTTCCCGCTGGAGCGTGCGTTCGCCGCGCCATACGAGTTGACCAGGCGGCTCGGGCGGCCGCTCGACGTCGGCGAACTGGCGGCCTTTGATCCGGACGCGCTCGGTTCGGTCTTCGCGACGCCGCCGGCGCTGCACCGCTTCCCGGGCTCGATGGCGAAGCGGGTGCAGGCGGTCTGCCAGGTGATCGTCGACCAGTACGGGGGCGACCCAGCCTCGATCTGGACCACCGCGGCCGACGGCAAGGAGCTCTTCAAGCGGGTCGGTGCCCTGCCCGGCTTCGGCGCTCAGAAGGCGAAGATCTTCGTGGCGTTGCTGGGCAAGCAACTCGACGTCACCCCGCCAGGCTGGCGCGAGGTCTCCACTCCCTACGGCGACGACGGCAGCTTCCGCTCGGTCGCCGACATCACCGGCCCCGACACCCTGCTCAAGGTCCGGGACTTCAAGAAGCAGATGAAAGCGCAGACTAGGGCTAGCCAGGTGGGAACCCAGATGTAGCAGCATAAACCCGTCGTCTAGCCGTCAGCAGCTCTCCCCGTGGCACCAGTTCCGGCACCAAATTCGGTGTCACGGGAGCATTTAAAATTGTTCTCATTCTCGTGACATCGGGGAATCCTTGTCCTCGCGTGCGCGTTCTTCATGTTGAATGCAGCACATTGTCACGGGAGTAGATGTTGGCGGAAGGTCGCGTAACAGGCGACGCCTATTGCGATAAGCAGCACAAGCGCTGGTCCTACCAGATCAGCATTCCGGCGGCGCTCTCGCCGGATGGTCGCAGGCGACGCGAGAAGAGCCGTGGTCCGAGCCGGTACCGCTACGTTCTGGCGACGTACGCGCTCCCGTGGCTCGGAACTGTCCGGCTGAAGGATGCCGCGGGACGGCTGAAGGAGCACTACCGCCATCCCTGATCGTCAGGGACAATCGCGCTCACAGCGGGCACGATGCTGTTTGCCTTCGGGGACAGCAGTTCTCGATTCTCTTCCGGACGAAGATGATCGGAGGCGAAACCCGAACGAGCAGCGAGTCGTCACAGGTCCGATTCGTACCCGTGAACGAGCTGGGCTCATACGACATGCACCCTTCGATACGACTTCGCGTCGATCATTACTTTGAGAACCGAGCCGAGCCATACATAGGCTGATACCCCACTTTCATGTCGCCTGAACCGGCAGCGTCAAGCCCGAGGGAATATGTCCAGTAGCAGGCGGTCCATCCTGATATGCTGCGGTCGAATGTAGGCGGCGTGCATACGGGTACGTCCGACCGAGGTGATATCGGCCGCTACCCGGGTATGGCCACAGAAAGCCATACGGCTTCAAGCCATACAGCTTCGCCAATTACAAGGGATTCGCCCATGGAACATTTTGAATCCACAAATCAAGGTAACGCGAGAAGGGGAGAGGGTGGAGACCGTCAGCGAGCGGGGCCGTTCACCAATTCCA
>NZ_MOWP01000012.1:0-95844 GCF_001983215.1 Frankia sp. CcI49
TACGGAAGGATCTCCTTGTCCACGAACGACCGCACCGCGGCCAGGATGTCCGCCTGGACATCCGTCAACCCGTCGGTCTGCGCAACCCTGCCCATGGCAGCTCCTGGTGTCCTTGATCTCGGCGATGAACGGGCTGGTCAGGCGGTGGGTGGCTCGAAGGTGGCCGTGCGCGCCATCCCGGCGGCCCGGCCCTTACCCGCGATCACCTCCGCCATCTTGCGGCTCGCCTCGTCGATCATCTCGTCACCCAGCATCGCCGCACCGCGCAGACCACCGGCCGCCGACGTGTACCAGGCATACGCGTCCAGGATCAGCTCGGCGTGATCGTAGTCCTCCTGCCGGGGCGCGTAGATCTCGTTCGCCGCCTCGATCTGCCCCGGATGCAGCACCCACTTGCCGTCATAACCCAACGCCGCCGACTTCTTCGCCACGCCCCGGAAGGCGTCCACATCGCGGATCTGCAGGAACGGCCCGTCGATCGCCTGCACCCCGCGCGCCCGCGCCGCCTCGAGAATCTTGAACAGCACGTAGTGGAACGGGTCACCGGGATAGTCCGGCGTGAGGGCACCGACCACCAGCGACGGCATGTTGATCGACGCCATGAAGTCCGCCGGCCCGAAGATGATCGTCTCGATCCGCGGGCTCGCGAACGCGATCTCCTTCACGTTCGACAGACCCAGCGCGTTCTCGATCTGAGCCTCGATACCGATCCGACCGATCTCGAAACCCATCACCTCCTCGATCTGCGTCAACAACAGATCCAGCCACTGCACCTGCGCCGCGGTCTGCACCTTCGGCAGCATCACGCAGTCCAGGTTCGCCCCGGCGCCCTCGACGACGGTCACCACGTCGCGATAGGTCCACTTCGTCGTCAGGTCGTTGACCCGGACGACCCGGGTCCTGCCCGCCCAGTCACCCTCGTTCAGGACCGAGACGACATTGCCTCGCGCGGACTCCTTCGCGCCGGGAGCGACGGAATCCTCAAGATCACAGAAGATCTGGTCGGCAGGCAGCCCCTGCGCCTTGCCCAACATCTTCGGACTGGAAGCCGGGACTGCAAGACACGACCGGCGAGCACGCAACGGCATACTTCCGAAAGCTCCTCTATCAGGTCGGCGATCCAGTGATGCGTCGCCGATCAACGCATGTGATCAGGAACCTGAAATTCTTACATGGTGCTGCACCATCTCGATGATCTTGATATTCGCGGCCACGGTCGCAGCCTTCGCCACACTGTTCAGCTGATGGCGATCGCGAGTTCCGAGCCCGTGGCCGCACGGACGTCATCGACGGTGACGCCGGACGCGAGCTCGCGCAGGACGAACCCAGTGCCCGGGACGACGTCAATCACAGCAAGATCTGTGATGACCCGGTGGACGCAGGCCTTGCCGGTGAGCGGCAGGGAACAGGTGTCGACGAGTTTATGGCTGCCATCCTTCGCGGCATGCTCCATCATCACAATGACCGTCCGGGCACCGTGGACAAGATCCATCGCCCCACCCATCCCCTTCACCATCTTCCCGGGGATCATCCAATTGGCAAGGTCGCCTGTGGCGGAGACCTGCATCGCGCCGAGCACGGCAACGTCGACATGCCCACCGCGGATCATCGAGAACGAGGTCGCCGAGTCGAAGAACGCCGCCCCCGGCAGAACCGTCACCGTCTCCTTCCCGGCATTGATCAGATCCGGATCAACGTTCTCCTCCGTCGGGTACGGGCCGACCCCGAGGACGCCGTTCTCCGAATGCAGCACGACCGTCACCTCGGCCGGCAAGTAGTTCGGAACCAGCGTCGGCAGGCCGATTCCCAGGTTGACGTACTGGCCATCGCCCAGCTCGCGAGCGACTCGCGCGGCAAGCGCGGCGCGCGACAGAGTCACGCCGACACCGTCCTCTTCTCGATCCGCTTCTCGACTCCCGGCACGTGCACGACCCGCTGCACGAAGATCCCCGGCGTGTGGACCTCCGCGGGGTCGAGCTCACCCGGCTCGTACAGCTCCTCGACCTCGACGATCGTCACGTTCCCCGCGACCGCGCACAGCGGGTTGAAGTTCGCCGCGCTCTCCCGATACACCAGGTTCCCGTGCCGGTCGCCCTTCCACGCGTGCACCAGCGCGAAGTCCGTGACGATCGCCCGCTCCAGCACGTACTCGACGCCGTCGAAGACCCGGGTCTCCTTCGGCTCCGACGCGAGCGCGACTCCACCTCGGCCGTCGTACCTCAGCGGCAGCCCACCCTCAGCGATCTGCGTACCGACCCCGGCCGGCGTGTAGAACGCCGGGATGCCTGCCCCGCCAGCACGCAGCCGCTCCGCCAGCGTTCCCTGGGGCACCAGCTCCACCTCCAGTTCCCCTGCGAGGAACTGCCGCTCGAACTCCTTGTTCTCCCCCACATAAGAACCCGTCGTCCGCGCGATCCTCCCCGCGCGCAGCAGTACGCCAAGCCCCCAGCTGTCGACGCCGCAGTTGTTGCTCACCGTCCGCAGCCCCGAGACACCGACGGCGTGCAACGCGCCAATCAATGCACCGGGAATCCCACACAGGCCGAACCCGCCGACAGCCAGCGACGCCCCATCGCCAACGTCCGCCACCGCGTCCGACGCAGACGCCACCACCTTGTCCACCGATCGCCACCTCCCGACAGCGTTGCCATAACAGCACCCGCGGAGCTCGGGCGCAGGCCATGGATATTTCGCCGGCTACTGACAGCGGCCGGCGACCGCAAGGTTAATTCAAATTAAAGTAACGGTCCAGGAGCCATCCGCGAAGGTGATCCGCTCCAGTACTTGGTCAGGTTCGCAGCTGGCGCCCGAGCTGGTCGGCCCGGTCGGATCCCCTAGAACGACAACTGGGATCTCACAGTCCGCACGCCAGGCGACGTGCGCCGCGCGCTTTTCCCATGATATCCAGAGCGGCTTCAGTCGTCGCGAGCTTCGCTTTCAGTCGTCCGTTCTCCCGGCGCAGCTTCTCCAGCTCGATCTGCTCCGCCGACTTCCCCGGCTTCTTCTCCGGAGAACGAGCCGCGCCGCCGGATCCACCCAACGCCCCTGCGTCTCGCGCCCGGGTCCACTCCACCACATGCGAGGAGAACAAACCCTCCCGGCACAGGATCGCACCTTTCTCCCCGTGCGGGGAGTTGTCGTACTCGGCGACGATCCGCAGCTTGCACGCCGTGCTGAACACCCGCCGCGACGGCGAGGGCCCGCCCGGACGCTCCTGCGACACTGGCTCCATGAACACGAGGATCTCCGATCACGCCCTCTTTAGCCAACCCGCACCGAGCGGGTGTCTCAGCCGAGACTGACGCAGAGGGAGCAGCGGCTGTCCGTGTATCCCGAATCCGGAATCAGCAATGACGCTCCGTACCGCCAGAAGCACCATACGGCTCCCGCAGATGGGGCTCCGCGAACCTGCTGCTTGCCAGCAGGTCGAGACGCGATGGTGCTCGGTTCATGCACCGCGAGCGAGGACATGGAGCCATGCGACTCGGCACCGATTCGGTGCAGCGCTCACTGCGTGGCGTCAGCGAGCGCGGTATAGGTGCCGAATGCCCGCGCATGGTAGGTGAGCGGCAACCCCTCGACGACGTCAGCGAGGACGACGGAACCGAGGACCACGACATGGTCGCCCCCCTCGACCAGCTGATTCACCTCGCAGGCCAGGAAGCCCGCCGCACCGACGATGCGCGGCACCTCACCCTCGTTCCGCCAGCGCACGTCGGCGAACTTCGCAGACCCTCCTTTGCGCGCAAAGTTCAACGCCAGCTGGAACTGCGTGCTTCCAAGAACGTTGATGCCGAACCTGCGGGTCTCGCGAACGAGTGCGAGCAGATCTGATCTGCGGTCCAGCGAAACCAGCACCATCGGGGGGTCCATGGACAACGAAGTGAAGGCACTCACGGTAGTGCCATGCGGAAGACCGGCGGAGACCGTTGTCACCACCGACACCGGTGTACATACCGAGGCCATGACCTCACGGAACCGGGTCTGCAGGGCTGACGAGGCGCTCGATGAACTCACCGTGGAGTCCTTTCACGGTAGGGYCGGTGCAGGGCGGTATACAGAGCACCCGGCTCAAGTCGAGCCAGATTCGGCCAATGGTTTCCAGCAGCGAATACGAGATGTCGATTCTGTTTTCTTCTCACGATCGGCGGCGAGGATCACACGACAAGGCTGATCTGGCCGTCGATCCCAATGCAGACCGAAGGTCTCGTCGGAATCTGAGAGCAAGCTGCGGACCGAAAGACCCGGGCAGACGCTCTGAATCGCCACAGCGGAACGCCACGAAGTCACCGCGGGGAAAGTACGCAGGACCTCCGCATTTCATGTGGGCACGCCTCCGCGTTCGCCAGTGGTGGTCGCGGGAACACGCTGGGGCGCATACTCGTCGGCGATCCGGTCGATCAGCTCCGCGACGCCGACGACGTCGCGCACTCCGCTGACCGAGTGGCCAGCCGAGAACAGGTCGGTCCAGCGTTTCGGACCGAAGCCCTCCGCGCCCGCTCCGTAGATGCCGCTCGCCGCATCCACGCTCACGCCCTCGTCGAGCCGTGCCGGATCAAGCCCTGCCTCGACAACCGCCGGCCGAAGAATGCTGGTCGGCAGCCCGGTGAACGCCCGGGTGAGGATCACGTCGTCGGCGCTACTACTGACGAGCATCTGCTTGTACCTGTCGCCCGCCTCGCTCTCCCTCGTGGCGATGAAGCGGGTGCCCATGTAGGCGAGATCGCATCCGAGTTCCCGCGCGGCGCGCAACGAGACACCGTCGGAGATCCCGCCGCCCAGGACGAGCGGGCCGTCGAAGAACGACCGGACAGCCCGCACAAACGCGAACGGGTTCATCCAGCCGGTCTGGCCGCCTGCTCCCGCGACGAGCAGGACGAGCCCGTCCACACCCGCATCCAGAGCCCGTTCCGCGTGTCGCAGGGAGGCGACGTCGGCGAGGACGACGGCACCCACCCCGTGCAGGGGTTCGATCACCTCCGCGGGCGAGCCGACACTGGTGATGACCATCTCGACACGGTGTCTGACCAGCACCTCGAGATGTTCGTCGAGCTTCGGCTGTCGGATGATCAAATTCGGGCAGACCGGGCCCGCCGCTGTCCCCGCGAGTCGCTCACCGATCTGGGCGAGCCAGTCGGACAACCGCTCGCAGCTCCTCGCGTTTGCCGTAGGGAAGGCACCGATCGCACCAGCCCGACATGCTCCTACGACGAGGTCCGGGCCTGATACGCGGAGCATGGGAGCGACGATGAGGGGTAGTCGCAGGCGCCCTGTCAGGTTCGCCCAGGCGGCGGTCGCGTTCACCGCCGGCTTTCCCGACCTCATCGGCCGCTCCATCAGGCGCCCGCTTTCCGCGCCTCGACGACAACGCCCTGTTCGATGAGCTCGGCCGCCTTGTCACCCAGACCGATGTCATCGAGGATCGCGCGGCCATCGGCACCCGCGGGGCGCACCGGGTTGCCGATCCTCATCGGAGTGCGAGAAAGTCTGGGGGCGGGGCCGATGAGCATCGCCTCTCCGACTTCAGGAAAGTCCATATCGTTGACAAGCCCATGGTTCCTGCTCCACGGATCGTCGACGATCTCGTCCATGGTGGCCTGCAGGCCCGCGCCAGCATCCGCGGTCTTGTTGATCCGCTCGATCCAGCTGTGCGCGGGTTCGGTGGCGAAGCGACCGGCCAGTTCGGCCTGCAGCGACGCAGGTTCCGTCTCGTCGATCCCCTCCAGACCTGTGACGCCGGACAGCGCCGCCGCGCCCGCCGAAGGCCTGACCGCGAGGAAGAACCATCGCCCGTCAGCACCCCGGTACACTCGCTCGAGCGGTCCGTAGCCGCGGAAGTCCAAGCCGCCCGGGTCGTTCCAGTCCCGGTCCTTGTGCGCGACCATGTACGGGACCTGCCAGGCGATGCAGGTCTGGGCCAGCGAACTGCCCACGAACTGCCCCTTGCCCGTACGCAACCTGTGGTACAGCGCCAGCAGGATCCCGAACGCCCCGACGTGGCCGGTGCCCTCGTCATTGAGAACGAAGAACTGCATGTTGCCCTCAGGCGTCCCGCTGAATCGCGTCAGCGCGCCGGTGACTGCCTGTCCAATCTCCTCGTGCCCGCGATATTCCGCCCGTGGACCAATCGTTCCATGGGCAGAGATCCGCGAGTAGACAACACTCGGATTATATTCACGGACAGCACTGTCGGCTACACCTAGGCGGGTCGCGACGGACTGCGAGAAGTTCGTCGAGATCACATCCGCGCTCTCCACAAGCCTATGAAACACCTCATCGGCACCCGGCTTCTTCAGGTCGAGCAGCATCGTGCGCTTACCGGTATGGACCGCGTAGTGGAAATGGTCCATACCCTTCCAGTTCGGATTGCCGACATGAATCACCTCGGCGCCGTACTCGGCCAGCAGACGGCATGCCGTCGGGCCTGCCAGCAGCACCGTGAGGTCCACCGCGCGGTAGCCTTGCAGCGCGGACGAGATCCCGCCCACAACGGCGTCGGTCGTAGCCGGCTCCGGTGTGGGCAGCCGGTCGAGCTCCTCGATGATCGCGTCGCGGTCGGCGTCCAGCTCATGCCTCGCTGACGGCCGTGCCGGAGTGCCGGTCAGCGTGACCGGGATGCCTCCCTGGAAGGTGACACCGAGATCGGGGTCGACCAGTCGGACCGAGCCCTCCAGCGCCAACGACTGCTCGTCGAACAGCAGCCATTCCTCCGTCGATCGGATCACCGCCAGGTCCGCGATCCGGCCGACCGTACGTTCCCAGTACTCCGCGGGGGCGGTACGGAAGACGGCAGCAACCTCCGCCATCAGCCTGCCGCCCACTTCCGGGTCAGTCAGCGTGGTCTGACGGTCGAGGTTGAGGATGCCCATGGCATTCCACTCGTCGTACTTGCCTACCATCCGGGCGAAGTCCTCGGTCTGATGACCCTCCAGCCACGTCACTCTGACCCACCTGCCGTCGGCGCACTCATAGCTGCGCGCAATCGGGACCGGGCTGCCGCTGCCCATCTGGCGTGGCGGGCGAAAGCCGTCCGGCGGCCTGTCCGTGTACAGCCGGGTGACCTCGTAGGCGGCGTCGTAGAGGGAAACCTCGACCCGCTGCCCCATCCCGGTCCGTTCACGGGCGATCAGTGCCGCAATGATCGAGTTCGCCGTCACCATCGCACCGGCTACCGACGCCAGCGGCAGTGTGTTGACCACCGGCTCACCGTCGGGGTCGAAGCCAAGGGCCGGGTAGAGGCCGGCCGCAGCCGCCACGACGCCCTCGTTCGCGTACACACCGGCTCGAGCGTCATCGGAAGCGAAGCCCGGAATCGAGGCGTAGATCAGCCGATCACTGCGGGCGAGCGCCGCTTCAGCACCGAGGCCCAGACGCTCCATCACCCCGGGGCGGAAGTTCTCGATCACCACGTCGGCCGAGTCGATCAATCTACGGGCGATCCCCTGGCTCCGGGATTCTTTGAGGTCAAGGACGATGCTGCGCTTACCCCGCTGCAGCATCGCGTTCGCCTCGGACCGCCAGAACGGCCCTCCCGGCGGATCGACCCGGATTACATCCGCACCGAAGTCAGCCAGCCATTGAGCCACGAGCGGACCCGAGATGTACTGGCCGAAATCGACGACCCGCACTCCGTCCAGCACACCGGTTCCTCGCACCGCCATCAGGAAATCCCTTCCAACCGGATGACCGCCATCGACTAATCGCAGGACGCCCTCTAGTGGCGGCGTTACCGCGCGCGGCTCCTCGACCGCCCCGACCACCCGCCGGGCGCCTGGCTCCGCCAGCCGCCGCAGGATGTCTTCGCTGGTTCGCGGCAGCAATCAACCCGGTGTCACGTCACTCCACATCACCAGGACTAAACAACTGTGCAGGATGGTAGGTCCACCCTGCCTGACCTGTCAACGTGCAGGCGAACCAACCAGCCTGCGCACCGCAGACAAGGTATCCTGCCAGCCGTGACGACCGAACCGAGACGAGCCGCGGACGGGCCTCTCTCCCCACACGAGATCAAGCTCGTGCGAGCGACCTACGACGCCATTGCGCGGATCGGCTCGCAGCAGCTCTCACTGCGCGGGATAGCCCGCGAGATAAACGTCAGCCCCAGTCTGCTGATCTACCATTTCGGCAGCCATGAAAAACTTCTCATCGAAACCATGAGATGGGTCCTGGAAAGCACCGTTCGCCGCATTCAGCAGCAAATCGAGGAGCTTAGCGACCCGGAGGAGGCGCTAGACGCGCTCCTCGAAGCCATTTTCACCAGCCCGCAAAGGAGTCGGAACTTCCAGCTCGTCTATATGGATCTAGTCCAGTATTCGATTCGCCATCCGTCCTTCATCGGCCTGACCGATCTTCTCCGTACCCATATCAACAGCTCCTACGCAACCGTGATCAAGGTAGGAGTCCAGGCCGGCGCATTCCGCGTCGTTGACGTCGACCTCGCCGTGCGCCAGGCACGCTCGATCGTGGAGGGCGGTATGCTGCAGTGGCTCCAAGATCCGGACTGGCGAGAGAACTATCCGAGGCTACGCAGTAATTGTTACCACGCGCTACTCATACTGTTCCGCCACCACTGTGAGTCATCAGAGAAATTCGGTTCACCCAATGGCATCGCCGCTCCACGCGAACTCCGCTAACCACCGGCGGTTTGACTGACGAATCAGTTGGTGTCGTCCTTCTGATCGGTGAAGAACGGTCGCCCGGGCGACCGTCGACCGTCGGCTCCACGAAGAGCTTCCAGGCCGCACTCTGCATGTACGAATACATCGCAGCCGACCGTCTCGAGTGGGCGACCGCAGCTGGTCGGGCCAGCGCCGAAGCGCACCGTCAGCCCGATGGCGAGTACTCCCGTAAAGCGCGACACCGCGCTTCTCGACCATCTCGGGTATCGCCAATGAACGTCACGACGTCGGCCGCGTCGGGAGCGCCGAAAACCTGCTTGACGACAGCGCCGAGGACCTCGACGGACGTGCCCGATCCGACCGAGGTCTACCTCCGGAACGAAATGGACTCGGACCCGGCACCGCCCGCCGAGAGGTCCCCGCCGGCATGGGCGACATCCACCGGCAAGATCTCACCGCTCTCGCGGACCGGTACCTGCAGCATGGCGGTCCGACCAGCCGGTGGCCGGGACACGCGAGCACGCGGAGGCGCGCGCGATCACCCTGGATCTCCTCCCCCGTACGCCTTGGATTCCGGGGCAGGACATCATCGGTGCATGTACCCGGTCCGTCCTGCCCCGGATGGGTGCGCTTCCCCGGGGTCTTCTCCGAGCCTGAGACGGGCGACCCGGGCTCGATACCCTTTTGATCATCGAGGCCATGACCGGAGGCGCGCTCGACCTCACGACCGGTTCCGTCGACAAGGGACCTTATTCGGAGCGGACCGTTTCCGAGAGAGCAGTGGTCGGCCAGCTCTGGGCGCGCCTATCCTCAGGCGAAACGCACGGCCTCCTCGTAGTCGAGCCGAGAGCCACGCTCGCGCCAGGCGTCGGGACCTGGCTTTCCGATGTTGATAACAAGCAGAGAACGCCAGGTGGAATCGGCGAAAAACTCCGCGTCGACACCCTCGTGATCAAATCCCCCGAGAGGTCCGGCGGCCAGGCCTACGGCGCGCACGGCAAGCAGAAAATAGCCGATCTGCAGTGTTCCACTGAAACGTGCCGTACTCTCACTACGAGCCTCGTCAGCCAGTATTTTCCGAAGGTGCGGTCGATCAGGGACAAGTTTTGGCATGTAATTATAGAATGCCATATCGACCGACATGATTGCAGAGACCGGTGCCGACTCGGTGCTTGGGCGATTGTTTTTTGCCATATATGGTAGCAGCCGCTTCTTAGCCGCCTCGCCGCGTACATACAGAACCCTCAGTGGATTGGTGTTGACTGAAGTCGGTGGCCACCTGGCAAGGTCCCAAATTTCGCGCAACGTCGTTTCAGCGACGGGTTCGGGGTCAAAATTCTTGGCAGTCCGCGCTTCAGTGAACAACAGGCGTCGCGACGCTTCGTCGAGCGGCACAGGAACTCCCTCATCAGCCATCAAGCAGTTCATCCCTCCTCCGGGCGCAATCGCCGGAGGGTTCTGAGACCGCGCTGCGACGCGCATCGGTCGAACCTCGGTCTGACCGGCGTGGCGTCCAGCCAGCCAGCGCGTTACCTCCGGAGGCTCACGACATTTTGACCGTGATCATCACGGCCACGACGCGCAGCACACGCCCGGGCATCACGCCCGATCTTTTAACGACAATAGATGCAACCGACCTCAAGACTACACGATCGTTCAGTGAGATTTTCGACAGGCCACCACCTGTCATCGATCAAGGGCCGACCGCCACGACCATCCCGGATCCCGCCATCGGCGATCATGGATGACGGAGCCTGGTCCGCATTCACTTCGACACGATCACTGAGACATCCCTTGACACTTGTTCAGGGTCGCACTAATATGCGGCCCGCATGCGTCAGATTCGGCACAGAAGGGTGTCCAGGTCCGGCCGCATCACCGTCGCCGACTTCCGCACTCAATTATCCGGGTCTGTGGGACCAAGCGGGCACGTTGGGTTCCTTTGATTTCGGACGACTCCACCAGACTCAGAACCGCGGGCCATCGACCACGACCCGAGGATCTCGATATCTACCGAAGGAGAGGTCAGGCAGTCTGCATCCGCCGGTCCGCGAATGTCGAGCGGCTCGGGACGAAGCAGCATCCCGGCGGAGCACCGGCCTCCGGCCTGGTCTCCTCAATCCGTGCCGGGCGCCGGTCCGACCGAGCCAAGAACGACGGCGGCTCTGAGCCGATCCTGCTGTCCGGCTCGGAGGACCTGAAGAAGCTGGCCCTGCCGTCGATCGCCAGTTGACAGCCGACCGCCTCTGCCTCCTGCCCGCATGGGTGGCCGGCACCGGCACCGACACCGCCTCCATGCGCGCCCGGGTCCGGCTCGACGGTGACCGCCCACCTCTCTCTTCGTCCTCACTGCGGCCGTCAGGTGCCATGCCTCCGGTGTCGCCATGCCCGGTCACCACCGACGCCCTCCAGGCCTTCGCGGCGCCGGGAACGCCACTATCTCGCCGTCGAGCGACGCATCGGCAAGCCGCCCACGATCACTTTCGCGGCGCGCGTGACAACCCACACCTGGCGGTGAGCGGCCCGTCGCCAAGCCCGCCCGCACGAGACAACCGCCCTCCGCCCTGACCATTCTGTTCAGCCAACCGGCCTACCAGTCGAACCGTGGGCGTGCCGCGCCATTGCTCGTCGTGGCCGAACCCGCGAGCCGATGCTGGCCGGAGGCAGTCCAGCCGCTCCCGCCACATGCTCGGCGTGCGCCCGCCGCCGCCGCTGTCGTGCGCGTCAACCTCGTCTGTAGTTGCCGCACCGCCAAGTCGACATCCACATCCGGATTCACGCGTCGCAGGGCACCTATCACAAGTTCGCTCTTGGCGCGCAGTCGTTGAATCGGCAGTACGACGCAGATCGTTTGAAGGATACCTACCGATCCGGTCAGAGCTGTTGCAACCGCGCCGACACCAACATCATGCTCCTCGACGCAGGTCGCGATCCCCGACTGCCGCGTATCGTCGAGCAGATTCGCCAATTGTTCCTCGTCGGTCACCGTCCACTCCGTATAGCGGACCGCCTTGCCCTGCAGGATCCGCGGCATCTCCTCGTCCGACATCTGAGCGATGAGCGCACGTCCGGTCGCCGTCGCGTGAAGGGCCGCGCTCCTACCGACTTTGCTCGCCAGCTCCGACGGCCTCGCGGGTGAGAAAACCTCGTCGACGAGAACAGCCTCTCGGCCACTGAACACCGCGAGCCCGACGCCCTCATTGACCTCGCGCGCAAGCGCCGTCATTCGGCGGCGGTTCGCAGCCAGCAACCGGAGATGCCCATTCAGCCCAAATTTCAGGGCTCCAGGGCCGAGAACGTAACCGGGGCGGTCCGCGACCCTCAGCACATAGAGATTGCGCTCGAGGCCCTGGATCACCCGGTGGACGGTCGATCTCGGAAGATCCGTGCGCACCGTCAATTCACTGAGCGTCATAGGTCGAGTCGAGTCGGCCAACGCGTCAAGGATAATAGTCGCGCGAGCTAAATTTGTCATGATAAACACCCACCATCTGCACCGTTCGATCTTTCCGAGGATTCGACGTCCGCTCGATCGGGGGATTTCTCAGCGAGCCTTCGCATCGACGTCTCAGATCCGCTGGAAGGCTGGCATCCAGCGATCCCCTCAGCGGCCGAATCCTGCCTTTGCTGTCTGTCGAAGATCGCCGACTCCCATCGACCGCGGACCTGAGGCGCACCGTAACAACTACTCAGTCGAGCACACGGACCGGGAGCGCCGCAGCAATACCCTCGGCAACCGCAAGAACCTTTTCACCGTAGTCATCATGGAGCACCGCAGGCATCCTCGGCTCAGGCCCCGATATGGACAATGCCCCAACCGGCCGGCCGCCACCCGGCCGAATGGACGCGGCAACCGAGACGACTCCCTCCTGCAGTTCTTCAGCACTGATTGCGTACCCACGGGTACGAATTTCCTCGAGTTCCTTGAGGAGGATCTCCGGATCGGTGACCGTATGACGGGTAATCGCTCCGAGGTCGGTCTTCAGGTAGTTGTCGATCTCCACTGGKGGCAGGTAGGCCAGGACAGATTTTCCGTTTGAGCTGGCGTGAAGTTCCGCGCGTTGGCCCAGCGGGGTGAAGGCTCGAACCGGATGCACGCTGTCGATGCGTTCTATCAGAAGGACCGTCTCACCATCGAAGATGGTGAGATGAATCGTCTCCTTGACCTGGGCGGCCAGCGCGTTCATACGGGGCAGCGCCTGTGCCCGTAATCCGCCTCTATCACTGACTGTGCTGCCGACGACAAAGGCCCGGACACTCACGATCCACTTCGTCGAATCCACAGGATCGCTCTCGAGCCACCCGCTCTCAGCCATACTGGTGAGCCCACGTTGCACAGTGGTCTTCGGCAAGCCCAGCTTCCGACTCAGTTCGGAGAGGCCCACGGGCTGTAACTGAGCGACAGCCTCCAGAACCTGCATCGCCGTCCGCACGCTCCGCATGGTCATTCCTTCGTTGTCTCTTAATAATCGCCCGGGGCGGGCTTTTCGGCGCTTTGGCTGGCCATACACGGTCGGCATCCGGGGCCGCGCGGCAGCCGGTCAGACCGGAGGCTGGATGACGAACACCGACTCGGACGACCGGTGAGTGAACTTCCAACCTTCGGCGGTCAACAGGAACCGATCATGAAACTCGCCGACCGCGGAGGGGCCCGCGACGACGGCCGGCGGCACCGATCCTCGGTCGGACCGGAAGATCATCACATAGCTGACAGCGTCACACCTGGTCGCCGACCGCTGAGTGACACGCATCGTAGTCATGACATGACGCTCGACCTGATTGGCGGGCCGCCGCAAAAGCAGATCGTGGATCTGCGTACGTCCGGCGAGGTGCTCGCCGTGACGCACCCATACGCCATCCTCGCTGAAGAGTGCTGCGACCTGGTCAAACTCGCGATGGTCCAGGTGATGCGCGAAAGCGACGATCAACTCACGGCACGAAATGGACGCCTCTAACGAAGTCGGCACACTCATGCCGGGCCGCCACGGTAGCCCGATGACTCCCTGCAACCACAGGGGTCACACTGATCCAGGGCGTCGAATCCGGGATGCCCCGGACGGCCCAGATGATCTCGAAGAGTCAAACTCACCGTTACCTCCGCCCCGCCGAGGAATCCGCGCCCAAACAGCGCCGAACGATCGGCCAACTGATCACATAGCCTACCAACGGTCCACCACACGGTCCATTGGTCCGCAAACTGGACCGTCCAATCGGGGCAATGATGATCAGAAGTTTCCGACCCGGCGCCCTGCCTCCGGTTGTCAAGGACCTCGACCTCACGAGCGTTCCGGGCAGGGCCTTGTCACGCCACGATCGTCTCCACCCCGGTACCGCGTTACACACGGCCGAACCCATCGGCGGCAGGCGACACCGCCTACCGTCCGCTCGCGTGCATCGGAAGTAGGGGAGCATCACGGTAGACCTCAGGTCAACCGTGGACGGGAAGATTCTTTTCGGGATCGCGCGCCGCGGCGGCGTCATCACCAGTAGTCTCCGCCGTCGGCGCTATGGCCTGGTCACGGCCACGGCCACGGCGCTCACCCTGCCTACCGCCAAGGCGGTAGGCAGCCCCGACGCATCGCCCCAACCCGATGAACCCGGACGGCCGAGATGAGCTTGGCCTCGCATCGGGAGCTGGGATCGGGGACCTACCTGGGCTCGATCGTGGGCACTACTGGTCGCCTCGATGAGTGCCCGGCCGGCCGCGGGGCTAACGGCTGTCGCTGTGAGGCCTCAGGACATCCTTGACGGTTCGTTCTCAGCACATGCTTGACGACAAGTAGCCATCCATGATCTTGTTCTGCTTCTTGTTGGTGGCGGAATGGGCGGGTTTGCGGATCATCTGGCGGTGGTCGAGTACCGGTATCGGGCGGTGTGCGAGGTGTTGGCCGGTTCGCCGATCGGTGAGGTCGCGGTGCGGTACGGCACGTCACGGCAGTCGTTGGACACGTGGCGGCGGCGGTTCACGGCGGAGGGGAAGTCGGGTCTGGCGGACCGTTCCCGGCGTCCGCACGCGAGCCCGACGAGGCTGGGCGCCGAGGTCGAAGCGCTGATCTGCCAGCTGCGCCGAGAGCATCCGCGGTGGGGAGCACGCCGGATCTGCCACGAGCTCACAGGCCACGATCTGGCGGTGGTGCCGTCGCGGGCGACGGTGCATCGGGTGTTGACCCGTAACGGGATGATCGTCCCGCAGGCCCAGGAACACACACGGAAGTACAAACGGTGGCAGCGCGAGACGCCGATGCATCTGTGGCAGCTCGACATCGTCGGGGGTGTGCCGTTGGCCGAGGGCCGGGAGTGCAAGCTGCTGACCGGGATCGATGACCATTCCCGGTTCGTCGTGATCGCCACGGTGCTGGCCACGCCGTCCGCCCGAGAGGTCGCGGAGGCGTTCACCGCGGCGATGCGCCGGTACAGCGTCCCGTCGGAGGTGCTCACGGACAACGGCGGGCAGTTCACCGGCCGGCATCTGAAACCGCTACCGGTACAGGTGCTGTTCGAGAAGGTCTGCCTCGACAACGGCATCAAACAGCGGCTGACCAAGCCGCGGTCACCGACGACGACCGGGAAGATCGAGCGCTTCCATAAGACGCTGCGCGCGGAGTTCCTCGACCACGTCGTCCCGTTCGCCTCGATCGCCGTCGCCCAGGACGCGGTCGACGCCTGGGTCGCCAGCTACAACCAGCAGCGTCCGCATCAGGCGTTGGACATGGCGGTCCCCGCGAGCCTCTTCCGCCCGAACGGGCCGACCCGCCTCGACACCGCCCTGCGGCAAGCCGAGCCCGGGTCCGAGCCGGAGACTGGGCCGTCATCACTGGTCGTCGGAGTGATCGAACCGCCAGCCGGGCCGATCAGCGACGGCGCGGCCGTCGAGTCCGAGCGCCGGGTGCCACCCTCGGGCAGCATCACGATCCGCCAAGGGCGCCAGTTCGTCTCGCTGCACCACAGCATGGCCGGGCGCACCGTCACCATCTGGGCCGACCAGCGCAGCATCCACCTCAGCCACGACGGCCACGTGATCCGCACCATCGCCTCCCGGCTCCTGCCCGACGACCTGCGCTACCTCGCCATGCGCGGCGCGCGACCCGCCGGCCCGGCACCAGAACGGCCCGCGCTGCGCCGCGCGAACGGCACCGCGGTCCTCGCCGCCGGTCAGGCCGTCGAGATCGACCGCGCCGTCAACAAGGACGGCCTGGTCGCCATCGGCGGAGCCGACCACCTCGTCGGGTTCGCCTTCGCCGGCCGCCGAATCACGCTGCGCCTGGACGGCCACCTCCTGCACGCCATCACCGACGGAGCCCTCATCGGCACCTGGCCTTGCCCGATCCCCACCGACCGCCTCGGCCAACTGCGCGGCGCCCGACTGCCCGCGACCCCGCTACCACCGCCGCCGCTGTCAGCCGGATCCCTGCGCGCGCAGCGCAAGGTCCACGCGACCGGACGGATCAGGGTCGCCGGCCAGAACATCAAACTCGGCCTCGCCCACCGCGGGAAAATCGTCACCGTCGTCATCGAGGACACCCACCTACGCATCCTGCACGGCGACGAGCAGATTGCCGTCCGCCCGCGACGAAGCACCGGACCGATCACCCGACTCCACACCACCGGCGCCGGCGTCCAACCAGCCGAGCGTCAAGCATCTACTGACGACAAAACGTCAAGCATGTCCTGAGCCCATACATTGACAAACGGCGATGGACCGCCCGCTGAAGTCGGCCAGTCCATCGCGCCAGCACTCCGGCCGAACGCCTGGGACGTCCGGTCTGGTGGGACATGGTAGGACGGTGGGGACAGGGGCTCCGACCTGGGAACGAAAGAAGCCACCGGTGCTCTTCAGGGTGTGTGGATTCCCGAAGATCGCCGATGGCCGTGTGCCTCAGTATGGCCCCCACGGGAGGCGAGAAGGATTCCAAGGACTCGACGACGGTCTCGACCGGCGGTTCCACCGGTCGAATCACCCCGGCGGAGCGCCGGCTTCCCCGCGGCCCGACCACCGGGCTTCCGCGTCGTCACGATGACCCACCAGGTCGACGCGAAATCCGGCGGACAGAAGGCGTCACACAAAAAGATCCGGTTCGAGGTTCGCCCCATATGCTGCGTCATTTGCGTAGCGTGACAGGTCGGTCACCCCAGAAATCCGCAGAACATCCTCATCCAGGTAACATTCGGCGGTCCCTGCCTCCGCCGGCCGGGCGAGCAGCACCGCAGCAGCATCAGCCATAATCTCCGGTCTCCGGGAGGCTCGCATGCCCGCATCGCCGGCAACCACGTTCCGAACAGCCGCAGTCGCGATCAGGGTCGCCGGCCACAGACAGTTCGCCGTGATACCTCGGTCGCGGTACTCTTCCGCGAGGCCGAGCGTGAGCATGGTCATGGCGTACTTGCTGACCGTGTACGGTGCATGCCGAGAGAGCCATTGACGATCGAGATTGAGCGGCGGGGACAGAGTGATAACCCGGGCATCTTGCGAGTCGAGCAGGTGGGGCAAGGCCGCGGAGATCAATGCGAAGGTCCCGCGCGCGTTGACATGGAGCATCAGGTCATAATTTTTGATCGAGAGGTCCCCGAGCCCCTTCAAGGAAATTGCCGACGCGTTGTTTACGACGAAATCCAGGGCGCCGAAGCGGTCGACCGTCTTCGTGACGGCGGCCTTCACAGCGGCGTCATCACGGATATCACCCACTATCGGGAGAACATGGCCGCCCGCCGCCTCAATCTCCGCCGCAGCCGAGTGCACCGTACCCGGAATCCGCGGATCGGGAACCTCGGTCTTGGCGACAAAAGCGATGTTCGCCCCCTCCCTGGCAGCCCGGACGGCGATCGCGAGCCCGATCCCCCGGCTACCTCCAGACATGAGCAGGGTCCGCCCCGCCAAGGTCGTGCACGTGCCGTTATCCATGAGTCCTACCTCGCTTACTCGGCGCTCCACAGCAACTCTCGACGAAGGGCACGTGATCCCAGGGATCCGCCCGGCGCCGGATCAAGCCCATCGCACCCGGCACGGCCGGCGCATCGCGCTCGATCGCGATCCGCGGCCGGGCGCCAGAAGCTAGATCGAGATTCCGCCGTCGACGGGCGGCACCACGCCTGTGACGTAGCCGGCCTCCTCGCGCATGAGGAAGCCCACTGCCGCGCACATCTCCGTCGGATCAGCGAAGAGCCCCATCGGGATCCCCGCGACGAGCTCGGTTATCCTGCCCTCCTGAATAGAGACGTCCATTCGGGTCTCGGCATTCGGCGAAATCGCGTTGACGGTGACGTCGAACCGCGCCAGTTCCTTCACCGAAGGAACGTCCGTATTCCAGGCCGATTCCCTGAGCACCGCCAGTGATGACGACGGTCCGTTCCGAGAAGCTGTAAGAAAGGTTGCCCATGCGATCTTATCTTCGTCAGAGGAGCTCGATGATCGTGGCGTTCGCCTGCCCGCCGCCCTCGCACATGGTCTGTAGGCCGTAGCGGATGTTCCCGGCCCGCATGTGGTGCAGCATCGTCGTCATCAGTCGCGCGCCCGAGCCACCAAGCGGATGCCCCAGCGCGATGGCGCCTCCGCGCGGGTTCACTCTGGCCAGGTCGATCTCGAACTCCGCCGCCCACGCGAGTACCACCGAGGCGAAGGCCTCGTTCACCTCGAAGACTCCGATGTCGTCCGGCCGCAGTCCCGACCGCTGAAGGGCCTTCGCCGTCGCTGGGATTGGGCCGGTCAGCATCGGCATCGGGGCGGAGCCGGCGATGACCGCGGTGTGGACCCGGGCGAGCGGGGTCRGTCCGGCCGCAGCCGCTGCCTCGGCGGTCATCATCAACAGGGCTGCCGCGCCGTCGGAGATCTGCGAGGAGTTCGCGGCGGTGATCGTGCCGTCAGGCCGGAAGGCAGGCTTCAGAGCGGCAAGGCCCTCCAAGGTTCCTCCACGACGGATGCCCTCGTCGATCGAGACCGTCGTGCCGTCGATGTCGATCGGCGCAATCTCGTCGACAAAGAGGCCGCCATCCGCCGCGGCCGCCGCCTTCGCGTGCGAGTCGAGCGCGAACTCGTCGAGGCGCGTGCGCGACAGCGCCCACTTCTCGGCGATCATCTCCGCTCCGATCCCCTGGTTGGGGAACTCCGGACCATAGCGTTCGATATAGCGTTCTCCCAGCGGGAAGCCGCCGGAGGCGGCGGATCCCATCGGCACCCGCGACATGCTCTCGACACCGCCGACGACCACGACCTCGTACTGCCCGGATACCAGCCCCGCCGCGCCGAAGTGCACAGCCTGCTGCGACGACCCGCACTGCCGGTCAACGGTCGTGCCCGGCACGGACTCCGGCCACCCGGCCGACAGCACCGCTGTCCTTGCGATGTCGAAGGTCTGCTCGCCGACCTGGCTGACACAGCCCCACACCACATCGTCGACGGACGCCGGGTCGATCCCGGTGCGCCGCACGATTCTGTCCAGAACGTGTGCTGACAGGTCGGCGGGGTGGATGCCGGACAGGCCTCCGTTCCGCCTGCCCACCGGCGTGYGCACCGCGGCGACTATGACGGCGTCGCGCGCTGCCGCGCTCACAGCGCCCCAGCCGTCACGGTCTCGATGATTCCGTCCAGCAGGCAGAGGCTGGGCGACCGGACAACGGCCGTCGCCCTGCCTGGCCCCACGCCGTCCCACTGCGCGCGGAACACGTCTGACTCGACCATGTCGATCTCCATAATTCTGGCGAAGTTGATGGTGTTACAGCGCTTCGATGAGTCGGGCGACGACTTCGCAATGCCGCCGCAGATCATTGCGCCGGCCGCTCGACGATGACCGTGCGCCGGACCGCCGGGTTGGTGTCGGACGGCCCGTTCATACCCGAACCTCATGCCGTGAGATCAACGGCCAGCAGCGCTCCCTTGCCGTCCCATTCCAGGCCCGGGGCCGGCATCGCGTCGGTCGCGGCGAGATACAGGATGCCCGCAGTCTCATCGACGACGCAGGCAGGGATGTGCGCGTAGCCGGTCCTGACACGCCGGATGAGCTCCGTACCGCTGGCATGGACCGCCTCGCCGGAAAGCGGGTCGCCATACCAGACGCTGCCGTCGGCGAGGTAGGAGATTCCGTCGGGATGGCCCTCCCACCCCGTTGCATCGGCGACGACGACCGCGTCCGGGGACAGCGATCCGTCGGCGAGGATGTCGATCGACACGACACGACCTCGCAGTGACTCGGCGATCACGAGCCGCTTCCCGTCGTCCGCCAGGCACATGCCGTTGGGAAACAGCAGGTCCGGTCCGCTGGGCTCGATGCGCCCGTCCGCGTGGACCCGCAGCAGCCGGGTCGTCCGGGGCGCCTCACCGGCGAGCATGTCGAAACCCGTCGGGCCGACGACCAAGCCGCCGTCGGGGGTCGCCACCACCTCGTTGATCCACGAGTCGGTGTGGGTGCTCACGTCGACCAGCGGCTCGGCCTTGCCGTTGTCGATCGCGTAGACGACCCGCTCCTGCACGGCGTTGCTGATCGCGCGGCCGTCGGGCAGGAACGACAACCCGAGGACGAGCCTCGCCGGGATGTTGCCGCGAACCCGCGGTGGCTCGCCTGGGACCACCGAGCAGACTCGAGTCGCGTCGCTGAACCAGACAGCGCCCTCACGCAGCCGCAGGCTTTCCGGAAACCGCAGGCCTGTGGCGAGCACTCGCAGCGGGTCGGCAGCCACGCCGACCACCTCCTTGGTTGTTCGGATCAGGTGCCGGGCTCTGCCAGCCGTGGACGAGGCGATGGCGCCTTCCACAACTGCCACCCGCGTTGCCACGTGAGGGGCGCGACCTGAGCAGCGCACCGCCAGCTGGCCCGGGAAAGTGGGCTCGAGGTCGGCGCGGTCGCGTCACCCGACCGGGCACGCCTCCTGGGCCCGGCCGCGCAGGAGATGCCGATCGACCTTCGCGGCGGTGACCATCGGGAACGGCGCGCTGCCCCACATCGTCCAGTGCCGCGGGCGCGCGTAGGGCGCGGCGTCCGGTCGGCCACGCCAGTACTGCTCGAGTTCGTCGCCGGTCAGTTCGTGATCGCTTCGCACGAAGGCGTGCGGTACATAGCCGAAGCGGGTGTCAGGTACCGGGACTACCACCACGTCCAGCACGCTCGGGTGCGTCTTGAGGATGGCCTCGACCTCCTCGCACTGAATCTTGATGGCACCGCTCTTGAAGACGTTGTCGCTGCGCCCGGCGATGAAGTAATAACCTTCCTCATCGCGTTCCATGAGGTCACCGGAGCGCCACCACCCATCCGGAAAGTTCTTGGCCGTGGCCGCCTCATCGCCCCAGATGCCCACAGCAACCGGCCCGCGGACGAACATCTCGCCTGGACGCCCCGCCTTGGTGACGACCTCGCCGCTCTCGGTGTCACGCAGCTCGACCGTGACACCAGGCAGCGGCTTGCCGACTAGCCTGCCGTCACTGCCGATTCGCGGGTTACCGACGCCCGTGTACAGCGCCACCGCCTCAGTGGCGCCGTACGAGCCGAGTAGCCGCATTCTCGGGAACAGCCTTGTGAGCGTCTCGAGGACCTCGTCGTTGGCGAACTCCCCGCCGAGCATCGCGGTGCGCACGTTGTTGCCCTGACCGAAGCCGACGAGGTCGGGCACCGCCTCCTGGATCATCCGCACCAGGGTCGGTGTGAGCGCGACCTGAGTGACCCCCTCGCTGACGATCGACGCGGCGATCGACGCGGGGTCGAAACGCAGGCAGACCGCGGCCGAGCCGGCCCGGAGCGTCGCGCCGGTGACGTGAGCCCAGCCGGCGAAATGTGGCGGCAGTATGTTGAGGAAACGGTCGGTGAAATTCGAGCCCCAGGCGAAAGCCGACACCATCATCGTCTCAAGCCAGTTGGCCTCCGAGTGCATGACGGGCTTGGGGCGTCCGGTCGAGCCCGACGTGTAGATGATCAGAGCGATGTCGTCCGGCGCGATATCTGCTGTCGGCTCATCGGCACCGGCGTACCGCTCGTAGACCGTGCTCAGCGTGGCATGACTGTCATCATGCGGCTTGTCCATCGCAATGAAATGCCTGACGGTCGGAATACCGATCTCAAGCAGTCGATCGAGCAGGTCGACGCACTCCCCCGAATACGACAACGCGGACAGGCCGACATTGTTGATCATCCAGGCGACCTGCTCGGGCGCGGCCCGGCCGTTCATCCCGACCGGGATCGCGCCCATCTTGCGCGCACCGAAGCTCAGCGCGGTGACGTCAGCCCCGGGAGCCATGGCCAGCCAGCCGACGCGGTCGTTCTTGACGATCCCGCCCTCGGCGTACGACGCGCAGACGCTTCGGCTCGCCGCGTTCAGGTCCGCGTAGGTCCAGCGGACCCCGCGGTCGAGGTCGATGATGGCGTCGTTCGCGCCGAAGCCCGACTCGGTCCATAGCAGCAGTTCCTTCAGTGACTTCACGAACGCCCTTCCTTCCGAGGCGTCATGCCGCCGGAAACGCTCGAGTCCAGCGGCCGGGCGAAGACCGCACTGTCCGTGCCGGTCCAGGCTCCTGCTCCACCTACAGCTCGCGAGCCAGGCGGGCACGCCATGATGGGCCGAAGCGGGACGTCCGCGGAACAGATTCATCCCGGAATCTGGTACACCGCGAAGGCGACCACGCCGACCGGGCGGCAGCTTGGGCCACCGTCGCTCCCCGCCTGGTCAGCCGTCGGCGCCGGCGTCGTCGGCATGACCGAGATAGCCTCGTACGACCGCCTCCTCGTCAAGCCCGCTCGGCGGCCCCGAGTACTCGATCGCTCCTCGACGCAGCAGGATCACCTCGTCGGCCATCGCCATGGCTCGCTGCACGTACTGCTCGACCAGCACCATCGCCACGCCGGTCGCGGCCAGGGCGCCAAGTGCCACGAAAATCTCGTCGACGACCTTCGGCGCCAGTCCCAGTGACACCTCATCGAGCAGGATGAGGCGAGGCCGCGCTATGTAGGCACGGGCAAGCGCGACCATCTGCTGCTGCCCGCCGGAGAGCCGGCCCGCCGGCTCTCCGAGCCGGTCACGCAGGGCGGGGAAGGCCTCAATCGCGGCCGCCACGCCGTCGTCTGACCGTCCTTTGACGACCGCGCCATGCAGGCGCAGGTTCTCGCGGACCGTGAGGCTGCGAAAGATGCCACGCCCCTCCGGGATCAGGCAGACACCGTCTTTCGCTCGGATGTTGGCGCTCGTCCTGCGGGCCTGGGCGCCGAACAGCGCGATCTGGCCGCTCGTCGGGCGCAGCAGGCCGGCGGCAGCGCGCAATGTGGTCGTCTTGCCAGCGCCGTTGGCGCCGAGCAGCGCCACCATCTGCCCCGGCATGACACGAAACGACACGTCACGCAGCACAGGCACAGACCTGTATCCCGCGTTGACCCCGGCGAACGCGAGAACCGGAGAACTCTCCTCGGGAGCACTCGACGTCCCCGAGACCTCGATGGGAGTAATCATGCGGTGGCGTCCTCGATCTCGCGCTCGACAGGCGGCAGGGCGTCGCCGAGATAGGCCTGACGCACCGCCGCCGACATGCTGACCTCGCTGACAGTGCCATTGAAGATCGACTTCCCGAAATCGACGACGTACACGTAGTCGCACACCTGGTTCACCAGCGCCATGTCGTGCTCGACCAGCAGGATGGCGACGCCACGGTCGGTGGTGACCCGCCGCAGGATCTCGCCGAAGCGTTCGGTCTCGATGTGATCGAGCCCCGACGAGGGCTCGTCAAGCATAATCACCTCGTAGTGCCCGGCCAGGCAGCGCGCGAGTTCGACGAGCCGGCGTTGTCCGGTGGTGAGTGTTCCGACGTCCGCGCCCGCGAGCCGGCCCAGACCGCACAGCTCCAGCGACTCGTTCGTCGCCGCGAGCACACGCGCACGCTGCGACCGTGAACTCAGGATGTGGTCGAACGGGTTCCATCCGGCAAACGCGGCCTCGGCGCCCATCGCGATGTTCTCCCAGACGGTCAGGGAGTCGAAGAGCTCGGTCTGCTGGAACGTGCGGCCCAGCCCCGCCCGTGCGCGTGCTGGGACAGCAAGCCTGCCGATCGGCCGATCGTCAAGGTTCACCGAGCCGTTAACGGGACGGACATAGCCGGAACAGACGTTGAAGACAGTGGACTTTCCCGCGCCGTTCGGGCCGATGAGCCCGGTGATGCGCCCCGCATCCGCGGTGAGGCTGACGGCGTCGGCGGCGACCAGGCCGCCGAAGCGCACGGTGACGTCGTCGACCCGAAGGCTCCCCCCACCGCCGGAACGAACGATGGCGGGTGCCGTCTCCGGTTCCGGGCCATCGCCGGCCGCCGCGGCGCCCGTCGTTCCGAGAGCAGGCACGTGCTCGTCCGGCTTCTGCCCGAGCAGGTCGAACAGGCGGCGGACCGGGGCTGGCAGAGACGCCACGCTGATGGGAAAGGTCGCGATCACGATCGCGCCGAGACCGAAGGCCAGGGTCAGGGCGTAGGTGACCTTCTCCCCCACCGAGATGTAGGAGGGCAGCAGGACCTGCGCGGCGGCAGCGATGATCGCGTACCAGGGCGCCGTTCCGAGCGCGAGCAGCACCACCGCGAACAACTGCAACGACAGCAGAGGCTGGTAGCCGTCCGCTCCGACGAGTCCCAGGGTTCCCGCGTCGAGGACGCCGGCGATGGCGGCGAGCACCGCGGAAAGGCAGAAGACAAGCACCCGGCTGACGTTGATGGAGGCACCGCTGGAGGCCAGGCCGCTGGCGCTGTCGGACATCGCCCRCAACAGACGGCCAAGACGGCTGCGCCCGATCAGGAAGACGAGCAACGCCACCAGAACGGCGAAGACCAGGACGAAGTAGTAGTAGCCCCGGTCACCTGTCGCGTCGATCCCCCAGAAATGCGGTCGGGGAACCGTGACGCCGACGCCCAGGCTGCCGAACATATAGCTCTGGTTGTAGAACATCTGCTGCAGCAGGATCCCGAAACCGAGGGTCGCGAGCGCGAGGTACAGGCCCGGGAAACGAATCGCCGGGATCGCCAGGACCGCGCCGATGGGCGCCGCGACGGCGGCCGCGAACGCCAGCGCGAGCAGCCACGGCCAGTCATGATCGACGGCGACGTGCGCGAACGCGACGACACCGATGGCCATGAACGTGACATGTGCCAGCGAGACCTGACCGGACGTTCGTACAAGCAACCCGAGCGACAGGAACAGCACCACATAGGCGAGGAAATGAGTCCAGTCGGTGAGCCGCAACCCGGCGAAACTCGGGACGAACAGCAGCACGACTAGTGCGGCCAGCGAGAACCCGGCCCGCACCTGCCAGATCGGTCGCCATGTCGCGCGAGCGACGCCCGATCTGGAGAGGGTCGCACTCGGATTCTTCAGCCGCGGTACCGCCACGAGCAGGGTGAACAGCACGAGGAACGGAAGGCTGCTCGCGAGGCCGGCGCCGAGCCCGGTCGAGCCGACGAACTGCTTCTGCAGCAGCGCCTGCCCGACACCGATCGCCAGCCCACCCAGGTAGGTGGCGGGCAGGTTGGTGAAGCCGCCGATCGCCGCGGCGCCGAAAGCGGTCACCACGAGGAAGGTCATGGTCGTGGCGTCGAGGGGCAGCAGCGGCGCGAGCAGCACACCGGCCGCGCACGCCATGACGGAACCCAGCATCCAGGCCAGGCGCCGCACCCGCACCGGTGGCACACCCGTGATGTCGAGCAGCTCGGAGTTGTCAACGACGGCCCGCATGGCGAGCCCGGTACGGCTGGTCCGCAGGAAGATGGTCAAGGCGACGACAGCGCCGAGCCCTACCGCGAACGTGATCACCTGGTTCGCAGCCACGGCGGTGTCCCCGACGTGGAACGAGCCCGTCGGCAGGAACTGCCGGACCTCCCGCGGCTCGCCGGGTTTGTAGAGGAGCTCGACGGCGCCCTGGATGACCAGGAGCAGGCCCAYGGTCGCGAGAACCTTCGAGGCCAGTGGGGCACCGTCGAGCCGGCGGGCCACAAGCTCAAGGAGCAGGCCGAGGAGCGGCCCGCCTACGAACACGCAGATCGCCGCTGCGAGCGCCCAGGGCACATCGTGTTGTTCGTGCAGGAAGTAGAAGCCGAAGGCGGACGCGCTGGCGAGCGCCCCGTGGCTGAAGTTGAAGATGCCCGAGGTCTTGTAGGTCAGCACCAGGCCGACGGCGGCGAGCGCAAAGATCGAGCCGGTTGTGAGACCCGCTACTAGGTATGGCAGCACGCTGGAAACTCCGTGTCAGTCGTCGGCTTTCGGGACCACCCGTCCACTGGGTTCTGTTGACGGCGAGGGCTGGTATCGACCGCCCTCCCGCGGGTTCGCCCCGGGAGCGGCGCTGGTCCCGTCACCGCTCGTCCGCCGGACCCGCGGATCGGCTCAGCCGCCGCCTGCCGCCTTCGCGAGCTGGGCGTCGGCCGCGGTGATGACGGCGGTCGGAGCGCACACCGGCTTCGCGCCGCTCTGCGTCTCGAACGTACCGTCCGAGATCCGCCAGTCGAACCAGCACGGCAGCGAGGTGGTCCTGCCCTCGTTGTAGGTCAGCGGCAGGCTCCAACCGCCCAGCGTCTCGCCCTTCAGGGTGTACATCGCGGTCTTCAGACTCGGGCCCGTCAGGTCGCCTTTCACGTTCTTCGCGGCGGCCGCGATCACCTGGCCGGCCAGCCACGTGGAACTGGCGTACGTGTTGTCGGTGGTCGAGCCGACGAAGCTCGGCACGTACTTCTCGAGAGCCGCCCGGTACTTCTTCTGCTCGGGCAACGGTGACGTGAAGTCCTGCGCGACGAAGTCGATCACCCGGGCCTGGTCATAGGCCGGGTCGGTCTTCCAGAAGCCCGCCGCACTGGGACCGAGCAGCACTTGCGGTGCCTGGAGCCCCTGCTGGCGGCACTGGTCGGCGACGTTCCGCGTGAACGCCGGCCCACCGGCGACCGTGTAGGAGTCGACCTTGGCGTTCAGCAGCTGCTGACAGACCGAGGTGAAGTCCGGCGCCGAGATCGACACGCCGGAAATCACCGGCATTGTCATGCCCTGTGCGTCAGCCATGGTCTTGTAGATGGGCAGAGGGGTGATCGCGGCGAGCTCGGTCGCGTACACCAGACCGAACCTCGTACCGAAGTGCTTGCCCTCGTTGAGCAGTGCGTAGACCCCGGTAGCCGGTGAGAACACGACCGGAAAGGCGCTGGGCGAAATGAGCTGGCCGTGCCCGGGGTTGGCGACGATGACCGGCGTCCCGGCGGTCTCGGCGATCTTGAGCCAGCTTGTGTCGGACAGATCCTGGTCTATGATCGCGACCACGTGATCCTGTKTGACCATTTCGCGCGCGTAACGGAGACCGGCGCCAGTGGTTGTTCCGACGTCCTTGACGATCAGTTTGACGGGGTGGCCGTTCAGACCGCCATTGTCGTTGATGTACTTTCCCCACGCCTCGGCGGCCTTCGCGCCACCGCCACTCGACGCCGCGGCGAATCCGCTGAAAACCCCCAGCACGCCGATGGAGACCGTCGAGCCCTTCAGACCCGTCCCATTGTCAGATGAGTGATCTGCGGAGGAGCCACCGCCGCAGGCGGCCAGCACGGCAGTCGAGGCGAGGGCTAACCCGAAGGCGATTCTTCGGCGGATAGAATTCATCGTCAACTTCCTCGATATGCAGCGAGGAGACCCCACCTGCCGGCGGGGCCTCGTCGGCTGTCGTCCGTCCCGTGCGTGGGCGCCAGTCGAGCGGGCCCTCGGCATAGTCGTCGCAGTTCGGCGCGCGCATGGTCGGGCCGGCCTGGGGTGGTTCGGTTGGTTCGCCTTCCCCTCACGGCCTCGACGGGAGCTCGACCGTCGCGCGTGCCGTGCCGACCACCCGCCCCGCAGGGAAGGTCGCCGTCCGAAGGTCCAGCTCGACAAGGTGCTCGCCGGCGTCACCGGTGAACACACGGGTTACCGCCCCGGTCGTCCTGGCCGCGTCGCCGTGGAAAAGCATCGCCCGGACCTGGCTGTCGATCTCGACGAGCCGGCCGTCGTCTCCGGCCCAGTTGGTGACAGCGTGCGTTGCCAGTGACTCTGTATGCGATCCGAAGGCCGGGGCGAACGGCACTCCGGCCGCCACTCGCGCCACCTCGTTTGTAAGGTGCCACTCGATCGGGTGGCGCAGCTCGTTGGTCACCGGGTCGACGACCGTCGCGTTGGTGACATGTCGCGCCTGGTCCCATTTCAGGCCGAAGGCCGCCGCGCTCCCCATGACACCCCAGAGGGCAATGCCATCACTGAGGTCGTACGGCCCGATGTACAAATCCGAAATCGAGTCGCCGGGCCGGACGTCCTGCCAGTAGCGCGACTCGGAACCGCGCCGGTTCTTACCGGCGAGCTCCTTCTCGTAGTAGTCGTGGATTTTCTGGATCTCATCCGGCGAAAGACCGTGGATCTCATACGCGCCGTACGCCACTCCGGCGCCGTCGTCGTCGATTCCCGGCGGGAAGGCGGTACTCAGCGTGCGGGATTCGACCGTACTGAGAAGCTCGTCGTCCTGGCTGTAGAACGATCGCTCACAGCGGGTCAGGAACAGCCGGTACGGGCGCCCCGGCTTGCTGCGCTCCTCGATGCCGACGAACCGGTCGGTGGCATGCACAATGTGCCCGGGACGATATGGGGCATGGTAGGTGCGCTTGGTGCCTGCGTTGAAGGGGCGCCAGTACGGCACGTCCGGCGGTTCCGGCGTCCGCGGGAACTCGGCCACGCAGATCTCGAACAGCGGCGGCGCGATGATTCCCTTCGCAGCGCTCGCCTCAGCATATGCCGGGTCACGCCAGAGCGGATTGGGGTCACCGATCGCGTTGGCGAAGTTACGGATCAGGTCCGCCGTGACTGTCGTGTTCGCGAGCGGAAAACTGTACGCACCCTCTGGCTCACTCGGTGCCGGGCGGGACGAGCGGTCGCTGGCTTCGAGGTCGGCGACGTAGCCCGCGAGGACTTCGTTCCACGCGGCATTGTCCATCAATCATCCCTCCGTTGAATTCACGCCGGAGTCGGATCGTGGCGCTAGGAGGAGTGCGCTACAAGGCCGCCGTCCCGAGAAGCTGGACGGCACTGCCACGCCTCGCGCCACGGGGCCGCGCAGGTCAGGAGCTGCAGAGCTCCCCCGGCCCAGGCAGGGTCCGTCCACCATCGGCGGGGGCAGCGAGCCAGATCCCGGAAACGGCCTGAGGGACGATCTCCAGGCAGACGGCGAGCAGCACGAAACGTGACCCGAGGATTTCATAAGGTCAGCAAAGATCGCGGACGGTGAATCACTCAGGCCTCATCGAGTCCGAGCGGGATCGCCAGGCGTGGCAGTAGCCCGCGCACGCTCAGCGTGTCGGGAGTTCTATCGCTTGTTCACGAACGTCGCCGCAGCCTGGGTCTGCGCTTTGGCGCGCCGCCGCTTCTTCACGGCGTACATTGCGAGATCAGCCCGTCGCGTTATGTCATCAGCACCCACGAGGGCACGCGCGTCGGCCACGGCGAGTCCGACACTGACCCCGACGGCCCAGTCATGGCCATGAATTCGAAACGGGGGTCGCATTGCGTCCTCGAGCCGCCGGGCAGCCTCCTCGCCGGTAACCCACGGATCACTTCCCGAATCCCCGAGAAGGACGGCGAACTCGTCGCCACCCAAGCGGGCCGCTAGGTCTTCCTCACGTACGGCGCACCGCATCCGGCCAGCTACCGCGCACAACAGCTCGTCGCCGACGGCGTGCCCGAGCGTGTCGTTGACTCCCTTGAAGTCATCGAGATCGCAGACAAGCAGGACGACCGAGCGACCCCCGTCGCGCTGACGGTCCACAGCCTCGGCGAGCTCGGCATCGAACAGCAAACGGTTACCCAGGCCAGTCAAAGGATCGTGCAGGGCCTGATGACGAAGCGACCGCTGCGTCTCCTGGACCTTGGCAAGCAACCGGGTGTTCTGCAGCAAGGTGATCATCTGGCGGATCGTCACAATCGCGGCCAAGGCGACGAAGAGCCCGAGCTCGACCCGAGCGATCGGATCGTCGCGCACGATCAACACGGTCATCAACGCGACCGCAGCCAAAAAGGGCAAATAGGGCAGGTAGACGTGTTCCCACACCGAAACAACTGCGTCGCGGAGCGCGTAGCGGCCGTTCGATTCTCGGGGCGGAACTACCAGCGCCAGCCCAAGCAGCGTGATCCCGACAAGGCCGCCGATCCACGGAGACGTGGCCTGGTTCACGACCACTTGCTCCGCCACTACCCAATGTACGTTCTGGATCCCGGACGCGGTCAGAGCGACGAAGGCGAAGAGGAGCAGAACCACTGCCCTCGTGTTGTAGGGCCTACCGAAAGTCAGCACCAGCAAAAGCGCGACGATCTGGACAGCATTACTCAACGGCAAAGCCAGCGCCAGCGCGAAAGGCCATCCATTGATGCCGGCGTCGACAAGCCTTTCCAGGAATGCCACCCAGATGATCAGCAGAATCGACCCAGCCATCAGCAGACCATCGATCACCACCAGAAATCGGCGCGGTATCCGTACTCCGGCCGCACCGGGTGGGCCCCTGGTCCCAGGCCCGCTCCGTTCCGGCCGATCGGGCAGGTAGAGGACGGACCGTAGAGCAAGAACAGGTCCGATCAGGAGCACGACGTTCACGAGCCCAAACTGAGGCCGATCACCCTGGATCCCGAAAAGAACGATCCACTCGACACCAATCACGAGGGCCACAGCGAGAAAGCCGGACATCAACAGGCGCCAGTGACGCTCCGCGCCTTCGCTGCGCGCGACTCCGACGGCTGCCAGCGTGCAGCCCCACAGGGCGCTGACACCCGGCGCGCACAGCTCGAGGGCAGCCAGGGCTCGACCACCGAGGAGCGCCTGCGGCACGATGAGGGCGAGAAGTAGACCCGCTGTTCCCATTGAGATCCATCGGAAGGCACGCTCGCTGACGGGTCGGCTCCCACGCGCAGGCCCAGTCCGGCCGCGTTCGGCGCTCTGAACCCCGACGCCCTCTGTCGGCGACCCGACACGACCGGCGTGACGCATACATGAGCTCCTTCCGTGACAGCTCGCACCACAAACAGCATCGCGCCGCCCGGTCGCGCGCGCACATCGGGCAAGTACGTACTACGGCCAAGCCTTACCAGCCAGCAGGTCGCATTTCCCGCTTATGTCACCGAACCACTCATTTCAGGCATAGTTCATATCGCCCCGCATTGACCGCGGATCTTGCATCTCGCGATCACACACCACGCATCCCGGATTCCGGGACATGAACCTTCCTGCCGCCCGGTTCTTGCCGTAGCTTCTGCCGGACCGCCGACCTGCCGCTCGAGCAGTGACCGTGTGGAGTCGATGTCATCACTCTCCGGCGGATACCGAGAACCTCGTGGCGACAACAGGAAAGCCACGTTTCGAGAGGACGAGATTCCGGATGTCCACGACCGAGGATTTTCCCGACCTCGGGGGCGACCGAAAGCCGCATCCCGGGCCGGTCGTGGCCGTCATCAAGTCCCTACGTGACCTTCCCGTCGTACTCGTTGCCGGAGTACACGCCGAGCGGTTCAGGACAGATCTGCTCCTAGTCCACCTCAGCCCGCCCTCGGTTGCCTCCTGGCTCATACCGGACGGATTGGTTGTTCCCATCACTCCACCGCAGATGCTCTCGGCCCTCCGCGAAGACCCAGGGCTGCGCGACCGCGCGGTCACTCTGGCCAGTCTGTCGGGAGTACCGCTCCGTTGGCTCGAACTCACGGGCCAGTCGACTTCGCTGCTGGCCCGTGTCTGCAGGCAGAACCGTGCTCCGCTGATCGTGTTAGGCACCGACGCGGACCATCGTCCTGCCGCGCGATGGCGCGTCGCGAGGCGCCGGTCGCGAGACCGGCACCTTGAAGAGACACTGGGAACGAGCGTCGAACGGGTCATCGTCTCGGACTGATGGGGTCTCTCGGCACCTCGCCGCGATGCGCTTGCGATCAGCGGTCGTCCACTACAACGCCCGGGCATGCGAGCACGCACCCGCCACGGCATCGTCCGGGTCGTCGAGTACGGCGTCGTCGCACGAGAAGGGCAGGAACAGTGGCCGGTCCAGCGCCACGAACATCCATTCCGAGGAGCCGCCGACCTCACGGTTCCCGACCTTCCCGACCGCTCCGGAGTACGTCCGCCCCCCCGGCCGAGGCCGAGCTGTCCTCGGCGAAGCCCGTGTCGTCGAAGAACTGCGCCTCGACCAACCGCCCCAGCGGCCGCTGGCGGCCCTCGCTACACTCGGGACGGCGCGCTCCAGCCGGTGACTTCGTCCAGCAGGTCCGAGGCGCGACAGCGCGGCACCGCCGAGTCGGGGCCATATCGGCTTGCAAACAGATAAGGCCCCGCACCGGCAGCAGCACTCACGAGGTTCACACTGTGATCACCATGGATCTCGACGCGGCATTGGTCTCGAACTCTTTTACCTCAGCCGCCGACCGAAGATCTCCAGCGTCTTCTTCCATGCGGCCGCAGCGCCGTTCTCGTCGTATACCGGGGTACCCGGGAATAGAAACCCGTGATTCCCCGCCGGATGGATCTCGACAGTGGCCCGCGAGCCGAGTTTCTCCAGCTCCGCGATCATAGGCTCCTGCTCCGCCAACGGCGCGAGGACGTCGACGCCGCCGAATCCAGCGTAGATCTCACCCTTGATGTCCTTGACCGACAAATGCGGCGAGTCCGACGAGTCGGTGACGACAAAGGACGGATGCAGAATGGAACCGACGGCGAAGACATCGGGGTGCTCGGCCATCGCGCGAATCACGGTTCGGGCCGTGTGGCAGAAACCGATACATCCGAACGGGCCGGCAGCAGCCGCGGAGCCCTCCCGAAGAGCCTGTACGAGGGCCACCGAGTCGGCAACCATACGCTCGGGCGTGGTCGCGTCGATGATGCTGTCGAACCAGGCGCGTTCCGCACTGTCCGGCTTCATGACCTCAGCCATGTTGAACGCTACTTCCTGACCATGGCGATAATACAGGTCAGGGACTGCGGCTAAATAGCCTTCCTCGGCGAAACGACGGGCTACCGAGTAGATGTTCTCTCCGAGGCCAGGCCCTGCATGATAGCACAGGACTACAGGAAATGGCCCGGTCTCGTCGGGGTGCCATATGCGTGCCGACATGGAGCCGTCAACCGTTCGCACTACAAGGCGATCTTCAATCATTGCGGCTCACCTTCAGTCGGTGACGAATTCCAAATCAAAAAAAGTCAACTCGGCCCCGGTAGTCGCTGGCTCGCACCTAGGCACCGCCACGTCGCACCTGGGTGATATCACCCTGAACCCCCGCCCGATTCACCTGAAAGGCGAGCGCCGCCGCCTCGTCAGTCTCGGCATCGCGTGTACGTGTTGCGGCCGAGTCGACGTGCGCGGAGCGCAGCAACGGAGCGACCCGCGTGCCGAAGAGCTCGTGTGAGCGGGCCAGATCCGCCCAGCGGAAGGAGGCGAAGTCCGCCCAGGCGAACAGCGCGCCGAAGCCGCCCACCCGACATTGATCAATCAGTTTCTCCGCTACCGTCTCCGGCGAGCCGATCACGTAGTCCTCGGGATTGTCGAGCAGGTTGCGGATGCGCGGGTCGGCGAGCTCCATCTGGCTGCCCTCCATGCGCAGCAGGACAGGCACAAGATTCTGCGCCGCCTCGAACTTCTCCCGCGCCTCGGCGTCGGTCTCGGCGACGAAGACGCGCCTGCGCAGGCCGAGCATGGACGGATCAGTCGAGTGCCCGCACGCTTCCGCGGCCTCGCAGTAGCGCGCCGCGATGGCACTGGCCATGTTGATCGGGACCCAGCCGGTGAGGAGCTTCCAGCCGCGCTCCGCCGTCCTCACCGCCGACTCGGGCGAGAGAACGGTCGCCCAGACGGGCTCCTGCGGTCCTGTCGGCTCCCAGCGGGGCACGATTTCGAGGTTGTCCAGTTTGTAGAAGTCGTCGTGAAGCGTGACGGGCTTTCCAGTCAGTGCCAGCTCAAGGAGGGTGACTCCGCTTTCGTACCGCGGCCGAGCCTCCTCGCCGGGGTATCCGGCCAGGATCGTTTCCGTCGGCCCGGAGCCGGGCGCGACGCCGGGCTCGAACCGTCCCTTCGAGAGGTAACGCAACATCGCCACCTCTGCCGCGTACCTCCAGCCGTGATGCAAGGACAACACGCTTCCCGCGGTTGTGAAACGTAGCCGTGTCGTCTTGCTGATCAGCGCGGCGATCGCGATGTGCGGCGACGGGATCAGCGAGTCCGGGAGGAAGTGATGCTCGGCGAACGAGAGGCCGTCGAAGCCCCACTCCTCGGTCCGGGCCAGGATGTCCATCCAGTGCTCGAACGCGTCTTCCATGGCCGCCGGCGTGAGTTCGGCCGCCGTGCGGACGTAGTCCTCGGGGGTCATGATGTAGAAGCCCCAGCTCTCGATCATCGCTGCTGTCCTTCTCCCTACAGTGGTCGATGACCGGCCTTGACCACGGATCGCCGGTCGATGACGGAGTGTGATTTTCGCCAGCCAGCTACGCGACTTCCTGGCACGCCGGCTGGCACACTGGCCAAGCCGACAGAAACCCTGAACAACTGTGCAGCGATCGTAGCCACGTCATCGCCGGTGTCAAGCGCCAGATCGCCGCAGGCGCCCTCCCGAGGTCCGGGCGGCAATCGCCTCACCGATCGCGACGGCCAACCGAACGCGATCACTTGACCGGGCGCGAACTACAGACCTAATGTGCACCTGCACAGACGTTCAGTGCCGCAGGTGCGCCTGGGGCCGGCCGAGCAGCATCGACATGCGCGGGTTCGTTGCGGCTGATCGAGTTGAGAGAGACCCGCCGCCAGTGCTGGGCGGGCGGAACCTGGACCAGCCCAGCGAAAGCATCTTGAGGGGGCGCGGCGCGGAGGGAATCATCGGCTCCATCTCGGCGGACCAGGCATCCGGAGCATACCTTCAGCTACTGCTTCCTCGGCGGCTGTACTTCTGCCCAAAATTTCGCGGCATGCGACGGCCGCGGAGCGATCTGTAGCGTTCTCCACCTCCTCCACCACGCGAGATGTTCTTGCCGCTACCAGCCATCGGCGCAGGCACGGCGACCGCGATGTCGACGAAGCTACCCACGTCCTGGGTGTCGATCTTTCACGACGGCACTCCGGTTCATTGACAAAGAATCATCTACCAGCGACCAGATAGAGACGGATCTGTCTTCGCGCGGGAACCACTGTCCTCGGAAACGGTATCGAGGCCGCCCGAAGATGGGTCCAGGCCGGTATTGGCTGGCCCAGGATTCCGGCAGGTCGGGTTCCCCGATCTACAGCTGAGCCACGCCCTGTCCGGCCTGATTGTTGGTCGCGACGAGAGCCCGCCATGGAGGTGGYACTTATGGCACAGCAGGAAGGTCACGCGCTTTCCGGTGTACGAGTGATCGATTTTGGCCAGTACATCGCCGGTCCGCTGGTGGCCCAGTTACTGGCGGACTACGGAGCGGACGTGATCCGGGTTGATCCCCCCGGCGGTCCGGTCTGGAAGAACGACTGCAACGCGATCCTGCAGCGAGGAAAGCGCAGCATCTCCCTTGATCTCAAGGATCCCGACGATGCGGAGATCGCCCGGAAGCTGGTCGACTCCGCGGATGTGCTGATCGAGAACTTCCGTCCTGGAGTGATGGATCGGCTGGGTCTCGGTTCGGCCGAGGCACTGGCGCGTAATCCCGGCCTCGTCTACTGCTCGATACCGGGTTTCGCCGCCGACGACCCGCGAGCGACCTGCTACGCGAGCGAGGGCGTCGTCGCGGCAGTCGCCGGTCTCTACCCGCCACAGGACCTGGACTGGAGCGCCGCTCCGGTCGTGAACACTCTCCCGTTGGCGTCGGTCTCGGGTGCTCTCACGGCCGTGAACGCCGTGGTCGCGGCGCTGATCGCTCGAGAGCGCTGCGGGCTGGGCCAGCGGATCGAGGTCTCACTCTACGACGCGACCTATGAACTGACCCGCGTCTATGGAGACATTCCGCCGGGAAGCAAGACAGGGCACGCGCCCCCCAGAGGGTTCGGTAGTTCTTCGATCTACCCCATCGCACGCAGTTATGAGTGCGCTGACGGTCGCTGGGTACGGATCACCTGGCTGGAAGGGCGTCAGGTCGCCGACTTCGGCAAGCTGGTCGGGAAGTACGAGGATTGGAAGGCCCTCGGCTTCCTCGAAGCCGGAGTCCAACGGATCCAGGCCGATCCGGAACTCGTCGAGAGTATGACCGCGGAGATCTCGGCGGCATTCATGACGCAGCCGGCCGACCACTGGGAGCGCGAGGTCGGCCTCATCGCCGACCTTACGGTGATCCGTACGAGCCGTGAATGGCTCCTGTACGACGTGCAGGCGCACGCGATCGGCGGCTCGGTGGAGCTGGTGGACCCGGAACTGGGGGTCACGAAACAGGCCGGCAGCCCGGTGACGCTGACCGCCACTCCTGCGACGCCGACCTCCAGGCACCAGCTGGACGCGGACCGGAACGAGATACTCGCGGAGCTGGAATCCGGTGGGTCGCGCCGGGAGGCAACGGTCCCGGGGGGCGAGGCGATACCGCTTGGATCCGCGCTGGAAGGCATCCGTGCGGTCGACACGACGGTGCTTCTGGCCGGCCCGGCGGCATGCCGCCTGCTCGCGGAGTTCGGCGCCGAGGTCGTTCATGTGGGTAACCCCAACTGGCGAGGTATGACCACGCTCCACTACCAGACCCAGGGTGGCAAGCGTACGACACTGCTCGACCTGAAGAAGCCCGGCGCGCTTGATATCTTCTACAGGCTGACCGAGAGCGCCGACATTGTTTCGACCAACTACTCTCAGTCGGTCGGGGATCGCCTGGGAGTCGGCGAGAAGGCAATCCGTGAATACAACGCGAACGTCATCTACTCAAGGGTSTCGGCTCACGGGGTATTCGGGCCTCGCGCCGAGTACCGCGGGCATGAGGAGATCGGACAGGCAGTCACCGGAGCGCTCCTGCGATTCAGTAAGACACCGGCTGGGAACATGCAGTTCCACCTCATCAACGACAGCGGCACCGGGCAGCTGGCCGCCTTCGGGATCATGGTCGCGCTGTTTCATCGGATGCGTACCGGCGTTGGCCAGTTCGTGGGCAGTTCACTCGCCCAGACCTGTGTGACCTGGCAGACGCCCTACATGATTGACCACCGGGCACGCGACTGGGACGACCCCGGCGGCTTGGACTTCCGGGGCTACAGCCCGCTTGAGCACGTCTACAAGGGCAGTGACGGCCGCTGGTTCTACCTCTCCGTCAAGCCGTCGACCGATCTGTCCGTGCTGGCCTCGGTCGCGGGGCTCGACGGAGTCGACACGGTCGCGCCCGAATCTCTCGAAGCCGAACTCGCCGAACGGTTCGCGGGCAAGCCGGCGAGCGCCTGGGTCGCGGAGCTGAACGGCGGCGATCCCGGCATCGGTGCCGGGATCGCCGCGACCTTCAGCGAGGTGATGTCCGATGACTGGGCTCGCGGTCACGGTCTGGTCCAGGAGGTCGACTTCCGCGACATCGGACGGGGAACCCTCATCGGTCCTGCTCCCCGCCTCTCACTGACCCCGATGAGGCTCGGGACGCCGGTCGGTCCTCCCGGATGCGACAGCAGGGCCGTCATCGAGGATCTCGGGCTGGGAGCCCGGACCGATGACCTGATCGCGCAGGGCGTCATCCGAGAGACAGCCGACCAGCAGACCCACAGGTAGCGGCCTAGCCATCCTCCGGCGGGGCGAAAGCGTGACCGTCGGGGCCACACCGGCGATGTGGCCCCGACGGTCACTTGACTTTCGCCGCTTCGTTGCGAGCCGCGGGGATCGACACCGCGGCCGCCCCAATCACGGATCTCGACCCAGCATGGGGATCAAATTGTTGATCGAAAGCCGAGTCATCGCAGACACCGAAGTCAGCCCCATGGGCGCACGCACCTGGCGGCCGGCGGGACCTGGGCCGTTCCCCGTCGTTCTTTGCTACCACCATGGGCCAGGACTCGGCGAGGAGATCTACTCCGTCGCTCGCGACCTGGCCGAGGAGGGCTTCTTCGCCGCCGCTCCGGATCTCTACCACCGCGAGGGCGAAGAGATCAGCTTCAACATGAGCGACCCCTCGGTGCGCGCTTCCGAGCGGGAGCGCCTTTTCGGCATCATCGACCGGACCACGCCGGCGATCATGGTCTCTGACGCCCTCGTTCTGATCGACGCGATACGAAGGAATCCGGCCACCGACCAGGGACCGGTCGGCTGCATCGGATTCTGCCATACCGCACGCACGGTGATTCACGGAATGGCCAGGAATCCCGACGTCTTCGCTGCCGGCTCATTCATGCATCCCTTTCTCACCGTGACTGACCGGGCAGATTCACCGCATCTGCTGGTCAGGGAGGTCGAGGGCACGATATACGGAGCCTTCGGAGGCGCCGACCAGATCTCCCCCGTCGCGACACAGCAGCCGCTGATTGACGAGCTGAACAAACTCGGCGACCGTGCGGTGGTGGACGTCTTCCCCGCGGCGAATCATGGATTCCTTTTCCAGGGCACCGAGCCGTCGGTGTACGAGCCGGAGGCCGCGGCCGCCGCCTGGGCGAGGACCGTCGATCTCCTCAGGCGAGGACTGAACCAGGTGGCCCGCGCCTGAGGAGGAGCAGCCCTGCGGCATCATCAGCGACGCCCGCTCGCGGCTGCCAGGTCAAGGTCGCACACAATGACTGTGGCCAGAATGTCACCCGACATTCTGGCCACAGTTCTTTTCGCCATTGTGCGGGCGATCGAGCCCTATTCCGGCCTCAGCCGCCGAGCGCCTTCGCGACCCGTTCGATCACAGGCTTGATCACCTCAGCGGGTGCGCACAAGGGCTTCGAGTCGTTGACAGGGACCGACTTCCCGTCAAGAATCTTCCAGTTGAACCAGCAGGAATTTGTCGTGATCTGCCCGGCGGTGTAGGTGGTGGGCTGGACCAGGCCGCCAAGCGTCTCCCCCTTGATCGTGTAGAGCGCGCTCTGCAGCTTGACCGGGGTCAGATCTCCGGTGATCTTTCCGACGCCGACCTCGATCATTTTCCCCGCCGTCCAGCCACTCTGGGCGAAGGCGTTGTCGGTGACCTGTCCGACGAAATCTTTCTCGTACTGCTCGAGGGCCGCCCGGTAGGCCTTCTGCCCCGGAAGGTCCGAGTCGTACGCGCCCGGTCCAATGTCCTCGACAATGGAATTATTGAAGGCCGGGTCAGTCAACCAGCTCTTGATGAAACTGGCCCCGAGAAGGACCTGCGGCGCCTTCAGCCCCTGTTGATGACATTGGCGGGCAATCTTCTCAATCATCGCCGAGGCCCCTCCAACCTCATAGGAATCGACATCGGCGTCGATCAGCTGCTGGCACACCGCGGTGTATTCCGGCGACGTGGCGGAGACAGCCAGGGCGACCGGCATCGACACGCCGGCTGCTTTTGCAAATGCCTTGTAGGTGTCGATGGAGAAAGTAGCCGCCAACTCACTGGCATACACGAATCCGAAGGTCGATCCGAGCTGCTTCGCCGAGCCGAAGGTTCCATAGCCCAGCGCTATCGTCGAAGGAATGACCGGGAAGGTGTTCGGCGAGATGAGCGCTCCCTGGCCGGGAGTGCCGGCGATCACGGGAACCTTCGCCGCCTCAGCTATCTTGACCCATTTCGAGTCCTGGAGATCGTGGTCGATGATCGCCAGAACGTGGTCCTGGTTTATCAGCTCCTTGGCCGCTGTGATCCCACCACCGGTCGTCGAACTGCCGACGTCCTTGACGATCAGTTTTACCGGGTGACCGCCGAGACCGCCGGATGCGTTGAGCGACTTCACCTAGGCGTCAGTCGCCCTGGCTCCCCCACCGGCCGTCGAGGCCGCGAATCCCGAGTATGCGCCGATGACCCCGATGGAGACTGGAGATCCGCTGGCGTTCGAACCCGCCTCCGCGGAGCCACCATCGTCAGCACTCCCGCCCCCGCAGGTGGCCAGCAACACCGGTATCAGAACCGCGGACAGCCCACTACAGAACTTTCGACAAAATGTCATTGGTGGTCCAGGTCCTCCGTCCGGGATAAACACCCAGGGCGCACTCAGAGGCAGTCCACGTGTCCGGGAACACCACGACCGAAGCTCCCCCGAGATTCTGGTTGAATTTCGTCATCTGGATCGGCGACCAGGGTCCGTGGCCAGTCGACAGAGAAGGGTCGCAGCAGGCCGATCGTCGACGCCTGGTGCTCAACAGGAAAGTTCCCGGATCCCGCGACAGCGCCAATTCGGAGGGAGTTCGCCCGTCTATACGACCTTCGCGAGAAGGATACCGAGGAGATCAGCCCGCGCGGCAATGCGAATCCCGCTTTCCGGTACACCTTTCACCGTGAACGCCCGGGTCGTCCGCGACCCGACGTGCGACCCGTTCGGTCGACGTCCGCCCTGCTCCTGGCGCGGTCGGCGAGCTACGGCTTCCCGGACTCACCCGCCGGCGATCTGGACATGACCTTCGGCGACACGCTCGGCGCCTGCCGAGTTACGAGACGACCGCGGGACCGACCGAGGCGGTCGGCCGGGCATCGCTCACGGCCGGATCAGGCTGGTCCGTCGAGCCGATGCGGCGCGCCGGTGACCTGACGCACGAGCTCCACCCCGTAGTCATTGCCGTTCGGAGTACGCACCAGCGTGTGGATGTGGAACTTCTCCGGTTCCGGGTTGGCCAGGAACATGCCCGCATGGTGGTCGAACTCGATGAGGATCACCGGGCTCTGCACACGGAAGTAGAAGGGGTCCTGGTCGCCCCGCCCGCCGATCCAGCAGAAGTACGTCTCGTCGAGGTGGCGGCGGATGTCGGCCACACGCGCCTGCCGGACGCCTTCGGGCTGGTAGTCGAGGAAGAGCTCCGTCAGGTCGACCAACGCCTCGCACTGCTCAGGGGTCAGCTCGGTCGTGCGCAGGCCTTCGTACGGGATGACGCGGTTGTCCTGGAACGCGCCGCCGAGGTGCAGCTCGTCCCCGGGGTGGAGCCGCCCAGGGGGCATCTCGGGGTCGCGCTTCCGGTGGTAAAGGACCGCCCGCTCGGCCTGGCTGCCGGTGAGGCTCCGCGCGAAGGCGAGTCCCGCGTGCTCCTGTTCGTCGAAGAGGGTCAGGCCGGCGTGTTCCCCGGCGTCGACCGCGTTCGGCTCGGCTCCGAAGAAGACCGGCGTGAGAACCTGCTGGCCACCGATCAGGAGGCAGCTGACGGCGAGGTGATGTCCCCACAGGTTCCAGCCCCAGGGCTCCTCCGCCGACGGAGTACCGAAAACATTGATGTTGTAGCTGTTCTCGTTGAGTAGCGCGGGGAGTTCGACGAGCTCACCGAGGAAGCCGTTGACGGCCATGAGATCGCGCACCTTGCGGTAGCCGGTGGGGCTCAGGCACGCGGCGACGAGTTCGAGGGCATACTCGCGTACCTCCTCGCGTGTCTCCTCCAGCCTGACCCCGAAGCGGTTGAGGTAGATCTCCGGATTCATCCACGCGCGCCACACCCGGCTGTCGAGCGGATGCTGCACACGCTCGCGTTCGTCCGGACTGAGGGCTTCCAGAAAGACGCTCGCGGCTCGCACCGCCTGCGCGGTCGGTGCCCGCTCGTCGCCACCCGCGGTGAACAGCCCCGGTGTGAGGTCGCCGTCGGCGGTGATGCCGCGGAACCGGGTGGACTCGAACAGGTTCGTCCACGCCTCGAGTACCTCGTCGAAGGGCGGCACCCGCCGCAGCGCGTCGACGTAGGTGTACGGGTCGCACTGGCGGAAGTCACTCAGCCGAGGGTGTTCTGGAGAGTACAGGTGATCGCGGAAGTCACCGGCCATGCCGCCTCCTGAATTCCGTAGGCACGAGACCGCGTCGGCTCGCGGCGCCCGGCCGCTCTGGAAACGGTGCATCGGACACCGATCGCTTGACGCTCCTGGGACGCCCGCCTTACTTTGCCACCGGTCCCCATTACGGTCCATCGGTCCGTAATACGGACCACCTACCGGCCGGAGGAGAGTATGCCAGCACCTACGCAGGACACGACTCCACAGTCCGCGACCGCACCTCCCGCCCAGCGCGGCACGCCGTTCCTGCAGGGGGTGCGGGTGCTCGACGTCACGGGGGCGCTGGCCGGCCCCTACTGCACGACGATCCTGTCCGATCTCGGCGCCGACGTCCTCAAGATCGAGCCCGTGACGGGGGACAACCTGCGCGGGCGCCGGTTGGGGCCTGAGCGCAGACCGATCCCGTTCGACCTTGTCCACCGTGACAAGAAAAGCCTCGCTGTGGACATGAAGTCCCAGGAGGGTGCCACGATCATGCGTCAGCTGGCTCAGCGCAGCGACATTCTGGTGGAGAACTTCCGGGCGGGCGCGATGGCCCGGCTGGGCCTCGGTTACGAGGATCTCCGGCCCCAGTGCCCGGACCTGGTCTACTGCTCGATCTCGGGCTTCGGTCAGTACGGACCCATGCGGGACGCGAAGGGCATCGACCTGATCGCGCAGGCGTACAGCGGCATGATGTCAGTCACCGGGTCCGCGGACGGACAGCTGGCGAAGGCGGGATTCCCCGTGTCCGATGTGGGCACCGGCATGTGGGGGGCCATCGGCGTGCTGGCCGCGCTGCTGCGGGCGCGAGCCGGCGGCGGCGGCGCGTACATCGACGTCGCTCTGGCGGACTCGGTGGCGGCGTGGTCGCTGTGGGAGGTCGCCGACTTCGTCGCCACCGGAGTCGAACCCGCTCCGCTGGGCACAGCTCACCGCCTGGCCGCACCCTACGAGGCCTTTTCGTGCTCGGACGGCGCGACGTTGGTCATCGGTGCGGTCGACCGCGCCTGGCTGGCCCTCTGCGGCGTGCTCGGCATCGACCTGTCCGACGATCCCCGCTTCGCGACCGAGTACGAACGCTTCGTCCACCGTGCGCCCCTGGCCGACATCCTCCAGGGGCGCTTCGCCACCGCCACCCGCGACCACTGGATCGACACCTTGCGCGCCGCCGGTGTCCCCTGCGGCCCGGTCAACCGCATCGGCGAGATTCTCACGGACGAACAGTTCGCCGTGCGTGGCCTCTTCGAGCATGACGAGCACCGCTTCGGCCAGCCGACCGTGGTGAACACGCCGATCGTCTCCGACGGAGCGCCACGTGCCCGTGGCCGAGCTCCCGCGCTCGGGCAGGACACCTTGTCGGTGCTTTCCGGGCTCGGATACGACGGTGAACGGATCTCCACGTTGATCGAGCGCGGCGTCGTCGGCGCCTGCAGCCGTGATGACGAGCCCCAGCGGAGCGGGCTGAAGCCGCACGCCACGAACAGCCCCACATGAGCCACCGCCACGCACCCCAGGAGAGCCCAGCAGTGGACAGCACCACGCAGCCAACGTCACCCGTCTGGACCGACGGCCTCGGCCTCACCCGCGTTCTCACCGCCGCGGGTCCCGTGGCCGTGCTGTGGCGAGACGGCGATCCTCAGGCACACCTCGCCCTGGTCGGCGGGCAGACCTTCGATGATCTACCCGCGCTGATCGAGGCCGCTTCGGGCGATCCGGCGACAATCCTCGCCGGCGCGTGCGTTGACGCCGCCCGCGACAGGATCCTCAGCCCCGTCGGTCGACCCGGAAAGATCATCTGCATCGGCCAGAACTACCTCGACCACGTGCGTGAAGGAGGCCGACAGGACGGCCCCGCCTACCCGGATCTGTTCGCGAAGTGGCACACCTGCCTGGCCGCGCCCTTCGGCGAGGTACCGCTGCCGCCGGAGTCGGACCAGGTCGACTACGAGAGCGAACTCGCCGTCGTCATCGGCGCCCGCGCACGGCGGGTGCCGGCGGAGGGAGCCGGCAGCGTCATCTTCGGATACACCGCGGCCAACGACGGGTCCGTACGCGACTTCCAGTTCCACACCGCCCAGCGCACCGCGGGCAAGGCGTGGGACGGCCTGACGCCACTCGGCCCCGTCGTCGTGCCCGCCGTTCAGCTCGGCGGAAGCCGTCCTGACCTCGCGATCACTGGTCTGCTCGACGGCCAGGTCATGCAGGACGACCGCACGTCCAGTCTCCTTTTCGGCATCCCCGAGCTGATCAGCTACATCACCACTGTGATGACTCTGGAACCCGGTGACCTCATCCTCACCGGAACCCCCTCGGGCGTCGGCTTCGTGCGCGACCCCAAGGTCCTGCTGCGCCATGGCGACGAGTTCGAGGTCCGTATCGAGGGCGTCGGCTCGCTGCGGAACCGCTTCGTCGATGAGAAGTCGCGATGACGGCCACGCAGACGCCGGCGGAGGTGCGGACACAGATCCGGGACGCCGTCGCCACCGTCGAGTTCAGCAATCCGGCCCGGCGCAACGCGCTGTCAGCGGCGCTCATGGCCGACCTCGCGCGGACCCTGGGCGCGCTGGGTGACGATCCGTCAGTACGGGTCGTCGTCCTGCGTGGCGCCGGTACCCAGGCGTTCGCGTCCGGCGCCGACATCGGCGAGTTTCGCCGCCCGGCGCACGGTGCGACCGGGCCTGAGGAAGGAGCCTTCTCGATCGTGGACGCGGCGGCGAGCAGGTTGTTCGCCCAGCTCTCGGCGCTACCGATGCCGATCATCGCCCGTATTCATGGCTATTGCCTGGGGGCGGGCATGGCGCTGGCGCTCGGCGCCGACCTCCGCTTCGCGGACACCGAGAGCGTCCTGGGTATCCCCGCTGCTCGGCTGGGGGTCGGCTACCCACTCGATCAGACTGCCGCCCTCGTTGAGACGGTGGGCCCGGCGGCCGCCGGGGACATGCTGTTCACCGGACGACGCCTGACGGCCCGTGAGGCCCTGGCGATTCGGCTGGTCGACCGGGTCGTGGAACCGCACGATCTCGGACCGGTCGTGGACGAGGTGGCCGCCATGATCGCCGCGAACGCCCCGCTGTCGGTACGCGCTTCCAAGACGTCCATCCGGGCTGTGCGCGGTCAGGGCACCGGGCAGGATAATCAGTCCGCGGCCCGGGGGCTGGCCACCGAGGCCATCGCCCGCTGCCCGTCGTCTCGGGACCTGCGCGAGGGCGCGCTCGCCTTCCTGGAGAAGCGCCAGCCCCGGTTCACCGGCGAGTGAACCGGTCGTAGGATCCCGGCACCGTCCGACTGCCCGTGTCTCGGGCCTCAGACCTCGGTTGGTGCGCCGCGGCGCACCAGCGGCAGGAAGATCGTGTCGACGATCTCCTCGAGGGTCTCGTCAGGCACCGGAGCGAGCGTCATGAGGAACTCATGGCGCAGGAGCGCGAAGGGCAGCGATTTGATCCGGTCGGTGAGCCGGTCGGGTTCGATCTCGCCGCGAGCTACGGCGCGGGTGAACATCACCTCGGTTGATCCCTCCCGGCCGGCTGTGATGGCGTCACGCAGGTCGGCGGGGCTGGTGCCCGTCTCCTGGTAGTACCCGGCGAGGTGAACGCTCATGGCCGTGGCCAGCTGGAGGCGGGTGGCGTTGGCCTCGCGCATGACGGCCAGGATGTCGCCGCGCAGGCTGCCGGTGTCGGGCGTCTCGATGTGGTTGCGCCTGGTGATGTGGACGATCGCAGCTCGGATCAGAGCACGTCGGTCGGGCCAGCGGCGGTAGAGCACCGGACGGCTGGTGCCCGCGCGCTGGACGACGCGGTCCATCGTGAAGCTGGCGTAGCCGTTCTCCGCCAGTTCGTCCCAGGCCGCCTCGAGCAGAGCGGCCTCGAGGGCCGCACCGCGTCGCCGCTCGGTCATGACTTCCCCCACTCCCACTAGACACAGTTGTGTGTCTTATAGATGCGACCTATCCTCGAAGTCGCTAGGAAACACCTCTGTATCTTAGGTGGCTGCCTGTGAGTACTGGCCAGACCGAGACCCCGGCCGCGACCGCGACCGCGGACATCGACCCCGCCGTGTGGCGGATGGCGTTCACCATCATCGTCGGCGCACTGGCCGTCGTTTTCGACACCACCATCGTCAGCGTCGCGCTCAACGACCTCGGCCGCGAGCTCCACGCCTCGATCTCCAGCATCCAGTGGGTCAGCACCGGCTACCTGCTCGCGATGTTCGTCACCATTCCGATCGCGGGCTGGGCCCAGTCCGCGATCGGCGGCAAGCGGCTGTGGATCGCGGCCCTCGGCGTGTTCCTCGCCGGCTCGATCCTGTGCGCGCTCGCCTGGGACGCACCGAGCCTCATCGCCTTCCGCGTGGTCCAAGGCATCGGTGGCGGCGTGATGATGCCACTCATGATCACTTTGATCATGCAGGCCGTGCGGGGCCAGAACATCGGCAAGGTCATGGCCACGATCACTCTTCCGGCCACGCTGGGCCCGATCCTCGGCCCGGTCCTCGGCGGAGTGATCCTGCATCTCGCCGACTGGCGCTGGCTGTTCCTCGTCAACGTCCCGTTCTGCGTCGTCGGAGGCTGGCTCGCCCTGCGCAACCTCCCCGACGACCGGCCCGCCCCCGGCAGCCGCACCCGCCTCGACGCCGTCGGGCTGCTCCTGCTCTCCCCCGGTGTCGCCGCCGTCATCTACGGCCTCTCCCAGGTGACCKAGGCAGGCGGGTTCGCCAGCGCCGAGGTCCTGGTGCCACTGCTCGCCGGGCTCGTCCTGGTCGCGGCCTTCATCGCCTGGGCTCYCCCCCGCGCCGGCGCCGCTGTCGTCAACGTGCGCCTGTTCCGCCACCGAGCCCTCGCGTCCTCATCCGCACTGGGATTCCTGACCGGCGCGACCCTCTACGGGGCGATGCTCCTGCTTCCCCTCTACTGGCAGCAGGTCCGCGGTGAGGACGCCCTCGGGGCCGGGCTCCTGCTCATCCCACAAGGCGTCGGAACCTTGCTCTCCCGTGGCATCGCCGGCAGATACACCGACCGCTTCGGGCCCCGCTGGGTCGCCCTCACCGGCTTCGCGGCCGTCGCCGTCGCCACGGTGCCCTTCGCGTTCGTCACCGCTGACACCAGCAACATCCTGCTCATGGCCGCGCTCCTCATCCGCGGCGCGGGCATGGGTCTGGCCACCATCCCGCTCACCGGCGCAGCCTACGTCGGCCTCGGTCACGAGGAGATCCCTCACGCGAGCATCATCACCCGCGTCGCCCAGCAGATCGGAGGCTCCATGGGCACGGCCGTGCTCGCCATGATCCTCCAGCACACCGCCAGCGGCGCCCACACCGCCGGCGCTCTCGCCAGCGCCTATGCCGACACCTTCTGGTGGACCGTCGCCTTCACCGCCGCCGCCGTCCCGCTCTGCCTCCTGCTCCCGGCACGCGCCACCGCGGGCCCCGTCCCAGCCGGGAGAGAGGCCGAGGCCTCCCTTGCGCTGTAGAGGGCTCGGCAACGCGAAACGCAGAGTGTCTCGTCATTCGCCTCGACAGCCCGCCGATGAGCGCTCGGCAACGCGACGTCCCTCATCAGCGGTGGAGCCGACGGTGCCAGTCGATCGGATCTCAGCCCAGCTGACGGGCTCCAACGGCGGGCTCTCCGGGCCCATCCGCCGCCCGTTCGCGGTGTACCACCTGATCAGCCTTTGAGAAGTTGACGGGACATGACCACGCGCTGGATCTGGTTGGTGCCTTCGTAGATCTGGGTGATCTTCGCGTCGCGCATCATTCGTTCGACCGGGAAGTCCCGGGTGTAGCCGGCGCCGCCGAAGAGCTGGACGGCGTCGGTGGTGACCTCCATGGCGACATCGGAGGCGTAGCACTTGGCCGCGGCGGTGATAAACCCGAGGTTCGGCTCGCCGCGCTCGGTGCGGGCGGCGGCCACGTAGACCATCTGGCGGGCGGCCTCGATCTTCATCGCCATATCTGCGATCATGAACTGAACTCCCTGGTTGTCCGCGATCGGGCGGCCAAACTGGCGGCGTTCCTTCACATAGCCGATCGCCGCGTCCAGCGCGCCCTGCGCGATGCCGACGGCCTGCGCGCCGACGGTCGGCCGGGTGTGGTCGAGGGTGCGCAGCGCGGTGCGCAGACCCGTGCCGGGCTCGCCGATGATCCGATCACCGGGGATCGTGCAGTTGACGAAATGGATCTCCCGAGTAGGGGACCCCTTGATACCGAGCTTGCGCTCCTTCGAACCGACCTCGAAGCCGGGGTCGTCCTTGTGCACGACGAAGGCCGAGATGCCGTCGACCTTGCGGGCGGCGTCCGGGTCGGTGACCACCATGACGGTGTACCAGGTCGAGACACCGGCATTCGTGATCCAGCACTTGGTGCCGTTGAGAATCCAATCGGAACCGTCGCGGCTGGCTCTGGCCCGCATCGATGCGGTGTCAGAACCGGCCTCCCGTTCCGAGAGCGCGTAGGAGGCACTCACCTCGCCGGCTCCGATGGACGGCAGGACCTGCCTCTTCAGCTCCTCCGAGCCCGACAACATGATCGGGGTGGTGCCGAGTTTGTTCACCGTGGGAATCAGCGAGCTGGACGCACAGACGCGGGCGACCTCCTCGATCACGATGCACGCCGCGACCGCGTCGGCCCCTTGGCCGCCGTACTCGGTCGGAATGTGCACGGCCGCGAAACCGGCCTTCGTCAGGGCCTGCCAGGCTTCCCGCGGGAATCTCTCCTCCTCGTCCACGTCGGCCGCGTACGGAGCGATCTCTTTGTCAGCGAGGTCACGGACCGCCGCGCGCAGCGCGAGGTGCTCGTCCGGCAGCTGGTACAGGTCGAAACTGGTCTCCACCGTTGGCCTTCTTCCCTGCTCTCGTCCCGCGGGCCCTTGCGCACCAGACGGCACTGGCAGTGGTATTCATGGAAGCCGCTCGCTCCTCTCGCCGGGCTCGACTCAGCGTTTTTCCGGCGAGAGACCGTACTTTACGAACACCACACAAACGATGCGGTCAGGACCGCACGACTCCGACCAGCCATCCGTCGAACACAAAAAGCATCCCGAGCGCGTCGTGACCAGCGCCCACCTGACCCTCCGACCTGGAGTTTCAGTGAACGCTCACACAACGCAAATCCGGTTAGTCATCGCTAACATTCGATTCGCAGGCTAGCATCCGGTGAAAACTCCGTCGAGTCTTCCCGTTTGTAACCTGCCACACCTGCCGCACGTCCGACTCCCGCTGGAAGGGAGGCGAACTCACAGGCGGTACCTCCGCCCTCGGTAAGCCGGCTGGATTGGGTGCGCCCGCCGTTCGCCCGCGCCCGGGCCGCCGCCGTCGAGGGCAGCGGCCAGGCCGGCCGACATCGCCTCGCCCACGACCGGCTGGGCGACGACGACACTGTCCACACCGGTCTGATCCAGCCCGATGACTCCGGCGCCTTCAAAGAAAGCGCCAGACGCCTGGTCGATCAGCTGGCAAAGGTGCGGACGTTCCGACTTCGGCCTCTCCTCGACTCTTCCGCCGTGGAATCCGCGGAGCTCACGACGTCCCAACCAGCATGTCTGTCTGCTGCGGGCTGATCGCGGTACCGCAGTAAGGCCTGCCTTCGTTCATTGGTGCGAATCGAGAGGCGTCGGGACTAATCTGAACGAACTGGTGGCAGGTGGATGTCTCGCGGTAGTTGGTCGAGAGGTTGATCCGATCGTCCGGGGTCAGCCCGGCGCCGTCATAGTCAGTCACGCGGCGTAGATTCGTGATAAACGACTGCCGAGTCGGACAGGGACCGGCGACCTCGAGGCCTCGGATGAAAAGATCAGCGGCRAGCCAACCGTAGATCGCACTGTCCTCTGCTGTGGACCGGACTTCCGGAGAATAGTCGACCATCGCCTTCGAGAATCGTACTTGTCCCGGCGTGTTCAGCTCGAACGGCTTGAACCCGGTCGCAAGCGACACGCCAACAAGGGCCTGTGCACCCGAGCCGAGCTGGTCTAAATCGTAGCCTGCCGCCGAAAGCACGACCTTCAGATTCCCGCCGAGTCCAATACCAATCTGCCTCAACTCCGGCAGCAGCTGCGTTGCCACCTCAGGCAGCAACACCCCTGCAATCGCATCGACGTCGGCCGCCTTGATCTGCTCTGCGAGCGCGCGGTAATTGTGGAGAGAATTGTCGAGATCAATTATTTTCACGATCTCGACTCCACTCGCCTTTAGACTCGCGAGCAACTGGCGGTTGACGCCCGCAAGGGCGGTCTTCAACGACGAGGTGATCAGCGCGAGACGGGTACCTCCCATGCTACGTATGTACTCACCCCAGGTCGTGGAAGAACCATTGCCGACGTAGTACCATGAGAACATGTTACTTGCGTCACTCCAGTAGGGGGTGCCCCCGAGGCCGGTGACCGGTATTCCCTTCTGGCTGAGCAGGGGAATCGAATCACTGGAGGTGATCGGCGGTTCAATCAATCCAAAGACCTTGCCGTCGTTCACAAATTTTTCGCTCGCGACCCTGTTGAGGTTCAGCTTGGAACCGTCGTCCAGCCATTCATAGGAAATCTGGCGACCATATACGCCACCTTCATCCTTGTTCTGGAGCGCCAGACGCGCATCGATTCCGGCCCGGAATCCCTCTGTAGGTCCAGCGACTACCCCGGTGTCACTGAGGACCGCACCGATAGCGATCTCCGTCGACGTCACTCCGGGCACCCGAAGCGGGCAGGAATTACTCTCCTCTTCGTTGCTCCGGCAGTTCGTGAGACTCAGCGCCAGCGTCGCCGCACTGATCACCGTCGCGACTACCCGCAAAGGAGGCGACGCACCGAATAAGAAACTTCCATCAGACCCTGCCACTGAAACAACCCCCCTGATGTCGGCCACCCCGACAGACTAAAGCTCACCCGAGGAGGCACCGGCAAGAATAATTGGCACGGACAAAAACTCCGGACCGGCGCGACGCCAACGCTCCGGCCAGCCATCCACATTTCTCCACAGCGGAATCTCAATCAGCTGGGGCACGCCGCCCGCGGTCGATCACGGAGAGAGGCAGAAACCACACGCAGATCCAGGGCCCGGAGTTCACAGCGTCACCGGCCCCATTCGTGGCTCCACCTTTCGTCCCCCGTGAGCCCTTGGCGCCGTGCTCAAGCAACCGCCTCCCACCTTGATCGCTCCGCTTGCCTCCTCGACAAATTAGAGGCCTCGTGAGCAGATCGGTGATACGCGCGTCCCGGATATCGGGACAGCGGCGTCCGGTCGGGCGGAGGCTGCGCCCCAGGGGAGCGGACCTGGAAGTCGCTGGTCGCAGAATCGATCAGGACCGCTGGAGTCGGGTGGACGCCGTGTCGACGGGAGTAGTCCACGCCGCACTCCCGGCTCGCCGCAACCGCCGAGCTCACCGCGCTCGTACTCCGGTCCGCTGCTCGGCGCGCCATGCATGCGGTACGGGTCAGCCATGCCACCAGCGGATCGCCGGCGGCTCCGCCGAAACTGCTCTCTCCCCGATCATCAGTCCGCCGCGGACCAGCGACTCGACCGCAGGGGCGCAGCCCGTCTCCTACCGAAGCTCTTCCCGTCTATGCGAACAGCGGTTAACCTTCTGGCCAGACTCACCGACGAGTGATGGGTGACTTCCATGGACGTTCGGACCGTCTTACGACGTAGTGTCTGGCACAACGAGCACCGTGTTGCGATCGTTGAAGGCGAACAGCGGATCACTTTTGGCCAAGCCTGGGACCGAGCGATCCGGCTGGCCAACGGGTTGGCAGCACAGGGGATCAAGGAGCGAGACAAGGTAGCGGTCCTCGAGAACAACAGCATCGCCGCGATCGACATGTATCTCGGTGCCGCGGCGGCCAACTTATGCCGGGTACCGCTGTATCTGCGGAATCGGGTCGAGAGTCATGTCCAGATGTTGACGAACACCGGAGCCCGGGCGGTGATCGTCCACGCGGCACACGCACATGAACTCGACGGCGTGCTCGAGGCTGTCCCTACGCTTGAACAGGTCATCATCCACGATGACAGCTATGAGGCCTGGCTCTCCGAGCAGTCGCCGATCGACCCCAACCCGGTGGTGCACCCGGACGACCTGTTCGTGATCCGGCACACCGGCGGGACCACCGGACTGCCCAGGGCGGTCGCGTTCACGCACGAGCGATGGTGGCGTGGCGCCCGCGACTGGTTCTATCTCTTCCCCGCCCCCAGCGCGGGGGATCCCATCCTGCATGTCGGGCCGATCTCCCACGCATCGGGATATACCCTGCTCCCGGTCTGGGCCGCAGGCGGGACACAGGTGATTCCCAACGACACCACCCCGGAGCACGTAGTCGACGTACTCGAGCGCGAAGGCATCGCCTATGCGTTCGTGCCGCCGACGCTGCTCAGCCGTCTCACACGGGTTCCAGGTGTGGAACGCAGGGAATTCTCCGCGCTCAAGGTCCTGTTCGTCGGCGCGGCCCCCATCTCGGAGGAGACGATCCGCCGAGCACGGGCGGTTTTCGGAGACACCCGTCTCTGGCAACTCTACGGAGGAACCGAGGCCTGTCCGACAGCAGGAATGGGCCCCCGTGAATGGTTCGCAGACGTGTCCGGCTCGACGCCGCTCCGCGCGGCGGGCCGGATCTTTCCGTGGGCCGAACTCGAGATACGCGACGACGGCGGCAACCCGATTTCCGAAGGTGGCGAAGGCGAGATCTGGGTACGCAGTGACACCTCCGCCACCGAGTTCTACAACGCTCCCGAGGAGACGACCCAGCGCATCAGGGACGGCTGGATCTCCGTCGGCGACATCGGGCGGATCGACGCCAATGGATATCTCTACCTTCTTGACCGCAAGAATGATATGATCGTCTCCGGCGGCTTCAATATCTATCCAGGCGAGATCGAGAACGTCATCGCGAGCCATCCGGAAGTGCTCGAGGTCGCGGTATTTGGTATTCCGCACGCGGTCTGGGGCGAGACCCCGATGGCCGTGTGCAACGTCGCCCAGCACGCGACGGTTAATGCGACGGACATCAAGGATCTGGTCGCGGAACGACTCGGCTCATACAAGAAGCCGTCGCGAGTGGAGTTCCAGAGCGATCCGCTGCCACGCTCGCCAGTCGGCAAGCTGATGCGTCGGTCCCTACGCGAGCCGCATTGGCAGGGACACGATCGGCGCGTCGCGGGCACGTGAATCAATATCGGTCCGCATTCCGGGAGGACTTCCGCCTTGCCTGATGTATTCGTTCTCGGTGTCGCGATGGCTCCGCCGGCGCCACGACGTGACGATGTACGGCTCGAGGAACTCGTCTACCACACCGCTCGAGCCGCCCTCGACGATGCGGGCGTCCGCCGTCGCGACCTCGACAACGTCACCCTGGGTGCGTGTGACGAGCTGGACGGACGTCCTATCTCGAGCATGCTCATGGCAGCCCCAGCGGGGGCGTATCAGACAGATGAGATCCGAGTCAGCGACGCAGGGCTGTCGGCGCTTTGCCTCGCGACGGCCCGACATGCCTCCGGCGACTTCGACCTCGGACTCGTAGCCAGCTGGTGCAAATCGTCGAAAACCGATTTCCCAACCGTGATGAACCTGCGCAGCGATCCCTTCTTCACCCGTGACCTCGGGCTGGACGACCAGGCCGCCGACGCGTTGTTCGCCCAGGCCGTCACCGCGGAATTCGCCATCGGCACCTCCGAGCTGACCGATCGTGTGCGGGCAGGCTACAGACGGGCTCAACGCAATCCGCGCGGCCTGGGCGAAGCCGTTCCGTCTGCACAGGAGGTGGCGGACGCCGACTACCTCGTGACGCCGATCCGCGGCTCGCATCGCGCAGCTCTCACCGACGGCGCCGCCTGTCTCGTCGTCGCCTCCGGCAGATGGGTTGCTCGCAACAGGGGCCATCGTCTCCTGGCTCGAATCTCCGGCGTCGGTTGGGCCAACGACTCCTACCGGCTCGACCGCGAACGACTCGCCGCACTCGGATCGGCGCGCACGTCATGGGCGGCGGCTACCCGGATGGCCGGCGCCACGCGGCCGCCCGACATCGTCGAGCTCGAGTGCCCGACCGTGTTCCACGAGGCCGCATACGTCCGCGGCCTCGACTTCGGTCAGGCGGTGATCTCTCCTTCAGGGGGTGTGTACGCGCAGAATCCGGCGACAGCGACCGGTCTGGTCAACGCGGTCGAGGCGGTACTACAGGTAAGCCAGCGGGCCGGTGCTGTCCAGGTGCCGGATGCCCGTCGGGCCGTCGCCCACAGCTGTCACGGTTTTGCCCAGCAAGGAAACGTTTTCGTGATCATGGACGGGGTTGGTGAGCTGTGACCACGGTCGCCCAAGAGGTTCCAGTGGGAGTGATCTCAACCTTCCAGACGCCGGCCAGGTCACGGCACCCCGAGGTCACCTACGTCGAGCAGGCACAGCAGGCCGCAGCCGGTGCGCTGAGGGCCGCCGGCATGCGACCGGATGACATCGACGCCGTTGTCTTCTCCATGGCGCCGACGTTCTTCATGGGTGTGGCCGACGCGGATCGCTGGTCGATCGATCACGTCTTCAGCGCCGGCAAGCCGTTCTTCCGCGTCCACACCGGCGGATCGACAGGTGGATCGGCAGTCCACGCCGGATATTCACTCGTGCGCTCAGGAATGTACCGATCGGTCCTCATCGTCGGCGCCGAACGCCTCGATGAGACGCCTGACGCTCAGGAAATCCTCAACCTCACGTTCGACGTGTTCTACGAACGCGATATGCCGCTGTCGACCAATACTACAGTCGGCCTGATGTGCAGCAGATACATGGCCAAGTACGGGATCACACAGGAGGATCTAGCGCGGGCCGCAGTCCGGCAGCGAGGAAATGCCACAGCAAATGCGAACGCGCATCTCAAGGGTCACATCACCGTGGCCGACGTCATGGCGTCACCGATGATCGCCTATCCGCTGAAGCTCTACGACATCTGCCCGCGCTCGTCAGCAAGCGCCGCGATGGTCATCGGGAACGCGGAGATCATCGAGGCCTTCCAGTCGAGACCGGCGTTCATAAACGGGATCGGCAGTCGATCGGACACCTACTGGCTGGGCGACAGGATGGTGCCGACCGCGTTTTCCGACTGCGGCGAGCTCGGCGTCGCAGGCCCGGCCGGGGCCGAAGCCCTGCGGCGTGCCGGCATCACCGACCCTCTTCACCAGATCCAAGTCGCAGAGTTTTACGACCCGTACACCCTGCTCGGGTACGCGCAACTCGAGCAGCTTGGATTCTGCGAGAAGGGCAAGGCCGCACTCCTTGATGCCGACGGTATGTGGGACATGCACGGCGGAGCAGTCGCGGTCAACCCGTCCGGCGGTACCCTGTGCAGCAATCCGATCGGGGTCACCGGGCTGATCAGGGCCATTGAGGCGGCCAACCAGGTAATGGGCACCGCAGGCGATCTACAGGTTTCCGGAGTTCACCGTTCCATTTCCTCCGCACTCGGCGGGATGGCACAGTTTGCAAATTTCACCGTCTTCGGCGACGACCTTCGATGATCGCCACAAATAGCGAGGAGCTCGGATGAACACAAACAGGAGCGATCTCCACCCGGTAGTGCATGACGAGATTATCCTCACTTACGACTACGCGGTCGGCGAGATCGCCGGGGAGTTCTTCCAGGGCTTGCGGGACGGCAGGATTCTCGCTTCTCACTGCTCTGCATCAAAGATGAGCTACCTGCCGCCACGCGCGTTCTGCGAACGTACCTTCGAGCCCTGCGACGATTGGAAGGAGGCCGGCAGCGAAGGCACCATCGAGGCTTCGACCATCGTGGTGCGCGGCTTCGAAGGGAAGCGACCTCCGCCGGTCGCCATCGCGTTCGTCCGACTCGACGGCGTCGACTCTGCGATCGCGAACTATGTCGACGGAATTGATTTTTCCGATCTGGACGCCGCGATGCTTCTCATGGCACCAGGAACGCGCGTCAGGGTCAAGTTCGTCGACAGCCCCGAGGGACGTATCACCGACTTCAGCTTCGAGCTGATCGACGGTTGAGCATGTCCGACGGCCAATTCGGCACGCTGCGGTACGAGATCCGGCACGGCGGTGCATGGATCATTCTCACCAGACCCGAGCGACGCAATGCGTTAGACCCTGACCTGATCTCGGACCTCGGCACAGCCATCGATACGGCGCAGCGCGACAGCCGGGCTCGGTCCGTCGTGGTGACCGGCACAGAGGATGCGTTCTGCGCCGGCGCCGACCTCAGGTTCATTCAGTCACTGGACAGCCCGGCGGCGATTGTCGAGTACTTTCTACAGCCGCTGACCAAGGTACTCCGCTCGATTCGAGATCTATCAAAGCCTGTGATCGCAGCGATTAATGGTCACTGTGTCGCCGGTGGGTTGGAGCTGGCGCTCTGCTGTGATCTGATTCTTGCCGCAACCACGGCCAGGATCGCCGACGGGCACTCCAGGTTCGGGCTCCTGCCGGCGATAGGCGGAGCGAATGCCCTGACTCGGGCGTTCGGGCCTTACCGGGCGAAGGAGATGCTGTTCCTCGGCGAGGCCTTCACCGGTGAGCAGCTCCACCAGCTGGGCCTGGTCAACCGCGCCGTGCCGGCTGAGGAGCTGGACACGGTGACCTCGGCGCTGGTGGCCACGCTGGCGACGCGGAGTCCGTCCGGCCTCGCGAGAATGAAGCAAATGGTCAATGAAGGCGGCGAGGTTACCTGGGACCTGGCCGCCCGGCGGGAGCTGACACTGACCGAAGCGCACCTTGCTGCCGGTGATCCAGGCGAGGGATTGGCGGCCTTCACCGAGAAACGCGTGCCCGTCTTCGGGTCGCGTCGGTGACCGCGGTGCGTTCGGGCCCGTTGAGCGGGCTCAGGATCGTCGAGATGGGCGGGATCGGTCCAGTGCCGTTCTGCGGACTTCTGCTCAGCGACCTCGGGGCCGACGTCGTGCGGATCGACCGTCCCGCACGCCCGGCACCCGACGGTTCTGTCGACCTCACCGAGGTCATCAGCCGCGGTCGAAGGTCGGTGTTCGCCGATCTCAAGACTCCCGGGGGGAGAGCCACCGCGCTGAAGTTGATCTGTCGGGCTGACGCTCTCATGGAGGGGTACCGGCCCGGGGTCATGGAGAAGCTGGGCCTCGGCCCCGAGGTCTGCACAGAAAGTAATCCGAGGCTGGTCTACGCCCGAATGACCGGATTCGGCCAGACCGGCCCTCTCGCCCAGTCCGCAGGTCACGACATCAACTACCTCGGGTTCACCGGGGCGCTGCATGCCGTGGGAACAGCTGACAGCGGCCCCGTGCCTCCGCTCAACCTCGTCGCCGATTTCGGCGGCGGCGCTATGTTGCTGGCCCTCGGTGTAGTCTCTGCGCTCGTCGAGGCCGCGCGCTCTGGGAAGGGCCAGATCGTGGACGCCGCGATGGTCGACGGCACCGCGCTGTTGATGACGTCCGTGTACGAATTCTTTGGCCGGGGCCTCTGGTCCGACGAACGCGGAACCAACATCCTCGACTCGGGAGCGCATTTCTACAACACCTATCGGACAGCCGACGCGCAGTGGCTCGCCGTCGGCGCCGTCGAGCCCCAGTTCTACGCCGCTTTGCTGGCTGGTCTGAAAATTTCCATGGCCGCGGCACCTCAGTGGGATCGAACGCGGTGGCCGGCGCTCCGCGAGCGGTTCGCGGCGATCTTCGGGACGAGGACCCGTGACGCGTGGATGCAGACGTTCGCGGGAGTGGACGCATGCTGCACCCCGGTGCTGTCGCTGCGCGACGCCCCAGCCCATGCGCACAACATGGCGAGAGATGTGTTCCAGAACGTCGACGGACTCATCCAGCCCGCGCCTGCGCCGCGGTTCAGCCGGACGCCCGCTTCCGTCTCCCGCGGCGCGCCCCGCCCGGGTGAACACACGGAGGAGGTACTCCAGGAGTGGCTCTGACCATCTGACGTCAACTGGTCCGGTTCGGCCTGAGTTTCTCTGGCCGAACCGGGCCCACACGAGCGGGATCAGGCGCATCGGTGGCGGGCGCCAGCTGTGGTTGTCCGAGGGTGCGCCAGGCGAGCTCGGCGACGAGTCGCTCGAGCGCGCGAGGAGAGAGGCTGCTTGAGTGGTAGGCGATGCCGTTCATCGTCCCGAAGGCGGCGACCACGGTGGTCCGCGCGACACCAGGAGCGAGAGCGGGGTTCAGCTCCAAGAGCGCGTTGGTCCACATCGCCAGGTAGGAACRCAGAAGTCGCCGGAAACGCTCGCGTTCCTCAGGCGGAAGCGCGGACTGCTGTCCCTGGTAAATGGGAACCATCGTCGGCTCGCGAACTACCAGGGCGGCGTGAAATCGAATCATCAGCGCCAAGGAAAGCCCGGGTGTTCCCTCGCGTGATGCGTCCCGCATTGTTGTCGCGATCTTGTCGCTGAGCCTGTCGAAGAGACCCACCAACAGAGCCTCCTTGCTCGGGAAGTGTCGGTAGATACCCGTCGCGCTGAGCTCACAGGCATCCGCTACGTCACGCATTCCTACGGCGTCGAAGCCGCGCCGCCCGAAAAGATCAAGGGCGGCCGCGAGGATCGTCTCCTGCCGCTCTCGGGTGGACTGCCGCGCTCTCCGTGCCGGTTGGGTCACCAGGGTCTCCCGATCCGATGTGCCGACGGTCGTGAGCGAGCGTACGGCTGTTCGCCTGGCGACGACCGACATGCTGACCGGGGTGCCACATGGTCCGGAGAGGGGCCTCGGCATGGGACGGGCGGTGCCCAACGGCCTGACCTGCGCCTCGGGATCATCCGGCGAGCGAGTGCGACGTTGGTCCGAGGCGCCCAATCCGCTGCACGGCACCACCTGTGCACCCGGGATGATCCGACGTGCCTCGCGTGCTCGGTCTACGATGATCAGACGGAGGGGCGAGTTCCGTGGGTGCGGCCCCGAGCCATGCGTCCGATGGGCCACCGGCCATGTGTCTACCAGCCGGGTGTGAAGCGCTGGACCCACCCGTCACCCATTCGCCGTCGACGCCGGGTCGGCGCGCGCTCGACGCCCGATGAGTTTCGGTGTCCGGTCAGCGGGGGGCCATGCGCAGGGCGCCGTCCATGCGGATGGTCTCGCCGTTGATGTAGTCGTGCTCGACCAGGAACAGGGCGAGGTCGGCGTACTCGGAGGGGTTGGCGAGGCGGTGCGGGAACGGCACCCCCGCGGCGAGGCCCGCACGGAACTCGTCGCTGACCGTGGCGAGCATGGGGGTCTCGACGATGCCGGGGGCGATGGTGTTCACCCGGATGCCGTGCTGCGCCAGGTCCCGGGCGGCGGGGAGGGTGAGGCCGACGACTCCGCCCTTGGATGACGAGTAGGCGGCCTGCCCGATCTGGCCCTCGAAGGCGGCGACGGAGGCGGTGTTGATGATGACGCCGCGCTGGCCGTGCTCCAGCGGCGCGGTCTGGGCGATCGCCTCGGCGGCGAGCGCGAGCACCGTGAAGGTGCCGATCAGGTTGACCTGGATGACCTTGGCGTACAGGCCGAGATCGTGGACACCGGCCCGGCCGAGGATGCGGGCCGACGGGCCGATGCCGGCACAGTTGACCACGACGCGCAGCGGCCCCTGCTCGGCGGCCACCGCGACGGCGTGACGGACCTCGGCCTCGTTGGTGACGTCGGTCTTGACGTAGGTGACCCCGTCGACCGCGGGCGCCTGGGAGACGTCCAGGTCGAGCCCGACGACGCGGGCGCCGCGACCGGCCAGCGCGCTGGCGGTGGCATGGCCGAGTCCGGACGCGGCTCCGGTGACGATGGCCGAGACATTGTCGGTCCGCATGGCTCTCCGATTTCGTGACGATCGTGTGACTGCGTCGCCGGGTTGTCGTCGGCGACGGGCGCTGTAGCTGGCCGCAAGGCTCAGAACACCAGAACATCGCTATCGCGGCCACCCGCATCCAAGGTCTCGTTCGGGACGCGGCCAGCCCAGGACACGCCGTGGACCTGGCCTTCCTCGGAGCCGTCGCCGCGCTGGTAATGGCCGCGATCCAACAGGGCCAGCTACGGACACTGACCGGCTTCGATGACGCCGCCGCCTACCGGGCACTCGTCGGTCTCCAGATCGCAGGCACCAGCGACAGGTAGGTGGCATCGATGGTCGGCTCAGCGGTCTCGAGGCGCAGAAGACCGCGGCCAGGATGTCTGAGGTGACATCCTGGCCGCAGGACGCATATGCAGGCGACGCGGATGCGGCGCGCCTACGCTGACGTCAGCCGCCGAGGGCCTTCTGCAGTTTTTCGATCACAGGCTGAATTACCTCGGTGGGTGCACACACAGGCTTCGAGTCGTTGACAGGGACGGCCTTTCCGTCCACGATTTTCCAGTTGAACCAGCAGGGATTGGTCGTGATCTGCCCCGCCTTGTAGGTGGTGGGATGAACCAGACCGTCGAGCGTCTCGTCCTTGACCGTGTGAAGCGCGCTCTGCAACTTCGCGGGAGTCAGCTCACCTTCGATTTTCCCGACGCCCACCTCAATCATCTTACCACTGGTCCACCCGGTCTCCGCAAAGGAGTTGTCGGTAGGCTGCCCAACAAAGTCACTCTCGTACTTCTCAAGGGCTTGCCGGTATTCCTTCTGCGCCGGAAGGATCGCGTTGGAGGCGCTGGGAACGATGTCTTCGACCATGGCGTTGTTGAAGGCCGGCTCAGTCAGCCAATGCTCGGCGAAGCCCGCTCCAGGAAGAACTAGTGGCGCCTTCAGACCCTGCTGATGGCACTGCTGTGCAACTTTCTCGACCATCGCGGCGGCCCCTCCGACCTCGTAGGAGTCGACCTTCGCATCGATCAGCTGCTGGCACACCGCGGTGTAGTCCGGCGATGCGGCGGAGACGGCGATGACCACCGGCATCGATACACCGGCCGCCTTCGCGAATCCCTTGTACATGTCCATGTTGATCGCGGAGGCGACCTCGCTGGCGTAGATGAAGCCAAAGGTCGATCCCAGCTGCTTCGCCGATGCGAAGATTCCGTAGCCGAGCGCAATCGTCGAGGGGATCACCGGAAACGTATTAGCCGAGATCAGCGATCCCTGACCCGTGGTCGCCGCGATCACGGGAACCTTCGCCTCTTCAGCTATCTTTACCCACTTTGAATCCTGAACATCCTGATCAATGATCGCCAAAACGTGGTCCTGGTTGATCAGCTCCTTGGCGGCCATGATTCCACCGCTGGTCGCTGCGCTACCGACATCCTTGATGATCAGTTTGACCGGGCGGCCGGCGAGACCGCCGGATGCGTTGACCGACTCCGCCCAGGCGGAAGCCGCCTTTGCTCCGCCTCCGGAGGTCGACGCCGCGAATCCGGAGTATGCGCCGATAACACCGATCGAGACGGGAGCACCGCCGACAGTCGTTTGACTCTCCGAGGACCCACCATCGCCACAGGCAGCTATCAACGCCGGAACCAGCGCGATGGCCAGCCCGCTGCAAATCTTTCTGGATAAGGACCTCATCAGCGGTTCGTGTCCTCCTAAGACAAACGCACGGAAGGTATTTTCTCCAGATCGACCATACTGCAGGCTATCCCGTCGGCCACCCGCTTTGGGTGTCGACAAGGTTAGCTACCTACGCCGGCAGGAAGATCGCTGGTTGACTAACAAGAATTGAGCACGTGAAGCGCTCTCGGGGAGTAATAGACCGCGGCGAACCCCACCGGAGAAGTCACTCGCCAATGGTCGGCCGATCGGGGACCACAAGGACTCACGGGGTCGCTGGCGCGGATCAAGGCGCCACCCAGACGGTCATTCACCCCTCGTAGGACTCGGCAGCGGCGCGCAACAGCACTGCCGCACAAAATGCGGCGATCCCTGGTGTCAGATGGCGCAGATCACGCATCCGACCGCGCCGGTTCCCGAGTTCAGGAATAGTCTTCTGGTGGACCTTCGAGGATGATGGTCTTGGTTTCCAAATAAGGTCGGAGACCCTCGACTCCGCCCTCACGGCCAACGCCTGACTGCTTGAAGCCACCGAACGGCACGTCGAAGTCAGCACGCCACGTGTTGTGGCCGAGCAACCCGGTTCGGATCTCGCCCGCGACCGCCCTCGCGCGTCCCAGGTCAGCGGTGAACACCGACCCGTTCAACCCATAGGCTGAATCGTTGGCAAGCCGGATCGCGTGCTCGTCGTTCTCGGCGGGGATGACAGAGAGGACAGGCCCGAAAATCTCCTCCTGCGCGATGGTGGAACTGTTCTCGACATTGCCGAAAACGGTCGGCTCCACGAAGTACCCGCGGTCCAGACCCGGCGGACGGCCGCCACCGGCCGCCAGGGTCGCCCCCTGCGCCTTCCCCATCGCGATGTAGCCTTCGACTCGCGCCCGCTGGCGCTCGGTCACCAGCGGCCCCATCTGCGTCGCCGAGTCGAACGGGTCCCCGACTGTGACCTGGTGGAACACCGCGGCGACGGCCTCCAGGAGCTCGTCGTGCCGGCGCCGGTCCACGATGATCCGAGTAAGAGACGAGCAGACCTGACCGCTGATCATACACTCGGCCCCCGCGAGGACCTGCGCGGCGGCGGCGATGTCTGCGTCGTCGAGCACGACAGCCGCCGATTTTCCGCCGAGTTCGAGTGTGTAACGCCCGAGTCGCCCGCCGATCAGCGAGGCGATACGGCGGCCAGCCGCGGTGGATCCGGTAAAAGCGATCTTGTCGACGCGAGGATCAGTCACCAGCAGCTCGGAGACCTCCCGGTCCGCCGTCACGACGTTGAGCACGCCATCGGGAAGACTGATCTCGTCTGCGATCTCCGCCAGGAGGTACCCCGCGCCAGGGGCCTCCGGCGACGACTTCAAGACAACAGTACAGCCAGCCAGCAAGCCCGCCGCGAGCTTCCAGGCCGCGGTGAGAAGCGGGGCGTTCCAAGGAATGATGGCGCCTACGACTCCGACCGGCTCCTGCACCTGCAGGCCAAAGCCACCCATCTGCGGAGACAGCCGTTCCTCGAACGGGAAGGTCTCAGCGAAGGCAGCATACTGATCGAAAATGCTCGCCGCCGCGAAAGTGAACTGTTTGGCGTGACTTTGCAGAACACCGGCCTCGCGCGGCCAGACCAGCGCATAGTCATCGGCATGGCGGCGAATGGCGTCGGCCATGTCGCGCAGATAGTCGGCGCGCCTCACATGCGGAAGCCGAGGCCACGGAGCATCATCGAACGCCGTGCGCGCAGCCCCTACCGCACGGGCGATGTCGGCCTTCTGCGCCTCCGCCACGGAGACGAACACCTCCTCGCTCGTCGAGTCGGTGACGTCGATCCGACTGGCGCCCGAGGAGGCAACCCACTTTCCCGCGATATATAGGTGATCTGCGTGCCGTAATACCCACAGAGCTTCACCGGTCATGGCCATCCCGAGTCTCCCGCTTCGGAGCTACCGACAAGCCGATTTGGATGTGCCCAGGGACCAGGCAGGTCCTCAGGACAGGCTGTATGAGGACGCCTGCCGTCTTCGCTTTCGTCGGCACGCAAAAAGCTCGCCGCGCGAAGCCCTCCAAGCGCCCGCCGCACGTGCATCGCAGGTTGCCACGGCCAGGAGGACATCGTTTCCGAGTCCACCTGACGCAGTCGCGTCACCCCGATGGGTTCATGCCTCGTACGAGGACGGCGTCAGGCTACTAACGCAAGTCGGCTCGCGTCAAGGTGGGCCCGGTCGCAACCTCGGAGCGACCACGAATCGCAGGAGTGGTCTTTCGGTCACCTTAAGTGTCATTTGACGCGGATTGCCAGCCGGCGCCATATTGCCGTCGCGTGATGAACCGAGCGGACCGGGTTGGACGAGGCCAGTCCCCCGTGACCTCGGGCCAGGGGCTCAGCCCGCGAGGTTCGAGTTCAGGCCCGCGCTCCCGGTCAAGCTAACCCACCGCTCCCGCCGGGTGGTATCCGCGAGACCGCCGATCACCGGCCGGCCGTCAGGGCCTCAGGATGTTGCGGATCGGCGCCGGCGAGGCCAGTGAGCACGGCGTCGACAAGCCTTGTGGGCAGGTCGTCATCGATGGGCTCACGCGTCAGCACGGTCCGCATGTGCAACGGGCCGATCACCATATCGAGCAGGAGCCGCCGGTCGACCGAAGGGCCGATCTCGCCCCGAGAGACACCACGCTCCACCATCTCGAACAACTGGTCCATGCGAAGCTGCGCATGGTACGTCCGCTGCCGCCCCAGTTCGGCGCTCTCCTTCGCCGCGGCGAGCGCGCGGCTGAGGGCGGCGCCAGGCGGGGTACTGAAGAAACCGGCCAAGGCCTCGGCGAAGGCGATCAGGTCGCCACGTAGCGATCCCGTGTCGGGTACCGGGTACTCCTCGGCGTAGTCGGACAGGGCTCCAAACAGCAGACCTTCGCGGGTCCCCCAGCGGCGGTAGATCGAGCTCTCGTTGACGCCAGCCCGCTCCGCGACTCTGCTGACCGTGAACTCGTCCGGCCCCAGCTCGAAGAGCAGGCCCATCGCCGCGTCCAGGGTCGCGCGACGAACCCGGGCCGACCGGCCGCCCTCCCGCCTGCGGACGCTCCCATCGCTCACGAGGTTCAGCGTAGCGGTTGGCATGGGGCCCCACTCCAGTGATCCGACGCCGCACCGTTCACACCCCTCACCCCCTTGTCTCAAGTCGAGTCGCTTTAAGCTTGACGCGACTCGACTTGCGTTAGTACCGTGATGCTCGACACATAGACCTCCATGGAGCCATGCAACCTCCGCAGGGAGCTAGTCGCCGAGACGGCTCGCGGGTCGCGCCAGGTCACGCCAGGTCACTCGACAGCAGCGGGAACCGTCGCTCCGGTCTTGGCCGGATTGCGCGGAGTCTCGATAGTGACAAAGCGGCCGAAAATCCAACGATTGCCTTCCGAAGGAACGGACCGTGATGCCACCGGTCGCATCGGCATCTCACCAGCAAGCTGTTGGACCGGTTTGAACCGGGCACGTCCGTGGGTGGCGTGGTCAACGTGAGAAGGGGATCTGGACATGACGTTGTCGTTGGAGAGCATCAAGGGCAGGGCGGTCGATCTCGACTCGCATGAGAACACGCCGTTCGGGCGTTGGGGCGACGTGTTCGGTGAGGCGGGGCGCCACTTCCTCGAGGCGGTTCCGGAGTGGATCCAGGTGGCCGAGGTCCGCACTGGTGACTGGGACGGCAAGTTCACCCTTGATCACGGCGAGACGGAGATCACCGAGGAGTCGGTCTGGGAGGCCAAGGGGACGCTGGCACCGTCGTCGGTGGACATCGGGCGCCGGCCCGAGGTCCTGGACGCGATGGGCATCCAGCGCGCTCTGATCTTCCCGGCGTTCGGCTTCGCCGCGTTCGCCGCCGCCGCCGGTGGCGGTCAGAACCGGTTCGCGCAGACCAGCGACGAGCAGAAGGCCGCCGGGTGGGCGGGGGTGGAGGTCTACAACGAGTGGGCCGCGGCCATCACCTCGAACAACCCGGACCGCATGCGAATGGTGGGAATCCTGCCGACCGCGAAGCCGGGGATGACCCTCGAGGGTCTGATCGCGGAGACCAAGCGCCAGATCGATCTGGGCGTGCGGGCCTTCTTCATCTCCAGTGGCGTGCCGCCGCTGGGGATCTCACCGGCGTCGGTCGAGCTGGACCCGTGGTACGCGATGATCGCCGAAGCTGACATCCCCCTCACCCTGCACGCCGGTTCGGGTACCGGCTTCCTGGCGAGCGAGGTGTGGGCCCGAGCCCCGCAGTTCATGAACAAGTTCAACGAGGACGCCGAGTGCGTCGCCGAGCCGCTGTCGATCTCGACGGTGCACCTGCCCGAGGAATACTTCATCTCCACACTGGTGATCGGCGGTGTGCTGGAGCGACACCCGACCCTGCGCATCGGCGCCATCGAGCTCGGCGGGTACTGGATCGGGCCGCTGGCGGAGCGACTGGACCTGTTCACCGACCCGGCCCGGAACATGGTGTGGGCGGGCTCGAAGGCCCTCACCCTCAAGCCCTCGGAGTACATCGCCCGGCAGGTGCGGGTTACGCCGTTCGTCTTCGAACCCGTGGCACAGCACCTCGAGCGCTACCCGCATCTGGAGGACGTGTTCTGCTTCTCCACGGACTTCCCGCACCCCGAGGGGAACAAGTGGTCGATGAAGCGCTTCTACGAGCAGCTCGCTCCGAAGGTGAGCGACCGGTTCCTCGAGAAGTTCTTCATCACCAACGGTCAGCTCCTCGTTCCCTAGGAGTCGTGGCTGTTCACCGGTTCCGCCGTCGAAATTCGCAGGATTCCGATTTCCACCCGAGGTGATCGTCATGGCAATGCGGTGTGGTATCTGCGGTTCGCGCTGTCGTACCGGGACGTCGAGGAGCTCCTCGCCGAACGCGCTCCTCACGTCGATCACGTCACGATCTACCGGTGGGTGCAGCGCTTCACACCCTGCTGGTCGACGCGGCCCGGCCGTGCCGACACCGGCCCGGGGACAGATGGTTCGTCGATGAAACCTACGTCAAGGTCGCCGGCCGCTCGACCTACCTGTACCGGGCCGTCGACCAGCACGGCCAGGTCATCGACGTCCTCGCCAGCGAACGACGCGACCAGGCCGCCGCCCGACGCTGCTTCGTTCGAGCGCTGATGCAGGGGCGCCGGCCGGTCGAGGTCACGACCGACAAGGCGCCGGTCTTCCCGCGGGTCCTCGACGAGCTGCTGCCCGAGGCCTGCCATGTCGACGCCGCTCGGGAGAACAACTGGATCGAATCCGATCATGGCCGGTTGAAAGCACGGCTTCGGCCGATGCGCCGGCTGAAACGCCTGCGGTCCGTCCAAACCATCAGCGCCGGACACGCCCTCGTGCAGAACGTCCGCCGCAGCCACTACGAACTCGCCAATCGACACCCACCCGCAGCTTCGGCTCACCGCCGCGTTCACCGAACTCGCCGTCTGACCGGCAGAAGCCCGGGCCGCTCGCATGCCCAGCTTCCCCGCAACACAACAGCGCCGGCGCGAGATCGCCGACGCCGCGTGGATGCGGATCGAGCCAGACCGTGACCATTTCAAGATCTGTAGCGGACAAATCTTAGAATCGTCCCGATAACCGGGACGGACTGCGAACGCGGCCGCGAATCGCGCGCTACCCTCAGAGCGTCTGACCAATCGGGCGTTGGTTGCATCGGTGTTTCAGCATTTTCCAAAGGAGGAGAAGTCATGACCGTGACTCTCGAATCTCTACACGGCGAGATCATCGATACGGACTCCCATGAGCAAGTTCCGCTCCCCCAGTGGGGAAGTGTCTTCGGTAAGCCGGGGGAGCTGCTTCGGCAGATGTACCAGGGCTTTTACCAGAAGATGGCACCGACGGCCGAGCAGGGTCTTGAAATTTTCGAGAAGATGTACGGCGGAAGCCCCGCCGACACCATGGAGATCACCGATGAGGTGGTGTGGGAGTTCAAGGGGTTCGGTGCCCCCGGTGCGGCGGATATGACGCGTCGGCCGACGGTGATGGACCTGCAGGGAATCCGGACGCAGCTGATTTTCCCGACGATGGGGCTCTTCGCCTTCATGGCAGCTTTGGGCGGCGGACTTGCCGGCTTCCCTCGCGCGACACCCGAGGAGCAAGAGACCGCCCTGCGCGCCGTCGATGCCTACAACGAGTGGGCGGCGACCTACACGAGGCAGTTCCCCAACCGGCTGCGGATCGTCGGGATCATTCCGTCGGGGCGTTCCGGCTACACACCGGAACTGCTTCTCGAGGAGACTCAGCGCCAGATCGCGATGGGGATGAAGGCGGTGCTGATCTGCACGGGTCTGCCCACCGGCGGTCTCTCACCAGCACACCCCAGGATGGACCCGTTCTACGCGGCCCTCGCCGAGGCGAACGTGCCGCTGGCGATCCACGCCGTCGCCGGCGTCGGCTACAGGGCGTTCGACGATTGGGGCAGGATCCCCGGCGAACTGCACGACGTGTCCATACTCGGTAGCCACCACCACGCCGAAGAGAATTTCGTCGCCACACTCGTCGTCGGCGGCGTCTTCGAGCGCCACCCGAATCTGCGCCTCGGGCTGATCGAGACCGGTTCGGGCTGGCTCGGCCCGCTCGCCGAGCGGCTCGACGTGTGGCACCCGCATCTGACCCGTCCGATCCCCTACACCCTGCCGCGCAAGCCCTCGGACTACATCAACAGCAACGTCCGGGTCTCCGCACTCGCTCACGAGCCGGTAGAGAAGTTCTTCCAGCGGTACCCGAACATCCAGGACACGTTCTGCTACTCCAGTGACTACCCGCACCCGGAGGGCCTGGTCCGTTCGCTCGACAACTTCTACGAGCGCCTCGCCCCCCTCGGCGACGAGGTCGTCCAGAAGTTCTTTGTCGACAACCCGAAATTCCTCTGCCCCTGATCGTAATCTTGCCGGTGCCGCTCTCGCTCGGTGAGCTGTCGGTCAAGACGACGCTGCCGACCTCGACCGCCCTATCCGTCTAGATCAGATGAGATGAGTCAGTCGGTATCATCTTTTGGCCTGGGCGGGTAAGGAGAGGTAGACCGTGACGATGGCGGTGCCGGCTGGGCGGGGCCTAGTCGATGGTGTTCGTGTGAACGAAGGCGAGAGCGGCGGCCGGGGCGCTATGGCGTTACGGGGAAGCCGGGCATGCCAGCGGCACGGGCTTTGGCAAAATATTTCAGAGCGCAGTCAGATCCAAACCTCTGTCACCTTACCCAATGAGCTCAAGATATCACATACCAGACCACTCAGCTCCTGACTAAGATCTTTCTCGGCATCGGAGGGGAAGAGAGTGGAAAGCTGGATAGGTACCACAGTAAGGAGGCTCACAACGCAAGCTAGCCGGACGCGATGCGAAAGTAGCATATTCGGGTCATTGAAAGCCTGAAGCAAGCGGGACTCGACGCCCTCACCGTTGTCGCCATGCGGATTGCTCGSGGTTTTATGCAACACCTCGAGTGCGACTCGATCATGCAGGTGAAGGCGGAACAGTGCGCGATTACCAGAAACAAGGTCGATGACGGATTTCGCCAGGACGGAAATTTCTTTTCGTCTAACGATGTCCGGACTGAAACCCCCCAGCCTGTCGCGCAATAGTGCGTGCAGGCGCAGGTGTAGTGCCAGTAGAATCTCCTCCTTGGAGGAGAAATGGTAATACAGAGCCGCTTTCGTGAAATTCATTTGTTCAGCTATCTGGCGTAGCGACGTTTTTTCGTAGCCTAGTATAACGAATAGGTCCAGTGCCACGTCGAGGATCTTCTCGCGAGATCCCCTCTCGCCAGGGAGAGGGGCGGGTAGTTTGGGCATGTAGCGATTGTAGCGTCCTTGTTGCCAAACACCAAGTTCGGCTCGATTAGGCTTCCGCGTCGCATCTGTCCGGGCTGTCGATCTCGCTCGATTACACCGCGGCTCAGCGGCGTTAGATGTACTGGTATGGCCGCTCGGTGCAATTTCGTGGTGGCCGAGCACACATAGAGGTGAGAGTTCCTTCGGAATCTCGAGCTAGAGATGTGAGATGGGCTGACTGGCCATTTTTCCGAGGGGCTCTGGTGCATCGTCGGAGTCCGTTGTCCGATTGCGGATTCAGCCGATGGTTGCAACATCCGGGAGACCGAGTGTTGCGACGAGCTTATCGAGCTGACTCGCCGGAGTGGTCCAACCGAGAATCTTGCGGGGCCGGGCGTTGATCTCGGCAGCAACAGCCGCCGGATCTGCCGCGGTGTGGACGGACAGGTCGGTGCCCTTGGGGTGGYCGTGGCCGTGACTGCTGCCAACGAGGCGGGCGATCAGGCGCTGATGGGTCGGGGGCGAGGGCGGGCCAGGCGTGCAGGACGGAGAGCTGTTCGTGGCGCTGGTGCGGGTGCTGCGGCTGGCCGGCCGGCACCACGAAGATGGCAAAGCCGACCCCCGTTTCCAGGACAGACCGCCAGTCGTCCGGTTCGACACGCACGGCCCAGCCTGTCGGCGCCGGCTCGGCGCCAGCCGTGTCGGAGAGTGTCCGACTACCGGTGGGTCCGGTCGTGGCGGTTAGTGATGGGTTAGTTGGTGGTGGTCGGGGTGAGACGGCCCTCGAAGGCAATCGCGAGAGCGTTCAGCGCGGGCTTCCATCTGATCATCCAGCGGGCCCGGCCACGGCCGGTGGGATCCAGGGCCCGGGTGACCAGGTACAGGCACTTCAACGCGGCTTCCTCGCTGGGAGAGTGACCGCGGGCACGGACAGCTCGCCGGTAGCGGGCGTTCAGCGACTCGATCGCGTTCGTCGTACAGATCACCTTCCGGATCTCGACGTCGTAGTCCAGAAAGCGAATGAACGCCTCCCAGGCGTTGCGCCACAGGCGGATGACGTCCCGGTAGCGGCCGCCCCAGGTCTCGGTGAAATCAGCGAACCGCGCCTCGGCTGCGGCCACGGTCGGTGCCGTGTAGACCGGCTTGAGGTCCGTAATCGAATGAGGTCCCCCCTTGCGCATGTCAGGGAGACCCGCGGCTACAGATCGAGGCCTGGCCAAGGGGCGAGGTCGGGAACCGGCAGATCAGCCGCTGACGGCCGCGGCACCGTTGGACGCCGATCGCGGTGCAGATCGTCGATCTCATGCCTCTGAGGTGTCTGGCCGTGGACTGGCTCGGCGAGTTCGGCGGCGGTCAGGGCGACGGCGCTGACCGCGCGTTCCGGGAAGCGCGCGAGTAGAGCGGCGGCGCGGGTGGGACGGGGTTCGATGTTCCAGCCGGCGAAGCGGGCGTGGGCTTCGCGGGAGGCCTCGCCGAGGAGTTGGCGGACCTGGACGGCGTCGCTGGCCGCGGGATCCCATCGCCAGTGACGCCTGTCGAGATCCTGGTCGGTGGGCGCCACATCGGTGACCGAGCGGGCGAGCGCGGTGATGTCACAATCAGCGAGCTGGGCGCGGACCGTGTCGGTGAGGGCGTCGGGTAGGCCGCGTTCGACGATTTCGCGGGCTTGGCGTTCATCGGGTGTCCCGAGGAGCCAGCCGTTGCGATCGCAGACGGCTTTCAGCGCGACGTCGCTGAGGTCGAGGAAATGCGCCGGCACGGGGAGCCTCTCAGCGTGCCGTCGCAGCTCGGCCATGCGTACCGTTCCGGGGCCGCGGAGCGCGAGAGCGGACGCCAGTCCAGGGTGGGTGATGTCGAGAATGCCAAGTCCGAGCAGTACATCGTCACGGTGACCACGTCCCGCACCTGCGGTGGCGAGCCAACGGCGACCCTCGGCTGCGGTGCGTACGGCGGCGTCGAGTTCGCCGACGGCGTCTTGGATGGCGTACCAGCCGATCAGGTCGTCGCGGGTGGGCTTCAGGCGCGCGGCGGGCCCCTGGACCGTGGCGGGCACGGTGAGCATGGTGTGGGCGGGGACGCCGTGGGTGAGTCCGTTGGCGAGGATCCACAGGCGAGGGAGGTCCGGGTCGGAGGTGGTGCTGGCCCACCGCAGGTGGGTTCGCGCGAGGTGGGTGTCCAGGGCGAGCGGAAGGTTCGCCCCGTGGAGCGCGTTCAGGCTGGGTTTGCCGCGGCCGGGTCGCTGGCCGGGACGGATGCGGGCAGGGTAGCCGGCGCGGGCAATAAGGGTGCCGACATCAACGGCGAGTTTCGCGAGCTGACCGGGGTCAACGCGATGCTGGGCAGCTGCCTGCCGAAGGACGGCGAGCTGTTCGCGGGGTGGCTGGTTGTAGGCACGTGCTGCGACGTCGGTGAGTGCGGCGATGAGCGCGGGCCGCCGCGCGGCGGGGAGCGGCGAGGGCGGTCGCGGTAGCCCGCGGAGGTCGTCGATGATCTCCGCGGCTCTGCGGTGCTGCTCATGGCGAGGCAGCGGTCCTGGCGGTGTGTGGTCGGGCCAGAGGGTCTGAGTGCGTTCGATGCCGAGGGTCCGGTCGTGCTGTGCTTCGGCGCCGACGCGTCGGGGGCGCCGGCCGGTCCACGGCGTTCGTACCTGGGCGAGATCCCGCTGAGCGCGAGGTGTGTTCGCGTCGGCGAACAGGTCCCAGTCACGGCGGCCGAGGAGGTCATCGGCTGTCCTGTGTGTTTGGTCAGGGTCGCCGGGCCCGGTCATGAAGCGGCCTGTCCGCCCGGCATTCCCCTGGTCTTGACGGAGAAGAATTCCTGTCTGGCGTTGCCTGACCGGGAGTCTCGCGAGGACGTTCGTGTTCGGGCCGGCGTGCTGGTTCGGCCCGCGGTACGTTCGGCACCGCGGATCGGCGTTGGGCCCGCCGCTCGACGAGTCTGCCTGCCGCCGGCACGGCGTCTCTGGTTATGCGGTGCGATCAGCCTGCTCACAAACCAGCAGGCTCAGGCGCGTTGTCCTCGGGACACGCTCCGGGCAGGTCCTCGCGGCAGCAACCGCACGGCTCTGGCGCACCCGGGTTGTCATCGCGGAGGTCATCCCCGGCGATGGCGACGCGGCCTCACACTGCCTGCGCCTGGACTTACCGACCGTGCCGACACAACGCTGGCGGTGATCGGGAGTTCCTGCTGCTACCTGATTCTGCTGAGACGCTGGCAGAGGATTTCAAGGTCGGGGTCGGTGGTCCCGTCCCAGAACGGGTCGGCGCGTTCGGCACGCAGGTACGCCTGGTACTCGGCGCGCAGGGCCGCGCGGTCACCGGCTCGGGCGTAGGCGCGTAGCCGCAGGGCGAAGAGGCCGGGGTGGGTGGGCAGGACCGCGAGTCCGCGCTGGGTGACGTCGAGGACCGCGTCGGTATCGCCGCGGTCGAGGTGGAGATCGGCAAGCAGAAGCGCGGCGCGGATGACCGTGGTGGTCAGGACCGAGCCGAGTTCGGCTTCGAGCCAGGGCGCGCGCGCAGGCGTTCCGCGGACGAGTTCCAGGCCGTCGGTGAGCGTACGGATGGCGCTGTCGGGGTCGGCCCGCTGCGTCTGAGCATGTTCGAGACGGGCGTGGAGCAGGTCGAGGTCGGTGGTGACGGCCGGGCTGAGGGTGATGGTCGTTCGGCGGGTAGGCAGCCACTGGCGGGCCTGTTCGCCCGCAAGCGAGACGAGCAAGGAACGGGCCCGGCCGAGTTGGTTGTTGATGGAGCGGACCTGAGCGCCGGTAGGCCAGAGCGCGGATTCGAGGTCGGTACGGGTTCGTCCGCGGTGGGTGGCGAGCCACGCCAGGACCTCCATCGTCCGTTCACGGGCGAGGTCGGGCGGAGGACGGCGGCCGTCACGTCCGACGCTGTCGAAGGGGCCGAGGAGTCCGATCATGACCGACCAGTCGGGTTCGATGAAGGGTGCGGAGCGTGCGGAGGGCTCGGGGAGCACTGCGGGTGCGCGAGCTGTATCGGGGCCGGTGGCCGGCGGAGGGGTGGCGGGCTGGTCGATGTCGTCGAGGAGGTGGATGAGGTCGTGGAGTTCCTCGGCTGCCATCCCGACCGGTGTGATCGTGATGCCGAGGGGGTCGAGGCGCCAGCGGGGCTGGTTGTCGGGGCCGAGTCGGTCGAACGTCAGCGACCAGGGCGGGGCGATGGCGGGATGCGCCTGGGTGATCAGGGCGAGGCCCTGTCCACCGGTACCAACCAGATGAGCGAGTGAGGCGACGGTTTGAACGTCGGTAGCGCCTGCGGTGGGGAGAACCAGCGCGACGGTCGGATCCCAGTTCTCGGTCGCAGTGCGGGCGCGCGCGGCGAAGGTGGAGCTCTGGCCGGCCCGGTCGAGGTCGCCGCCGATCGCCGTGACAGCGGACAGGACCGTACGTACGACGTCTGGCAGCCCGGTGGCGATCTCCACGCGGTCGTCCTTGAGGAGGCCAAGCGGGTCGAAACCGAGCGTCACGATGTGCGGTGCGACGGCCAGGGGCGACAGGGCAAGGGTGGCGAGGAGCGCGCGGGCGAGGGAACGCAGGCCGGCGGTTCCGGTCTCGCCGGAATCGAGGGCGAGGACGCCGAGGGCTTCCAGGTCGACATGAACCTCGGTGCCGTCGGGCTGGGTGCCGAGCTGCACGAGCAGCGGGCACGGCGACGCCAGGTCGTTCACCAGCGGGAGCGGAGACTCCGGTCGCAGAAGCCAGCCCAAGCCACCGGCATCGGCCACCCAGGGCGCGGGCGGGTCCGGGACGGGGTCGCGAAGGTGGACGTCGATCGTGCCGTCGGGCCGGACGAAGACCACCAACGGCATGGGCCCGGCTCCGGACGTGTGCATGCGCGTGCGCCGGGCGGTGCCACGGCTCGTTCCGCGTTCTGCTCGCTGGGCACTGGCGACGTGTGCGGCGGCAAGGGCTTGCATCGCCTGGTCGAGCCGGCTGAGGCGACCGATGTCCGCGTGCGCCAGCACCGCGGTGTGCAAGGCAGCGCCGGCCGGCTCGGGTGTGGGCGAGACGCCATACGGCCCGGACTCGATATCACGACGTCGTCGACGTGCGTCGATGGTCACGGCGGCGGCCGCGGTGAGAAGTCCGGCGCTGGCGAGCCAGTACGGAAGGACGCTGGGCCCGCGGTGGGAATCCGCACCAGCCTCAGTCGACGGCCGGAGGCTCCAAGCCGGTGCGGACCCTCCCTGCGCGACCAACGCGGCGCCATTGGCCTCGAAGCCGATGTCGGTGGCCGTCACCGGTACCGCTGGTCCGGCCCCCGCCGGCGAGGCGGATGCGGTCACGGGACGGGAGAGCGCCAGGCCCAGCACGATGGACGCGAGGGCAACCCACCGTGCGGTCGCGCGCCGAACCGCACTCGGCGCCGGGGCACGGAAACCACGGCGCGGCATGCTGTCCGCGCCGGCGCGCGTTGCGGAAGCGCCGTGGCACGTGGCCGTGCGCGCCCCCGGCTGCTCGGCGCGGCCTGGGTACCGGCGCGCGCCGAGCGACAGGATCTCCAGGACGATGCCGAGCGCGAGCGACGCCCAGACCAGCCAGGCTGCTACTGCCAGCGCGTTGGGGAACACGTCCGGGTGCACGTAGCCGCGTTGGGCCAACGTCCACCAGCGTGCCGGCTCCCAGCTGGTGGGCAGGGGGTAGCCACGCCACACGGCGAGGAAGATCGGCACCGCGACGAGGAACAACACCAGGCCCACAAGGGCCGCGAGGCTGCGCAGGATCTCCGCGCCCCCGGGTGGAGGGGTCGCGGCCGGCGGTTGGCGGGCGGGACGGAGGTCGGGTTGGGTCATGGCGGTGCTCCGACCGGATGGCTAGGGGCCGCGGGTGGCGACTGCCGAGCGGGTCYGGACGACGGTCTCCCCGGCTGCGCCGGAGAGGGCGAGCAGGGTGTAGGGGATGTGGAGCCGAACAGTGACAGTGACGGTGTTCCCGGTGGCTTCGGCCGTTCCGTCGATGCCGTGCCGGTCGAGGTAGTCGCGCGCGGCGGCTTCGGCCGCTGCCCGGTCAAGGGCTACCCCACTCGCATCACCCGGGCCGGCGCCAGGGCCCCGGTCGGTGCTGCCTCCGGTGCCGTTCCCCGTGCCGGCGCCGACACTGGCGCCGGTGCGCAGGCTCGCCAGATCGATTTCCTGCGCGCCGGCCCGGGCGGCTTTCGCGGCGAGGTCGGAGGCGTCGGCGTTCGCCGCGAGAACCCGGCTGGCGTCCACGAGCAGACCCGCGAGGATGAGCAGGCCCGCGAACAGCACCACGAACATGACGCTGACCGACCCGGCGTCGTTCGCGTCGGATCTCGGCGCGGCGTGTGCTGGTCGGGTCGTCGGGCCCGGCAGCGAGCGAAACACCGCGGCCGGGCGGCGTGGCCAGGACGTGTTCATGCCGGTCGTGGTCGCCTGGGATCGCGGCGATCGGGTACGCCACCGCGGTAGCGGTCGATGATCTCCTCGCTGGTCGCGGTGACGAAACGGGGCGCTCCGAGGAGAAGGTTGACGCGGCAGTCGATGGTGACGGTGACCGTTCCGCCGGGCCCGTAGTTGGACAGGTCTACCGACACGAAGACGAGGTCCTCCTCGCAGACGCCACCGGCGAGCAGGCGACGTGCCGTGGCATCCGCGGTGTCGTAGGCGTCCTGGAGCAGCGCCAGCGCGGCGGCGCGGGCGCTTTCGCGCGCCGCGTGGCGGACGGTGGCGCGGGCGTGGGGCAGGGTGAACGCGACAGCGAGCACGGCGAGCGCCACCAGGAGGCAGGTCCAGCCGACCACGAACTCGACCACGACGGACCCGCGGTCAGGTTCCGCTGGCCGCTGCCGGCCGACACGTCGACGTCGCGGTGGGAGCTCGGGGCGGACATGGCGGATCACGACGTGCCTCCGGTGAGCGCCTGCCGCTGGCCTGTCGGCGCGGCGACCACGTCCCGCTGCTGTGGCGGACCGTGCTGGGGCACGAAGCCGAGCACCGGGCCAGATGCCGATCGGGAGACCGTTGTGCCCARCACCGTCGTGACGGACACCGTCACGGTCACCGTCGCGGGAACGCCCTGTGTGCCCGCCGAGACGCTCGTGGTTGTCGTGACGTCGGTGACCGCCCTGCTGGAGCGTGCGAGCCGGTCAGCGGTCGCGGCGGCATCGGTGGCCACGCCGTCCGGCGTCTGGGCGATCTCGAGTGCCCGCTGGGCGCCGGCCAGTGCCGCCTGTGCGGCCAGCCATCGCATCCCCATCGTCAGCACCAGTGCCAGGACAGCGAGGACGCCAACCATGACCACGGCCAGTTCGACGGGGCTGCTCCCCCGGTCACCGCGGTCGGGATGTCTCCGTCCAGGTGGGCGTTCCCGTCGATCGTCAGTGGTGGCATCACGGCGTACCGCCGTCACGGCATCGGGATCGGCGGAGGCGGCGGTTGGAGGGTTCGCGAGATCGGCGTGTGGGCCGGGGCCGGCGGTCCTCATTGGCAGGTCGTCGGATCGGCGGCGGTGCAGATGTTGTTCGCGACCTCGGTCGCTTTCGCACGCACGATCGCGATCACCACTACGGCGATCATGACGAGGCCGACGGTGATGACCGCGGTGACCAGTGCGTTGCCGCGGTCGCTGCCTCGTTCGACGGCGCGCTGTTCGAGAGCCGTGCAGAAGTTCGTCCAGTACAGGTGCGCCAGGGTCAGGAGCACACCGAGTCGGTGCATGTCGTTCAGTCCCTTCCGCTTCTCGTCCTTGCCGTTGTCGATCGGGCACGCGGGAGTCAGATCACCCGCGCAGGTACAGGCGTCACAGGGGCGTTTCCACGCTCATCAGGACCGCCAGGAGCGGGTGGGTCAGGAACGCGACGAACGCCAGCGCTACCACCGCGGCCGGCAGTTCCATCGCGGCGTCAGCAGTGGACGTTTCGAGGCGCACCTGTGCAGCCTCCGTCGCGCGCAGGTGCACCGCCTTGCTGCGCAGTGCGATCACCGGTGAGGCGCCCCGCAGGGCCGAGCCGACGGTCAGTCGCAGGTCGGTGAACTCCGCCAGCGGGACCCGGGCGGCAAGCAGCGCGAGGCCGGCATCGGGTGGGAGCCCGTGGGAACGCGCCCAGTCAAGCGACGAGGAGATGGCGCCGAACGCCCAGCCCTGCCCGGCGCCGGCGGCGGTCCGCAGCGCGGAGTACAGCGGTGCGCCGCCGACCAGCAGGATCCGCACCAGGTCCAGGTAGGCGGCGACGGCCGCGCGTACTTCGCGCCGGCGGGCGGCCACCCGGCGGTGGACGGGCAGGTCCGCCGACAGGAAGCCGAGGACCCCGCACAGGAGGCAGGCCGCGGGTAGCAGCAGACCCGGGAGGCTGACGCCGGCGGCGGTGAGCACCACGACCAGGGCGGTCGCCGTGCCGCTGGCGACCAGCAGGCGCAGCATCCGTGTCGCCGTGTGCAGGGCGGGATCCCGGCCGAGGATCGCCAGTTCGTCGGTCAGCAGCAGTCGCCGAGACCGCGATCGTCCCAGGACCCGTTCCGTCGCCGAGTCCAGGCCGACGGCGAGCCTGTACACGCGGTACGAGTGTGGGAGAAGCCGATCCTCGGACCGGTCATCGCGGGCGGCGTCACGGGTTCGGCGAAGGTGGCGGCCGAGCAGGTAGATCCCCGCGCCGAACGCCGCGCCACACAGCGCCGGAGCCACCGCAAGCGCGCCGACCGGCGGGTTCACCGCGCGCCACCGAAGCCGCCGAAGAAGTCGGGCGGCTCGTCCGGGCGGGACAGCCGCAGCAGGGTCCGCACCGCCAAGCCGACGACACCGACGATCACGACGAGGATGACCTGCCCCGATGCTGTCCGGTACGGGTCGAGCATCGCCGGCCAGACGACGAGAACGCCGAGGGTGGACAGTGCGAACAGGCCCAGCAGCAGCGTCATCGCACGGCGGTGCCGGGCCCGGGCCGCGTGGGTGTCGCGCAGGACCGCGACACGGTGCCGTGTCACCTCGACCTGGTCGGCCATCAGCTTCGCCAGCTCGCCGGCACCATGCTGGTAGGTCAACACCAGCGCGGTGACGATCGCCCCGACCGCCGGATGGGCGACATCCCGCCGGAACCCGGCCAGCGCCACGGGGAGCGCCTGGCCGTCCAGCCGTGTTCGCAGACGTCGCAGGGGAACGGCCAGGGCCGGCGGCGACGCGGCGCAGGACACCGCGACGGCGGTCTTCAACGGCTGGCCCGCGTCGAGCTCCTGGCGCAGGGTCTCGCACCAGGACGCGACCGCGTCGCCGAGCTCGTTCTGCTCGTCCACTCTGGGGCCACACCGCGCCTCGGCGACAAGCCATCCCACCCCGGCGCCCAGCACCGCGAGGACCGGGACACCGACCACGGCGCCGGCCGCCAGGCCGAGGACACCGCCGGCCACGATCGGCATGGGGGCCCCGGATGGTGTCCTTCGACGCGCGGCGAAAAGTGGCGCCAGCGCCCGCCCGTCATCCGGGCACCTGCCAGTGCCGGCGCGGACCAGGGCGACCAGCAGCCAGCACCCGAGGCCGGCGGTCGCGCCGAACAGCGCAAGGGACGCAAGGCGCGGCGCGGTGCTCATCGCGCCGCCCGCGCCATCCGGCGCGTGTCGAAGCGCGCCGGGTCGATCCCCGCGCGCCGCAGCTTCCCGGCCAGCGTGTCGGACAGATCGACGTCGGTGCGGATCGCGCGGCGTGTGCGCGCCTGCCACCGCCACAGAGCCGCGGAGGTGACCCGCCCGTCGCGATACTCGCCGATCTCGCGGACCGCCGTGACCACCCGCCGTCCGCCGACGTTCTCGACGTGCACCACAAGGTCGACGGTGGCGGCGATCGTGTCGAGAACCGCGGCCTCGGGAATCTGCCGCGACCCGAACGCCGCGTAGGTACGCAGCCGCGTCACGACGTCCGCCGCGCTCGGCGCGTGGATCGTCGTGGCGACGCCCTGGGCGATGCCCTGCCCGACCGCGAGGAGCAGCGGCAACACTCCCCCGTCCGGGCGGAGCTCCCCGAGCAGGACCCGACTCGGGGTCTGCCGGCGCAGGTTCTCCGTGAGGTAGCGCTCCATCGGATATTCACCGCGGCCGTCGACGTTGGACTCCCGGGTCTCGAACTCGACGAGGTTGCGGAACCGATCCCGGGACAGGTGCAGTTCCGACTCATCCTCGACAGTCACCACCCGGTCGAGGACCTGCGGTTGCGGGTGCGCGTTGGCCCAGGCCCGCAGCAGCGTGGTCTTCCCTACACCCGTTCCACCCGAGATGATCAACCCGAAGGGGCTGGTCAGCCGTGCCACCGCGGCCAGCAGGATGCCGACGTCCGGGCCGAACATGCCCGTGCGCGCGAGGCCGTTCAGGGTGTCGAGGCCGGGGAGGAACAGCCGGCAGTCGACGTGCGTGACGCTCGTAACCCGCGATACCGCGTGGACCCGCACGCCGTTCGGCAGCCGGAACCGCACACTCGGGCTGCTCTCGTCGAACCGTCGTCCAGCGGACGCCGCGTGCTCGGCGACCCAGGCGAACGCGGCGTCGTCCGTCGCGAACGGCGACGAGGTCTCCAGCCGGTGGCCGGACGTCCGCTCGGTCAGCACCATGTTGACGCACCCGTTTACCTCGACGTCGGAGAACCTGACGGCTTGCAGGAACGGACCCAGCGCCCCGAGCTGTGATGGGGTCGGAGGGAGCCGTGTCCGTCCCTCGATCACGGATGCCGCGTTCATCCGCCGTCCCCGTTCTCATCCCCGGCTGCGGTGGGGGCCGAGCCGAGTAGGCGAACGCCCTGGTCGGAGGTGGCCGCTGCCGCCACGTCGATCGCTGCCTGCTCGGGAAGCCGCAGGTAGACGACGGTCTGCCCGGACTGTCCCGCCGATTGGGGCCGCTGCACCTCGGTGACCGTCACGTCGCGGGCGAGCAGCCGCGGTCCGCCCGCGGGCGGCGGGTAGCCGAGGACACTTACCCGCTCGCCGGGACGCAGCGCCGCGGACGGCAGGTCCTGCGCGCTGACGGTGACGCCGAGGGTCACCGTGCCGGCGGGAAGCGCGACGGAGCCAACCATCTCCGGGCTGATCAGCGTGCCCGCCGGAAGGTCAATGAGCGCCTGGCGCCCCACCAGCACCCCTCGCGCCGCCGCCGGCGCGGTGAGACGGACACTGCTGCCCTCGACGTCGACCCGTACCACCGCCAGATCCGACGGCGTCACCTCGGTGCCGCGCGGCAGCGGCCGGGTCAGCGTGAGGACCTCGACGCTGCGCCCGCTGTCGTCGGAGGCGAGCCAGACCGCGCCGGCCGCGCCGACCAGCATCAGCAGCAGCGCCGCCGCCGCGCCGCCCCACCGCCGACGCAACCCGGCGAACGGCGGCTCGGCGTCGGGGCTGTGTGGTGTCCACTCGTCCTGGTCCTGGTCGACGTCCTCGACCGCAGGTGAGAAGGCCATCGTCATCATCGGGCCCTTTCGATCGCCTGGATCTCGCGCACAGCCACCGGAACCTCGGCCACGGTCGCCATCGGTGGAAGCGTTCCGGTCTGGCCGTCGCTGGCCGCCCAGGTGACCTCCCAGTCGATGGAGACCCGCGCCGCCCAGACCCCGCCGGGCGCGATCGACGACGCGTCCGCGTAGGTGTAGGAGCAGGCAGGCGGATGCTCCGGCTCGCGTGCGCCGGATTCGTAGACCTCACCCGGCCCGGGACAGGTCACCGCCCGGGCGCCGTCTCCCGGCTCGAACCGCAGCGCCACCGGTGTCGCGGTCACGGTCAGCGTCGCCTCCGGCGTCCGCGCCGACGCGTCGACGGGCGCCCACTGGCCGGGAACGGCGAACCACAGCGGGACGTGCACGACAGCGGGCGTCGTGGTGAGGTCCGGTGAGAAGTGGCCTCGCGGGGCGGGGAGCCGCCGGCGGACCTCTTGTGCGAGCTCGGCCGCGACGGTGCCGTGGTCCGACACGTGAACCCACCGCCACTGGGCGATCCGCCCGGCGCAGACCCGCGCGTACAAGCGGGACCGTGTGCCGTCACGCTCCACCCGTTCCACACCGACGAGCGTGATCGACTCCGGTCGGAGCGTCCGTGTCTCCTCGACCGCCTGATAGCTGGTGACCCAGTGACAGTCCGCCGGGGCGGTCGAGGATCCCGCTGGCGCGCCGCCCACGCTCGCGGCCGTGCCTTCTATGGCGCTGACAATCGCCCGGTCGATCTCGTCCGTGCCCGCATAACCGGATATGGATCCCCRCCCGTTTCCCCACCCCAGCTGCGCCGCGTCGGCCACGGCAGCGGAATGCAGGAGGAAAAGCAGGGCGGCACCGGCCGTCACGAGGGTTCGCGCGGCGGACACCCGTTACGTCCTTTCCAGGTGTCCGTCGTCCTGACACTGTCGATCTGCCACACGTCACGACGCACCCAGGTGAAATCGGTACGCTCGCTCAGCAGCAGATCATTGACGATGATCTCCGAGCCATCGGGTGCACGCTGCCGTGCGTCGAAAAGGACACCGTCGTCGTACCCGCACACCGTGGCCACGGCGATATCGACGGTTCCGGGCGGCACCGTGATCTTCTCGATCACGTAGTACGTTCCCGGGCCCGACCGGCCGGCGAAGGCACGGTCGGCGAGGTTGGCCAGCCACTGGACGACGTCGGCGCGCGGCTCGGCCGTGAGCGTGTAGCTCGCGAGCAGGGCGTCCACCCTCGCGTGGTCCTGAGGATCTGCCAGCGCGGAGAGAAACGAGGTGAAGTACTTCTCCTGCGCCGCAGTGACTTCCGCTCGCACCACCGAGACCGGGTCGGGGCTTGGGGCCGGGTCTGGGCTCGCGGAGGGATCGAGACGACGGGCGAGCAGGGACGCTCCCGGCGGGTCTGGATCACGGCCGGTCGCAGGGTCGGATCCGCCGCAGCCGGCAGCGAACACGAGGAGAAGGGAGAGGAGGACAGGGAAAGGGGACCTGGTTGCGAGTCGGGGGTAAGGGCTCGCGAAAGTCATCGTTACCTCCGGAATACTGCTCCGGAATTCGGCACCCGCGGCGACACTGCAAGGCAGCAGGTCGCACAGGTGGCAACAACATCATGAAATGGGTGGGCGTAGGGCGTGAGCGAGTGAACTCGAAGGCGGAAGTATTGATCCGTCAGGACTGATCGATAGGCGAGATGCGGTTTCGTGCCGGCACATCCTTGCTACCACAGGGCATCCGCGAAGGAGAAGAGCCCACCACCAACTTTCTCAACGCACCCCCAATTCGCTAGAGGATTACCCCTCGCCATCGAACGCGACTCGGGTGCGACTCGGGTGCGGTGAGCGCTGGTGACGGACCATCCGGACGCGTGCGAGCCGCCTTATAGGTAGGAGCGCTCGCCGGCCCCACCGCCGGCCGACCGCTCCCCCGCCCTGAACCGCATCGAAGGAGCGCCCGTGCCCCGCACCCCTGAAGTCCGGCTCACCAGCCAGGACAACACCACTCTCGGCGTGCGACCGTCGACCGGATCACCCACGACGGAGCCGACCGTGCAGCTCTCGATCAGCACGTCCGACGGCACCGCGTCCATCCAGCTCACCGGTCACAGCGTCCGTGTCCTCCTGGCCGTTCTCGAGGGCTACCTCGACGATGCCGCTCCCGCGAGCCCGGAAGGCCTTCCCCGCGTCGCTTTCGGACCGAGCGCCGAGCAGCAGCCCGAGAGCTCACCCACGGCGGGCCAGATACCCGTCGGCCCGGCGTCCCTGGCCGTCGTGCCCGACCCGCAGGAGCGGCTCGCCGCCCAGATCGCCGTCGACGGTGCCGTCGAAACCCGGCGCCAGGCCGCGACCCGGCTCGCGACGGTCCACTGCCAGCACGCCGCCTACGCCGTCACGGTCACCTACCCGGAGGCGGCCTCGATCGTCGTCGACATCTCCAGCCCCCGCGAGGACGGCCTGACCATCGCCCGCCTCCTCGAGATCCTCGACAGCGCCGGCATCCCCGTGGACCTGCCGATCAGCGAGACCCTCGCCGGCGCCACGTACTGGGCCGTGACGACCGTCGTCGAACAAAGCATCGAGGCCGCTCTCGCTCTGCGCTCCGACCGGCTCCCCTGGGCCGGCCAGCACACCCTCACCCTCAGCGACTTCGCCACTTGGTAGGCCCGCCGTGCCCCTGACCGACCAACCCACGCAGCCACCAACCGCCGCCGAGCCGGTCCCCGACCCGCGCAGCGGCCAGCCGGCATCACAGCCCCAGCAACGCGGATCTCGCGCGGACCGCCCGCCAGACCACCCGAACGGTTACCCCGCCCCCGCCGGCTCGGCCCCTGCCCGGCCGAACCTCTGGCGTGACGGCGAACGGTGGATCCGCATCGCCACGGTCCTCGCCGTCCTCGCCGTCGCCGGCATCGCCGCGATCGTCTCCTACCGGCACATGCGCGCAGTCGCCCTCGCCAACGGCGAAGATCACATCAGCTCCTCGATCATCCCGCTCGCCGTCGACGGACTGATCATCGCCGCATCCATGACGATGCTCGCCGACAGCCGCGACGGCCGCAAACGCTCAGCGCTCGCCTACGGGCTACTCACCCTCGCCTCGGCCGCAAGCCTCGCCGCCAACGTCATGCACGCCCAACCCACCCTGCCAGCCCGCGTCATCGCCGCCTGGCCGAGCGCGGCGCTCATCGGCGCGTACGAACTCCTCATGGCGCAGATCCGCGGCGCGGTCGGCGCGGTCGGCGCGGTCAGGGCACGTGGACCGGCTGTCCAGGGCGCGCCAGTCAGCTCCGCATCGGCGCGGCCCGCGCCGAGAGCACAGATCGCTGGCACGGCCCAACTGGCGCCGGCCGCCGCCCTCCACGCGGAAGACGCGCCCGGCTGCGCGCCGGGCTCTCCCTCACCACTGGCTGATGCCGTTCCCGTCGGCGCCGGCACGGACGCATCAGTCATCCCGATCCGGCCAGGGAGCAAGAAGTACCAGCTCCGCCAACTCCTGGCCCGGCTACCAGCCAACGACCCACGGTCGGTCTACGCCCTCGCCAAGGACCTCGCCCCCCGCATCGACCTGCACGAAGGCACGGCACGCCGCTACATCGCGGAGATCAGGAGTAGACCTGAGCCCAAGCCAGCGTAGAATCCGTTGGAATTTTTAGTCAATCCGCCGACGCGAAACCGATTCCTCGACGGGCCTTCCGGCGTCCGCGAGGTGAAATTTCAGGTTGCCCCCAAAACACATCAGGATGCGCCGAGAGCGCGCGTGAATCGACCCAGACCGAAACTTGACCATTCCGACGACCCGACATAACGTCGACGACGAAAGCGGCCCCGGCCGGGTGCTACCAACACCCGAACCGAGGCCTAACCACAACCCTGCACGCACACAGGAGCCGTGGCTAAATGACTAGTCTGCCATCCAACGATCCGCCCCCCTGGCGGACCCCCGACCCGAGCGCCCAGCCGAGGATCCTCCTGCGCGAGAGCAAGAACCACGACCTCGAGGTGATCATGCGCCCAGGCGCAGACGCCAAGCTGCTTGCGCTGCTACTCAACGACTTCCCGCCCGGCGCGTCCTTCGTCGAGTGCTTCGGCGATGTCGACGTCATGCTGCTCTTCCGGCCACCGGGCTCGGCAGGGGTGAACGCCGTTCCGGGCCCCGACCCCTTCCTGCTCCCCGCCACCGAGTAGCGGCCAAGGCCAGCATCACCTGTGGGGGTTCATTCCGATCAGAGATCCGGCGCGGAGCCCCACAACAAAATGGGGCTTGTACAGGTCCGGGGCGCTCCCCCGGACCTGTAGGTCACATGGATCCAACGTCACCTGGAATCAAATTCAGATGCGTGCACCCTTTTCCTGGTTGCAGCGGCGACATAGGAGCTGGAGGTTATTGACGCTCGTCGCGCCGCCAAGGCTATGGGGAATCACGTGGTCGAACTCCAGATACTCGGTGGCTTGGCACTGCACGCAGGCAGCGCCGTCGCGTTGCCAGACGGCGGCCTTGACGTCGGGTGGGATCGCGCGGGTGTCTCGCTGGCCTGGGGCGAGGACGAGTCTTTTCGCGACGCGGAGCGTTCCCGAGAGCACGGCCGCGGCGTACTCCGGGTCCGACAGCAGATAGGTGCCGCCGCCGCGGGATGACGTCGAGACCTCCACCCCGCGGCGACTCGGCGTGACCGTGTGGATCTTCGCCCAGGCGGTCTCGCTGCCGCCGGTGCCCGAGGAGATGAAACGCAGCTTCTTACTCGACGCGATGAGCCGGCCGGGGGTCTGGCGCGGACCGGAGGCGAGCTGGCGGACGTGAGTCGCCGGCACGTCCAGGTGCATGATCTCGTCCGCTTCCAGGTGCAGCGACGGGTTCTGGATCTGGGGCAGGTCACCTTCCCGGAAGGCCGACAGCATCCGCCCTCGTTCGAGCCGGACGCGCATCCGGTCCACGGCTCTGTCCTGAATGTTCAAGACGGCAACCGCGGCATGGAAACCGGCCAGTTCGTCCTGCTCGATGACGCCGTCAGCGAAGGCAAACGCGACAAGGCGTTCCAGGTGGGCCAAACCCGCCTTCCGGAAGACGTCGCTGGCACGGCTCTCGGGCACTCTCTGGAAACGTAGCTCCGCCCACTGCCGGTCCAGCACCGCCGCGGTGACACCCTCGCGCGCGAGTACGTCGGCGAGCTGCTGCTGCCACTGAGTCAGCACCCTGCGGATGCGGGCCTCGCAGTCCGTGCACCGCGCGGTGCCCAAACCGAGCCGCTTACGTTTGGCGGCACCACAACCGCCACAGTGCGACTCAGTCTCCTGCCAGACCGGCGTGCGGTGCTCGGCCCAGGCAGCCCCGTCCCACCAGCGCAGCGACGACGGGTCCGCCGGGTCGGGATACCAGTCCGGGCGTGACCCTCCAACCGGGGCGGAGGCAGACGGCTGGGACCGTCCGGCGGGCACCGGTGCAGCCGTGTCCGCCGGTGCGGGGTCCGATTCGTCGTCGACCTGGATGCCGTAGTTGGTGGCCAGGCCCGCCAGGCCACTGTCCCAGCCCTGACCGACCGCGCGGAACTTCCATCCGCCGCCTCGCCGGTAGAGCTCGCCGAAAACCATCGTCGTCACCGGCTGAGTCAGACTCGGGACAAACTGGGCGAGCAGGTCACCAGGCGTTGTCAGGATGTTCAGGCGCAGCTCGGCGATGTCGGGGAACGTTCCGGTGTCCACCGAGCCGGCAAGCACGATCGTCTCGATGTCGCGTTCCACCTCCGGGAGCGCCGCCATGAACGAGCCGGCGCTGACCTCGACCGCGCCGGACGGATGGACCGGCTGGTTGAAGAAGACGAAGTCCGCGTCGGAACGCACCTTGCCACTGCTGGCCACGAGGACCGCGCAGACGTCCACCTCGGGCCCGCCCCGCCGGTCCAGTTCCAGCCGCACCGGCCGCGCTGGCACCTCCATGTTCGCGCCCGCGCGCAGGCTCAGGTCAACGGCCATCGGAACTCCCCCGGCTCTCGGTTGCTCGGCGTCCACCGCTCGCGGCGGCGCGCCGTCAGCAGTATGCAACCTTCGCGTCCGGAACCCGAAACCTCCCCGCCATGGTGTCGGGCCGCGAGGCGTTCTCCGTCTCGCGCACGCTCGCTGCCAGCGGCACCGAGCACCGAGGGACGAGCGCGCGGTAGCCAGAGGAGAAAATCGGCTGCGGGCTAGTAGGACTTTGTTAGGTTTTTGATCGTCTGGTTTCGGGGTGCGGATCCGGGTCTGGTTGGCTGCCTGCTGTGACACCCGAGGAGATGGCGGCGGTGCGGCCGGTCGTGGAGGAGTTCACGGCGCGGATGCTGGCGGATCTACCGCGCAGGGACCAGCGGGCGAAGGGCGAGCTCTACGTCCGTGGGCTGATGCTCGACGGGAAGCGTAAGAGCCTGCAGCCGATGGCGGAGCGGCTCGGGGTCGATCATCAGGGGTTGCAGCAGTTCCTGCGGAACTCGACCTGGGAGTACAGCGAGGTCCGCCGCCGCCTGACCGGCTGGGCGGTCGAGTTCATCGGGCCCGAGGCACTGGTCTTCGACGACACCGGTTTCGCGAAGGACGGCCCGGCCTCGCCCGGGGTGGCACGGATGTATTCCGGCACCCTGGGGAAGGTCGGGAACTGCCAGGTCGGGGTGTCCGTGCACGCGGCGACGGACTGGGCGTCCGCGGCGTTGGACTGGCGGCTGTTCCTACCCACCAGCTGGGACGACACCGGCCTCACCGACCCGGACGAGGCGTCCGCGGTGCGGGCTCGCCGTGCCCGGGCGCAGATCCCCGACGTCGCACGGCACCGGGAGAAGTGGCGCCTGGCGTTGGACATGCTCGACGAGGTCCGCGGCTGGGGCGCCCCTGCCCGGCCGGTGCTCGCGGACGCTGGCTACGGCGACTCGGCCGAGTTCCGCCAGGGTCTCACCGACCGGAACCTGGTCTACGTCGTCGGCGTGACCCACACCGCGACCGCGCACTCGGCCACCGCCGAGCCCGTGTGCGCGCCGTACTCCGGCAACGGCCGCCCACCGGTACCGGCTTACCCGGAGCCGCCCGCGACGCTGAAAGCACTGGTCCTGGCCGCGGGGCGGGGTGCGGCGCGGTGGGTGACCTGGCGGCGCGGCACGCATCACGGCCCCGGCAACCCGACCGCGGCGATGCGCTCACGGTTCGTCGCGCTGCGGGTCCGCCCCGCCGCCCGCACCATTCCCCGCGACGTCGACCGCCGACTGCCGGAATGCTGGCTGCTCGCCGAATGGCCCCCAGGAGAACCCGAACACACCGACTACTGGCTGTCCACCCTGCCCCCGGACATCCCGCTCCGCCGCCTGGTCCGGCTCGCGAAACTACGCTGGCGAATCGAACACGACTACCGCGAACTCAAAGACGGCCTCGGACTCGACCACTACGAAGGACGCTCCTTCGACGGCTGGCACCGCCACGTCACCCTCACCTGCCTCGCCCAGGCCATCTGCACCCAGCTGCGCCGCACCCCAAAAGCCCCTGCGCCGGCCTGACCCTCTACGGAGTCCTCCGCACCCTCCAGACCCTGCTCAACGTCTGGACCGGCGCCTGCCGCACCTGCCACCAACCCTACGAACCGTTACCAGCCAACCTGGCCGGAGTCACCTAACAAAGTCCTACTAGCTCCGGGCGGTTTCGGATCGTCGTCAGCGGTCGGCCCCAGTTGGTGGACGCCGGGTCGCGATCAACGTGCTGGCCGAGTACTCAGAGCGGGAGCTGTTCCTCCGGGGCGTTCGGGAACTTGCCGGGCTCGACCAGCACACGCACATCGTGCCGGTCCGTGAATACCAGGGGCCCGGTGCAGTTACTGGCCACGGAGAATCAAGCAATGATCATTTTGGGATTTTCGTCCACCCTCGCGATGGACGGTGGAACTCGTCGCCACTGCCGTTGACCACCGCATCGGTGGCCGGGAGGTCGTCCGTGAGGCCGAGTGCTTCACGGACATCGACCGTGAGGACGCGGTACAGACGTCCGTACCGTTGGACGGGGCAGGGAAAGTCTCCCGTGCGGGCGAGGGAGTAGGYAAGAGTCCGTCCGATCTTGAATGCCCGCGCGGCGGTCGGGAGATCGATCACCGGGGGAAGCGCCCGGATCTCGTCGAGGGTGAGAGGTTCCATCAAGACTCCAACCGGTAGCAGCTCCGCCTTCGGTCCGACGATCTGGGTGGGGGCAGGCCGTATTCAGGAATGCCCGGCCAACGCTCACAAGTACGGCTTTCCGCGTCTTGGACGTCATTCGGGATGGTGACCGTGAGGCGTGGGCCCGAAGGCTGGATGAGCGGCGCGGCGTTCGTGGGCGAGGCGGTGGGCGCGGATCCAGGCCGCGGCGGCGAGCTCGGCGGATTCGGGTTCGCCCCAGGTACGCACCAGCCTCCAGCCGGTCAACGTCTCGCGAAGTTCGTAGATCTCCCCGCTGGTCCGCACGGCCACGACCCCGGCGACCGCGAGCGTTCTGAGCATCGGTTGGCTATCGCGAGCGCCGGCGGCGAGCTGCAGGTTCAGCGCCTGAGCCGCGAGCACGACGAGAGGTCGTTCGAGCTGTGCGTCGGGGCCAGATCGGGTGACCGCGTCGGGAATGTGAACGATCTTGGGGCTGCCGAGAGCGGTGATGTCCCAGCCGGGCGTGGGATGCGTCATGGTCCGTCCAGGTCAGGGCCGGTCGGGGCGGCGGGTGGTGGCGGTGACGGGCTGCTGCGGATGTCGGGGAGCTCGTCGAGGTGGAGCGCAGCCAGGGCGGCGAGGGTTACCGGCGCCTCGGTGCCGTCGACCCCACGCACCAGCGGACGTAGATCGCGGACGAGATCCCTGGTGGGCCTGGCGAGTGCGGCAGCGAGGCCGTCGGCGTCGACGTGAAGCCATCCGAACCGCGGGTCGCCGACGGTCGCGGTGTCCCCGTGCCAGGTCAGGCTCACTGTCGCCGGCGGCTGCGCCGGTTCCCGCCAGGCACGCTCCGGTGGGGCACGGCCGGCACCGGCACCGCTGACTCGTGCGACGTTGTCGATGTTGGTCTGCCAGACCTGTGCGGCCAACGCGGCCTGCGCGGCGGCGTAGGCCGCGTCCAGGGTGGGAAACGGGCCGTGCACGACGATGGCGTGGCCCTGGGTGGCGTGGAGATAGCCCCACCAGTCGTGGATTCGGCTTATCGCCGGATTGGCCGGTCCCTGGATCCCGCCCGGACGCGGACCTCGCGGGGGGAGCTGGGGACGGCTGATGGTTCGGAAGCTGACGACGTCCCCGATGTCGGTGACCGTGGGCAGCTGCAGGCCTCGGCCATGTGGTGGGCGGGGCCATTCCAGATGGGACCAGCCGTTGGGATTTCCCGAGTCTGGCCAGAACGTTGCCGCGTGCACCGTTGAACCGGGTGGCGGTCTGAAGGGGAGATCGAGCAGGATGCCGCTGGGGTGCAGCCGGGCGACTTTGAGTCTCGGTTCGAGGAGCACGTTGCTCGCGTTCGTGCCCGTGGGCGGATCCGGCAGGGGTTCCGACCGGTTGGCGTCAGGTGTTGCTGGCCCGCCGGCGGGCGGCGATGACGGGCCGGCGGCACCCGCGGGTGGCGTGTTCGGTGCCGGTGGCGGGGTCGTCATGGTGCGGTCGCGTGGGGGACGAACTGGTCTGCGAGGTTGGCGGGTGCGCCGGGGTCGGCCGTCGGGGGCAGAACGGTTGGCCGCACAGCACCCGCGGGGCTGACGATCGTGCCCCTCGGGCCGTCCGCGCGGCCCGCGAAGAGATCGCTGTCGGGTGTCCACTGGTAGGAGCGGATCTGGTCGCCACCGACAACGGGCACCGTGGACGTCACCGTGCCGGTGAGGAGCCGCCCGTCCGGAAGACGCACCTCGACACGCTCGCCGACCTGATACGGCCCTGCGCGGTCAGCGACGAGCCCGACGATGTCGTCCCGGCAGCGCGTGAGGAAACCACGCTGCCGGGCGTTCAGCGGAACGTCCGCCTCGGGGTACAGGAGCATCTGGACCAGTCCGCGTACCGTTTCGCTGCTACGCGCCTCTGTGCCGACGGGAACCTCGATGTCGTCACCGGCGAAGATGACCTCGCCGTTCAGGCAGAGCCGATACGTGAGCCCGCGGCGCCCGGCTGTGACTGCCTGTCCCAGTTCGACGATGTCGATCTGATACGTGTCGCCGGGGTTCCGGGAGCTCGCGGTTTGCCAGCGCAGTTCGACGCGGGACTGTTCCAGTGATTCGGCGTAGGTGATCGGTGATCGTCCCGGAACCAACACGGTGGCTGCGGCCGGCGGATGATCGACGGGTCCGTGGTGCTGCGGTTCCCCGGGGGGCACCTGGTTCTGGCCGTCTGCGGCTCTCTCACCGAGACGCAGAATCGCGGTCCCCAGGCGCAGTGCCCGGTGGATGTCATCACCCAGCGGGAATCCGAGTTCCTGCTCGAGTCCCCACGCCGAAGCGGCAACGACGGTCGGTCGCGTTGCGTCAACGGGTGCCGGAGATCGTTCGTGCCCGTGGCCAGGTCCCAATCGGCGGTGAACGGCTCCTCGGAGTCGGCTTTCCCGATCAGCGCCGATGAGCCACAGCCCACTGCGGGTCTCGATCATCACGGGTGTGTCCGCGGTGGCCGCGATCGCGGCCACGTCTGGCACCCATCCCGACGGAGCCGCGCCGGGCTCCCGCCTCGCGGGACCGCCGGCAGAAGCCGGGTCGGCTGCCTGCTGAGGAGAAGCAGGCCTGTCTTCAGGTGGGACGGTCACGGCGCGGCCCGTCCACCGCGGAACGCTGGCGGTTGCCCGGTCGCCAGTCGGATGAGGGTGTTGTCCCGGAACCAGTACCGGCCGCGCAGGTGGACGGGTGGAAGTGTGCCGTGCAGCATCAGTGCCTCGCCGGGGGCGACCTGACGCAGCAGTGAGGGTGGCAATAGCTCAAGGCGGGTTGGAGCTTCGGATAGACCTTCCCGGCCCCCGCCCGGGGCGGTGTCGGTGGACAGAGTGCGTGCGGCGACGTGCTCCTGCCCCAGGAGGACTCCGACGTAGTCCAGGGTGGATCGATCCGATATGCCGGAGAAGAAGATCTTCGTTGTGGCGTTGGCGACGATCACGTCGGCTTTCGTGCCGTAGGCGGCGTCGATCTGGGCTTTGCTCTGATATAGCAGCATCAGCTGGATACCCATGCCCGCGCAGGTGGAGATCCTGCCGGGCAGATTCCGCATCGGCCAGTTGCCGGCCTCGTCGATGACAACCAGCAATGGAGGATCGAGCGGCTTTCCGGTCCGTCCGACCTGGGCATAGACGGCGCGGATCAGGTCGTCGACGACTCCCCCGAGCACCGGAGCGAGCCGCTCCGCATCGTCGAGGTCCGCGCACAGATACAGGGTGTTGTGGGCCAGCCGGTTCCCCTCGGCGTTGCTGTGACCTCCTTCGTCCGAGTCACGGTCAGCCGTGTCATCGTCGTCGCTCAGTCCGTCGAACCACCAGTCATCGTCCTCGTCCCCCAGGCCGCCGGTGGAGGTGCCGAGCAGCCAGGCGAGGTCGATCGTGGATCGCTGTGCGGAGCGTGCCACCGCCGGCTCCTGCCAGGGACGGATCATCTGCCGGGCGACGAGGAAGACCGACGAGATCTGCTTGGGGTCGGTCTTCCACACGGCGGTGAGAGCCGCCAACACCTGCTCCGCGTCGTCCCGCACATCCGGGTCCTCGTGGAGCGTGAACGCCTTCACGAGATGCAGCACACCGTCGCGTTCCAGGGAGGTGACCCACTGGACGACGGTGTCCATGCCGAGCCCGGCGGTGGCCGCGGCCCAGAACAGATTGGCGAGCAGGTCCTCACCGGCCGCGGTCCAGAAGCTCATATCGCCGGAGCCGCCGGCCGTCCAGTCCGTGCTGTTCGCGATCGACCGGGCCGCGGGCCGAGCACCCGCGAGACTGAGCGATTCGGCCAGCGGCGACCAGTGCGCCGACGTCTCGCCGGTGATGCCCGTCGGGTCGAACACCCGGACCTCGCCGATGCTGTGCCGCCGCTGCACCGTGGCGCCCATCAGGTCCTTCTTCACCGACAGCGCGATGACCGGGCCTTCCCATTCCAGGATGGCCGGCACGGCACACGCCGCTGTCTTCCCGCAGCGGGTCGGGCCGATAACCAGGACCGTGCCACGGTCACCGCGCCGCTTCTCGGCCTGGCGCCGAAGGAAGCGAGGGATCGATTCCGGCAGCGGGCGGGACGAATCCTCCGTCGCGAGCAGCCGGGAGACGAAACCGCCCCGCGTCCGTCCCAGGATCATCCGGCCCGGTAGCGGCCGATCCACCCACAGCGGCACAAGGTCCCAGACCCCGGCGAACCGCGCCTCCGGGTCCAGGCCCATCCGCCGCCGGCGCGCGACTCCCACCCGGCGTTGCGCCAGCAGGCACACCGCGACGCCGATCAGCACCGTCACGGCAATCGGAAGCAGTGACGCGCACCAGTACCCATACGGTCCAGGGAGCTGTGCGGCCACCTCTGCCGGCCACGCACTCGCCGGATCCGTCGGGTGCACCATCAGCCGCGGTATCGCGAGCAGGACCGTTCCCAGCCCGACGGGGATCGGCTCGTGCGTACCGAACAGCACCGCGGCGGCCTGCATACCCGCCCACACACCGCCCGCGGCGGTGAGCACAACGACGGCCGCGAACAACAGCGCCGTCTCCGGGATCCACCCGGGCTGCGGCCCGCTCATCCGGCCACTCCCCCGGCCACGGCCCGCACGTCGACACCCAGCGCCGACCGAACCGACCGGACGGCAGCGGCCCGCCGCAGGCGGACCGTCCGGTCCGTGATTCCCTCACGCTCGGCGACCTCCGCCTGGCTCCGGCCGTTGATCGTGAGATCGACCAGCAGCCGCACGGCCGCCGGATCCGTCCCCGCGGCGTAGGCCTCGGCCAGCACCTCGAGCAGGTCCGCACCTGGCCCGGCACCCCGGCCGATCCCGGGATTGGGTCGGCCATCCAGACCCGCGGAAACGACCGGCAGCACCTGCGGGTAGAAGGTGCTGCGCTCCATGATCGGCACATACCCGAAGGCGCGGTAGGTCGAGTCGCGGGCGACGTTCACCGCGATCTTCCGTGGTCTGCGCTCCAGCGGATACCCGCAGATCACCTCCCACCCCGCCGCCACCAGCTCCACTAGAACGTCACCGAAAGCCACATCGCCACGAGCCCCGCCCGAGGACGCAGAGCGCGCACGGCGGGCAGCTGTGACCACCAGCGCCGGCAGCACCCGCTCCAACACCACCCGGACCGCGGCACCGTCACCGGCCCTCGCGTGCGCCACCAGCGCGGCCAGGCGCCCGTCGGCCACCTCAACCGGCACCGACCGGTCCCGGCCACAGGCATCGAGCAGGCCCGCGACGGAAGCGCTGTGCCCGGCCAGCGCCGGATCGGCCTGCCACCGGCGCAGGCCGTCCGCGGCCTCAGGCCCTCGCGACCAGCGTTCCCAGTCCATCCGCCACCGGCGTAGCTCGGCGGTCCGCGGCACGAACCGCCCACCGCCCCACCCGGAGCCCGTTTCCTCTGTCGTCATGGGACGGGACGGTCCGCGACGTCACCATCTGGCAGCACCTTCGCCAAGCCTTCGCGGACGTCATCGCGAAATCCCCGACATCGACGACACCCTCACGAGATCATTGAAGTGGTCATCACGCCGTACGTCCCCGGTGCGGTTTCCGGATCCACCCAGGCCGTTTCCACAACGAGACGATGACCGCCCCCTCGTGCGGAGGAACCCGGCTCATGGCCCCCTTCGACCGCGACGCCATCCTCGACGCCACGGATATCGCCGCCCTGGCCAGCGAGAAATGCGGCACGCCGCAGGGCAGCGGACGTCGGGCCCGCTGGCATTGTCCGAACCCAGCCCATCCCGACGAGCATCCGTCCATGGGCATCTACCAGAACCGACGCGGCCAGTGGAGATGGAAATGCCTAGCCTGCGGTGAGGGCGGCACCGCCATCGACCTCATCATGATCACCGAAGGCTGCACGGTGTTCGAAGCGCTTCATAACCTCGCGGACCGCACCGGCCTTCGGCATGCCGCACACCCCGCTGCCGCACATCGAGCCGTCCGCTCAGCTCGCGGGATCCACGCGCAGGAACGCACCGCCCCCGCGCCTTCAGAACCCGAGGCGAAGGCCAGTCCGACGGCGCGCGGCTCCCGAAACCGCGACCTTGAGACCGCGACTGCCGTCGACCCCGCCGTCGCTGCTTTGGCCGCCGAGGCCGAGGAACTCCTCTGGCGTCCCATCGGCCGCGGAGCCCTCCGCTACCTGCACGACCGCGGTTTCACCGACGAGATCCTCTGCGCCAACGGCGTCGGCTTCGACCCCGGCCCCAACCAGCTACCCCGACCCGACGGACTTCCCCGCTCCGGCCCCGGCATCGTGTTCCCGGTCCGCGATCCCGTGCATCACAGCGTCACCTACTACCAGGTCCGCTACCTCAACCCGAAGGCCTGGCGCCGCTACGACCAGCCCACCAGCGCCCGGGCCCCCAACCCCCGCCTCGCCCGTCTCGCCACCGCCGGCCCGCCGAATCCTGGCATCGCCGTCATCTGCGAAGGTTTCCCCGACGCCCTCACCGCAGCCCAGAACGACCTCACCGCCATCGCACTCCTCGGCACCGCGCACGCCAGCAGCACCGGAGCCCCCGACCTCGCCCAACGCCTCATCAGCGAGCTCCCCGACACGACGTTCGTCATCTGTTTCGACGACGACACAGCCAAGGGCACGGGGAAGCTGGACGCCGGACAGGCCGCCGCAGCCCGCCTCGCCGACGAACTCGCCCAGCACGACACACTCGTCCTGAACATCCAGCCACCCACAGGCACCAACGACCTCAATTCCTGGTGGCAGAAAGATCCGAACACCGTCAAGAACACCCTACGCAGCATCGCCTCCGACTTTTCCTGCAAGTTCCCTTCCCTTGATTGGTCACCAGCGTCCTCCATCCCGTCCACCTGATCCCCGGAGGCCGCCAAAACCAATGATCGCCCTACAAGCAGCTTGGTCGATGCGGCACCTAGGGTCTGGTTAGACCCGGGGGGTCGGACAAGCTGCACGCCGATGCTGGCGATGAGCAGGCCGGATGGATAGCTGTGCCGCGCATCGGATTGGTGACGGTTCGCAACAAACTGACCTGCTGTGAGCACACACGGGGCTGGGAGACGGCTGCCGAGCCGGACGGAACGCACAAAACAGGTGTGATCGGCCGCGATCCATGGAGAGGGTGTTAACGCTTAACCTGTGTGGGCACGTCTATCCGCATGAGGGGGAACTGTGGCGGCTGCGTTGCCTACCGGCGCTGCTCGCGGTCGCGTTTACCGGAGTCGGGCAACCACTTCACCACCCCCATGGCCCTGCTCACATAGGCCCCACCCCGCCGTTGTGGACATATTCGGCTATCACCACGCCGCCGGATGGGACCTGGAGCGCCCTACGCATCTTTGGATTGCGACCGATGACCGGAGCTCTCGCGCTGAGCGCGGTGGAACAGTCACTCGTCGACCACGTCATCCGCGGCGGCGTCCTCAATCTCGCTCTCGGACAGACCGTCGACGAAGCGGCCATGCGCACCTGGGACGACACCCACAACATCCGCGCCGTAGTGCTGCGTGACATCCTGCGCGGACGGCTCGCTGCTAACCCTGACCTGCACGGGCTACAGCTGCGCGCGGCCAGGATCGTCGGACGGCTTGACCTGGAATACCTGACCACGTCCGTCCCTCTGGATCTCACCGAATGTCTCCTCGATGACGGCCTCATCGCCCGCTACGCCCACCTGCAAAGTCTTAGTCTCGAGACCTGCCGGATCGGAGCCTCCAATGAGTCATGCCTGGCCGCCGATGGCCTGCAGGTCGACCAGGACATGTCTCTGGTTGGCATGACCGGCAACGGCGCCGGCAACGACGCCAACAACGGCGGAGCGG
>NZ_MOWP01000013.1:0-39868 GCF_001983215.1 Frankia sp. CcI49
TCCGGCCCCGCCCTGGCCGCCGATGGCCTGCAGGTCGACCAGGACATGTTCCTCGTTGACGTGACCGCCAACGGCGCCGGCGACAACAGCACCGTGCTTACTCTGCCCGGGACACGGGTGAGCGGGACTCTGGTACTCAATCAGACGCAAGACCTGCGGCACGAATCTGATCCCACGCTCCGGCTGGCAGTGGACGGGCTGACCTACGCTGGCCTACCTGCCGGGATCTCCGCGGACGACTGGCTAAAGCTGCTGCAAAAGGGCACCCGCTATGCCGCACAGCCCTACCAGCAACTAGCGGCGGCGCATCGGGCAGCCGGACACGACAGCGAGGCCCGCAGGGTGCTTATCGCCCAGCGTCGAGAACAGCTCAAGCGTAAAGATCCGCTCACAGGCAAAGCGCTGGCCAGCCGTCCGGAGCGGGCTTGGGGCTGGGTAACGAGACGGACTCTCGGCTACGGCTACCAGCCCTGGCGGGCCCTGCTGTGTCTGGTCGCCGTCCTTCTCATCGCCGTGCTCGCCGCCCTCTGGCTCGGCGAGCACGGCGCACTGGCCCACCCCAGCAGCGCCTCTGCCCCCGGCTCCACTCCCAGTCAGCCTTGCGACCACATCGAGCGCGTCGGCGTCGGCATCGATCTCGGCCTGCCCCTGATCAAAACCTTCGCCCGTAACCGCTGCGACCTGACCGTCAGCGAAGCCGGACACTGGCTTACCGGCATCGGTTGGACCGTCCAAGTCCTCGCCTGGACCTTCGCCACCCTCTTCGTCGCAGGCCTCACAAGTGCCGTCCGCAAGACCTGAGCGCCAGCACTCCGCCGTCGTTGGAATGTGCTCGGCGATCCTGTACCGCTCTCGCAGCGCCACCACGCCAGAGGCCGTCCTTGCTGGCAGCCGGACGGCGGTTGCCGTTCTTGGGCTTCAGACGGGCAGTCGTCGGTGCGGTTGTGGTGGTCGCCACAGGTGGACTGTAACTGGTCTGACGCCCGGGAGATTCGTCTCCCAGGCCGCCCCGTCCAGCCGGGCGCCAGTGAGGTCGGCGCCGGTCAGGTCGCAGCGTGGGACGCCATCGAGGAGGGGAAGTCGGCGAGGACCTGGACGGCGGCGCGGATGTCCGCCGCAGGTCGTACCGGCGGGGATTCCTGACCGTCGATGGGTGGGAGTGGACGCAGCGCCGGGTCGGTGCTGCGGGTGCGGACGAACGCATAGAGGACCTCGACGACGATGTGCTGATCTGCCGGGGAGTCGACCGCGATGCGTTCCAGGGCGTAGATCCCGGCGAGGCGGACGCCGCGAGGTTGTCCGGGTCGTTGCGCAGCTTCACCGCCTCCACGTGCAACTCCCGCACGTGGGTATCCCGGTTCGCCCGCCGGGTCTCAGCGTTGGCTTGGCCGGTTTCGTCCAGCGCGATCAGACCACCCGCCACCGCTGTGAACGCGGCGGCTGCGGTCAGCAGCCCGCCCGGCAACGCCGCCCGGGCCCGCATCGCACCGTCGTGCTCCCCGGGTACATCCGATCCGGCAGATGCCAGATTCCCAGCACCGCCACCCCTGCGCTGACCGCGGCGAGCCCGGCCACGATCCACAGCACCCAGCGACGCCCGGTCCGTCCGCGCGCTCCCCCGTTGTCCGCCATGGTGGCGTTTGTACGCCACCGCGTGCGAGCAGCTGCGAACCGTTACAGGAGCAGATAGGGCCGGCGCTCGAGACGGACGATTCCCGGGCCGAACAGGACGCGATCTCCTGAACGGCCCGGGTTTCGCGGGGAAGCAAGCGTTCCCGGCCCGCGGCAACTGGGATGTGCACCTCGGCCCACAGAGCGCCCACCGACACCGGCCCGCGAGATCACATCCGGCGACGCCGGTTTCGACCAAGTGGGCCCGACCACCGCGGCACCTGATCAACCGGCAGCCGCTCGCCTCCTGGCAGGCGGGCACGGGTAGTACCGTCCACAACCGGTCTAAGGGCAACCAGGCACTGACGGAGGGTAGCGGCGCCGGATAGCTTCACCCTGAACGATTAAGACGTCCGCAGTCCGACCAGCCGGAAGGGGCCCGCGTGCCGATCAGATCGGTGTTCTTCGACGTAGGCGAGACGCTCGTGGACGAGTCCCGGGAGTACGGAACGTGGGCGGACTGACTAGGGATTCCGCGGCACACGTTCTCCGCGGTGTTCGGCGCCGTAGTTGCCCGTGGGTTGGACTACCGGGAGGTGTTTCAGGTGTTCCGACCCGGATTCGATCTCGGGGTGGAGCGCGAGCGGCGTGCCGCGGCCGGGCAACCGGAGTCCTTCGGTGAGGAGGACCTGTACGCCGATGCCCGGCCCTGCCTCGCGGCGCTGCGCGCCGAGGGTTTGCTGGTCGGCGTGGCGGGCAATCAGACCGCCCGCGCCGAGGCCATCCTGCGGACGCTGGATCTCCCCGTCGACGTGATCGGAACATCGGACGGCTGGGGTGCGGAGAAGCCATCGGCGGAGTTCTTCGGGGGTGTCATCGCCGAAGCGGGTTGCACAGCCGGGGAGGTGCTGTACGTCGGTGACCGGATCGACAACGACATCCGCCCCGCGCAGGCCGCTGGTCTGGCGACTGCCCTCATCCGCCGGGGCCCGTGGGGCCACATCCTCAAGGACCCCGCGGTCGACAGCTGTCTGTTTCGCCTCGACTCGTTGGCCGAGCTCCCGGATCTGGTACGCAAACACAACGAGGCGAACTGAGCAAGGCCTCTCGCAATCAACGCTTCGAAGGCGTACCGTCCATCGGCGTCGCGCCGAATATGGCTTCTTGTGCCGCTCGCCCGAGCGTGGCCTGTGTGGTCGCTGAAAGGCCCAGCCGGTTCCAGTGGAAGATCACATGGCGAGTGATGACCGCACGTATCCCGCGGGTGAGCTCGCCGCGCTCTCGCAAGGTCTGGAGTGTTCTCCCTGTTTCTTCGAAGGCGGCGATCCAGTCGCCGTCTATGAGATCCGGGCGGGCCTCGCCGAGGAGGAGGTGTCGGACGTCGCCGGTGAAGGCTGCCCACACCGGCGGGTCGGGGGGCACCTCAGCCAGGCCGGGACGTGCTTCGGCGACACGTGCCCACACGTCGCCCTGCTCGTTGAGGTCCAGACCCGCGGTTCGCATGAGCTTCGTGCACAGCACGAGTGAGTGTTCTCGCCGGCTGACTGTTCCAGCGTGGAGGAAGGCGAGGAGGTGGTGGCTGTCGCGGTGGAACAACGCGTGCGCGGCGCTCATGCTGCCGGGGCCGCCGAAGGCATGGATCTCGGGTTCGTAGATGTCCCGGGTCCAGGGCACGCCTTCGGTGAGCAGCGCGTGTACCGGGTCGTGGCCGTTCGCGTCCTGCGCGAGCTGGTAGCGGACCCGCCAGGGGCCCTTGCGGAGGAAGAACCAGCGGGTGATGGTGCCGTCGGTCTCGACGGCGGGCAGGACGCGGGCGAGATGGTCGAGGGCTTGGCGTTCACGCTGATGACGGTCGGGGCTGGGCCAGGCGATGTTCACCTGCTTCCATGATGTCTCATCCATGGTGGGGCCTTTCGGTCAGCAGAGCAGGAGGCAGGCGTCCCAGGAGGTCGCGGTGCCGGCGGCGGCCAAGGCGGCGCCGGCCGCGCCGGTGAGGAACCCGGGAGGTTCGCTGCTCGCGGCGGTGGCGTGCTGGTGCAGGGTTTGCAGCGCGGTCAGGGGAATCGGGGTGAGGGCGTCCGTGGCGATGCGGCGTCCGGTTGCCAGGAGACCGGCGGTTCCGTGGCAGAGGCCGCGGTCGGTGAGACGGCCTGTCTGCGCGGGATCGTTCACGCAGTCGACGAACGCGGCTTCGGCGTGGCACTGGCGGGTGGTGTCACCGAGGGCGCGGGCGGCGAGCTGCTGGGCGCGGGCGAGGCCGGGAGTCCCATAGCACCAGGAGGGCCGGGCTGGGCCGGATTGTGTCGGGCGGCCGGTGTACAGGTCCTCGCGGGTGATCCACTGCGGCCACCAGAGCCCGGCTGGTCCGTCCTGGCGCCACTGGTCAAACCAGCCGGTAAGGGTTTCGATGGCCTCGTGCTGGCCGCGAACGGTGATGCCGTCGAGGTGGGTGAGGGCCAGGAGCGCGAGCGGGCCGGCGATGCCGTGGGCGATCCCGTGGTTCCCGTGCCCGCCCGGCAAGGGTTGGTCGCGGTGGGGGCCGTGTGCGCACCACCAGCCGGGAAGTCCGTCGATCGGCTCGATCAGACGCACCAGGTAGGTGAGCACGTCGCGGAGAAGGTCAAGATCGTTGATGCGCCGGGCTGTGACACCGAGTCCGGTCAGGCCGCGGATCAGGTCGTACTCCGCGTACACCGGCAACTGGCGCCGGTCGATGCGGCAATGAGCGGCATCCAGGCGACGGCGCGTCACCTTCGCGGTCCCCGCGGCGGCAATGCTGGTTGCCCTGGCGAGTCCAGGTCGGTCGGTGTCGGCGAGGACGAACGCGAGGGCCGGCGCGCCGTAGTAGAGGCCGGCGCCGTCGGCGATGCTGACGCCGCCGGCGACAGCCTGTTCCAGTGCCGTACGCGCCGCCGGCCAGTCGCCGGTTTCCAGGTGGAGCAGGGCGATGCCTGTCGTGCCGTCGGCGAGTGACTGCTGGGCGGTCACGACGTCGCCTTCGTGGCGAGGTCGGTGAGGGCGAGGGTGCGGGCCAGGCGCAGGCAGTGTCGTTCGGAGGCGGTGTCGATTCCGATCATGCGGGCGTGGTGCAGGTGCAGCAGGTCGGCCAGCAGCTGGTCGGTGTCCAGGCCGTGCAGGTCGGCGAGGGTTCGGTAGGTGGCCAGCGCGGTGGTCAGCCTGTCGTCGCCGTAGGGCGTGCGGGCATGGGCGAGCTGGGCGGTCACCAGGCGCGGGCCGCCGCGGTGGGGTGCGTGGTCGACGAGCCAGCGCGGGCCGTCGCCGGTGAAGCCGTGCGCGATGGTGAGCATCCCGGCGGCGGTTGCGGCCTGCCGATCGCCGGAGCGCAGGCTGAGCGCGGCGTGGGAGTCCGCGGCGAACACCGCCTCGGCGGCGGCGAGGGTCGGCCCGTGTCCGTAGCGTGTCTCGGGTCGGTAGGTGGCCAGCATGTAGTCGGCCAGCAGGCCGTCGTCGTGCAGCCGGTCCGTCCATCCGGCGAGATCGTGGGCCACCGCAGCGAACCGTGCACCATCACGCAGCGGGATCCGTAACCGCAGGTGGGGCTCAGGGTGCGGGTAGCGCAGGAACCACCAGCCTTCGGCAAGATCGGGGAGTTCGGTCACGCGGGCGAGGATGTCGTCGGCTCGTCCGTAGAGGCGGGCGTCGAGCCAGCGTGACCGGCCGGGCCGGTGTTGAACAGTGCTGGTGGGACGGGCCGGCCGGATCGTCGGGCAGTCCCGCGCTGGCGGGGTGCGGGTGAGGGTGAGCAGGAGCTCGGCTGGCCTGCCGTCGATCCAGCCCGCCCGCTCCGCGGCCTCGGTGAGGACGACGCATCCGTGCCGGTCGAGGTCGCTGCGCAGGATCGCGAGGTGGGCGGTCTCGTCAAGGTCGAGGCGCAGCCGCACATCGTCGTCGCCGATCAGCACCCCACGCGGCACGCAAGCCCGTTCGCGGTGTCGCTCCCAGCCAGCGCGCCATTGCGGCCACGGCGTGGTGGTGGGCGGGAGCGCTGCCGCGGGGATCGTCCAGCGGGCCGGGTGCAGGATGGACCGGCCGCGCCGGACCCTCGGCAGGAACGGCAGGTTGCGGGCGTGCCCCCAGTCGAACCGTGCGCAGGGCGCGGCCCAGGCGATCCAGATTTCCGTGAGGAAACGGATGATCGGCTGCTGGCCGGTCGGCAGGAGCACGCAGTTGACCAGCAGTGGCTCGACCGGCCGTCCGGTGCGGCGGGACACCAGCCACAGCCGTTGGCCGTCGCCGGCCACCGCCAGATCGTCCAGCGTCCAGGGCGGGTCAGGGTGGAAGTCGCCGACGGGCAGTAACGGCAGGAGCTGGGGTGCGCGTGCGACCGTGGCGAGGCGGGTGTCCAGCGGAGGCCCCGACAGCTGCACGGCGTCCGCTGCGGGCAGGACGGTCGGCAGGCTGGTGTAGACCTCGCGGAACCGTTCCCGCTCGACGGTGGTGAGCAGGTACAGGAACCGGGCCGCCGCGGCCGCGGCGTGCCGGGCCCCGCTCACCACCGTCAGGGTGAATGCGCCGCGGTCGAGGTCACGCGGTGTCGCGGCGGCCAGGGTGAACCGGAGCTCGGTGTGCGGGATCGGCGGCCGGTCATCATCGCCCCGGAGCGATCCGAGGAGATCGTCATCGAGGACCACCTCGCTGCCGCCGTCCAGGGCGGATTGCTGCGCGAGTGACAGAAGCAGTCTGTCGCGGGCGGTGAAGGCCGCGGGGTCGCGGCGGGGTGAGCCCCGGTACCCGGCGGGGAAGCCGAGCACGCGCAGGACGTCGCGCAGCGGCACGGCCGCGCCTGGACCCCACCGTTCGAGAAACGCCCGGTGGTAGGTGGTCCACCCGGGCAGCCGCGGCGCGACCGCGACGAGCGCGCGGGCGGCGTCCTGCGCCTCACGGACCACGGCGGGGGGCAGCGTCACCGAGCAGTCAACGCGCAGGTCGACCGCGATCCGCCCGCCGGGGTCGGGGAGGGTGAGATGGCGGGCAAGGTGCGTGGCCGGGTCGGTCACGGTCATCGGCGGCCGGATCGACGACACCAGCGCCCCCGTGCCTACCAGCGTCGCCAGCAGCCGCTCCGCCGCCGCCTCCATGCCAGGATCGCCGGCCATCGTCGCGGCGAGCTCCCGGAACGGGATCGGGGTGGAGGCTGTCTCGACCGCCACCCGCACCGGATCGGTCAGTGCGATCTCGACGTCCCAGACCCGGTCGCCCTCGACGCGTGCGCAGGGCAGCACCCACACCTTCCCGCGCCGATATCCCAGCGAGTTCGTCACGACCGTGACCGTGCGCAGCGTCGCCAGATTCCGCTCGGCTGCCGCCGTGTACTCGGCGAGGAAACGGTCGTCGGGGCGGGCCACCTCGCGGTGTCCCTCCCCCCAGCAGACCGCCGCGCGGGGGCCGAAGGCGACCGGAGCCACCCCGGCGAACCTGCCGAACGGGGTCGCTCTGGTCGTCCAGCGCAGCAGATACCGGACCGTTGACTCCACCAGACGTCGTAGCCTGCGTGCCTGGACCGGCTCGTCGGCGAGAGCACGGGTGATCTGGGCGGCCAGGTCCGGCGCGGCCTGGCCGACCGCCGCCGCGAAGCCGCGCAGTTCCCACGCTTCGCGCAGCCAGGCCAGCCACTCGCCGGGCTGGTCGGTGGTCAGGTCGGGCCAGGCGGGAAGCCGCAGGTCGCGGGGGTAGGAGGCGGCTCTGATCAGCGCCGCGTCGGCGACTTGGAACATCTCGCGCTCCAATGTTCCGGGGTGGGTCCACAGGACGGCGGGCCCGGCTTCGAGAGCCGGGCCCGCCGGTTGGGCGTGGTTCAGTTGCCGCTGCCGCCCGAGCAGGCGTCCGAACCGGTGTTGCCGGAGCCGCATTCGTCGCTGGTGCTGGTGGCGTGGCCGCCGGCGGCGGGCCCGGCGTCGACCAGGTCCACCTTCAGGTCGTACTTCTCGTAGTCGGACATCAGGGGGTTCCCTTCTCGTGGGGGGTGAAGGTCAGGACGAGTCGGCTGTGCCGTCTGTCCAGGACCGCCCCGTCCGGCAGGTCGCCGTCGGGGGTGTGCGCGGGAAGCACGTGCAGCACCGGAGACGGGCTGCCCGCGTCCACCCACGCACGCATGTGGTCGGTCATCCGCCGAGCCTCCGCCGCGGCACCATTCCCATGGGCGCAGGCACCGAGATCGAATCTGCGGTCGGTCCAGCGCAGCTCCGACCGGTAGGCGAAGGCACCGTCGCGCAGGACGGCCGGGGTACCGAACCGCCAGGAAGGAGTGACGGTGCCGGCTTCGATCGCCGTTTCCTGCGCCGTCAGGACCACGAACTGTCCTACCTCGCGGGAAAGGCGGGTCGCCAGCCACAGGTCCAGGTCGATCAGGGCGGTGCGGGGCGGCAGGCTCACCCCGGCCCATGCCTGCTCCCGAGGCGTTTTCAGAAGGTGAGCGACCGCGTCGGGGTCGACCTGTTGGCCCTCGTCCAGGCGCAGGTGGACGCCGTCGGCGATGTCGACGTACCGCACCTCGTGGGCCCCGGCACCCTGCATGAAGACGAACCCGCACTGGCGGTGGCTCTCACTGACTAGCCGGTCCCCACGTCGCCGCAGGGCCCACGACTTGGTGATCCCGAACATGCGCAGCGGCACCACCAGCACACCGCCGTCAAGAAGCTGATCACGCCAGGCCGGCGGGACGTCCCACGCCCCGACCGTGACGATGATCAGATCGAAACGGCGGCCCGGCGCGATCGGGTGCTCGGCGTCCGCGCACACCACCACGACGTCGTCGTAACCCGCCGCCGCCAGGCAGGCGACCGCCCGGTCGGTCACCTCGGGGTCGATATCGACCGTCGTCACCGACCCCGACGAGCCGACGAGCTCCCGCAGCAGCGACGCGTTGTACCCGCCGCTGCCGACCTCGAGCACATGACGGCCCGCCAGCCCGCCGAGGGCGTCCGCCGCCTGACCGAGCATCTCCGCGATCAGGAACGGCGCCGACACCGAACTGATGGCTTCCTCGCCGCGGAACTTCTTGAGGACCGCCGTGTTCTCGTACGCCTGCTCCGGCGGAAGCCCCGGGGTGAACAACTCGCGGGGAACGGTCCGCAGCGCCGCCTCCACCTCGGGCCGCAGGGCAAGGCCCTTCGCCGCGTGATCGACGGCCAGCCGGTCGACCATCGCGTTACGGAGGCGCTCGTTCTCGCTACTCATGGTCTCGACGCTCATCGCGGTGTCCCTCTCCCGATGCGTGCGGGCCGCCACGGTCCGGGCGGACCCTGCCAGGTCCAGCAGGCTGGTGATCAACGGCAGGCTGCGATCAGCCGCCGATCACGATCTTCACGCCGTGACCGGCGGTCGATGTGATCGCGTGGTGTCGTCGTACTCACCGCGTTTCACCGCAGCGATGAATGCACCCCAGGCCGCTGGCGTGATCCCGATCGGCCGGGTCAGCGAAGATCTGAGCATCACCAGGTCGGGCCCATGCGCTACCCACACCACGTCGACGGCATCGGGATCCGTAGTGCTCGGCGCACGCCACGGCTCGACGTGCACAGCGGGAGTCGGGAGCGGCGTTCCTGGGGAGCCACCTCCGGCCAGCTGGACCTCGTTGCCTGGCTGCGAGTCGGACGTCTGCGCCCCCGGCGGCCAGTGCGCGTGTGGCATTCGGGTGGGAAGGGGTGGTGTAGGGCCAGCGGACCCGTCGGGCGTTGTCGTCACATGCGCTCCTCTGCGGATCCAGGAGAGTGGCCGGTGTGTGTCCCGCCGTGCAGGACCCATCACACAGCGCGCGACCGGCCAGTGGGAGGGTGAGATCTTCTATCCCAGGGGTGGGAAAAAATGTCTCACCCATGGCGCACCGACGGCCGAAGGGGAACGTCGTGCACGCTGATGCTGTCGAGGCCCTGAAGGAGAAGCTGGCCACGCGGTTCCGGCAACTCCAGGAACAGCAGGGCGTGTCCGGCGTGGATCTGGAGAAACGCACCACCCACGACCGGAAGAACGTCTCCGCCATCCGCAACAGGGGACGGCTCCCAACCCGCGACATCCTCCGGGCCTACGACCGCGAGTTCGGCACCGGCAGCGAGTTGACCGACCTGGGCGACCGGATCCGCGCCGCGCAGAAGGCGCTACGGCTGGACAGAATGGCCAGGGCGGCGGGGGTAGACACATCCGAGCCGCCGCGCGCACAGTCGGACGAGGAGGTGAACAGCACGGACAGACGTCAGGTGATGGAGCTCGGTGCGCTGTCCGCGCTCGCACTCTCCACCCAGCAGCGCATGGACGCAGCCGTCGCCGACACGACGCTCGACGAGCTCGAAGCGGACGCCGATGAGATCGCACGGATCTACGGGTCAGCGCCGCACGCATCGCTGCTGCCAGAGGTTGGCGGACGCTGGCGGCAGGTCCGGGACATCCTTGATGGCCCTGTCACCCCGCTGGCCCGGTCGAGGGTGACCACGCTGGGCGGCCAGTTCTCCTACTTTCTCGGTCGGCTGGCGTTCAACGTCGGCGACATGCGTTCCGCCCGCCGCTTCGCCGGGCTCGGCGCACGGTATTCGGCGGAAGTCGGCGATCCGGTGCTTATTCTGTCCATCGCCGCGTTGCGCTCATCAGTCGCATATTGGCAGCAGGACTACCATAAGGCCCTCGCGCTACTGCGGGCAGTTACAGACGTCTCGGACCCGTACATGGATGCGCGGGTCGCAGCCTACGAGGCACGGACTTACGCGGCGCTTGGGGATGCCCCGGCCGCGCGGGCCGCTTTGGACCGGATGGATGCGACAGCGGGTGCTTTCACCCCTCGGCCCGGATCCACGCCGGTTGGCCCGGCCGGTGTGGCGATGTTCCGCGCGGGTGTCGCTCTGACGCTGCAGGACGGCGGTGCCGCGCGGGAATGGGCTCCACTGGCCGTCTCGAGCTATCAGCAACGCGGCGGAGACTACTCGGTGGAAGAGGCACAACACGCAACGTTGATGCTCGCGCTCACCCATCTCGCGGGCCCCTCCCCCGAGCCCGAGGAAGCGGCACGGCTCGCCGCGAGCGTGCTGACCGCTCGGATGGCACCGACCCACACTACGGCCGGGAAGATCAGACGCATCGGACAGTCCTTCACCGCGGACCACCAGCGACTTCCAGCTGTTGTGACGTTCACCGAGGCGTATCGGGCGCTCCCGGCGGGAAGCGCCGTGCGGTGACCATCCCGACCCTCACCACTCCTCGACTGACCCTTCGTCCCATCCTCCGGGAGGACCTCGACGCCTACACCGAGATCTGGGCCGATGAGGAGTTCGCCCGGCACATCGGCGGTCCGCTCGACCGGCACAGCATGTGGCACAACCTCGCCGGCAACCTCGGATGCTGGGCGCTCGAAGGCGTTGGCCCCTGGTCCGTCGTCGAGAACGAGACTGGGCACCTCGTCGGCCGCGCCGGGCTGTGGGCGGAACCCGGCTGGCCAGGAGTCGAGGTGGTCTGGTTCATCGGCCGCCCCTCGTGGGGCCGGGGGTACGCGACCGAGGCCGCGGGCGCGGCCATCACCTGGGTATTCGAGCAACGGCCGCCCCTGACCGAGGTCGTGTCGGTCATTCGTTCGACCAACGTTGCGTCCATCAGGGTCGCGGAGCGCCTCGGGATGCGTTTCGACCGTGTGGAGTACCTCCACGGCGGCGAGAAGGGCGTCTACGTGACCAGTCGAGAGGACTGGGCTGCCCGCCGGCGGGCCATCACCGCCACCGGCTCCGCCTGATCAGGCAGATGTGGCCTCAAGCCGGAAGTGGCACCCGGCGCCGCGCATCCGCTCGCTCGTGCTGTTCCAACCGCGCGATCACCCTGCTGGCCGGGCAGGCTTGCGGGTCCGCCCTACGCGAGCGGGTCGTCATCACCATCTCGACAGCGGGCCGGCCGAGGCCGCCGCTGCAGCTTTGCTGTGCTTCTTCACCCTGCTGACGGTAACGCCCAACTGGCTCGAAGAATGGATCACCACCGCTCGTAGTGCCGACCTGCCTCACCGCTATTCCTTCACCCGTGTTCTCGATCTCGACCGAGCAGCCATCGATGCCGCCGTCACCCTTCCCCGCCCCAACGGGCGCCGAAGGTGTGAGCCAAAACCGAACGGATCACGCGCCAGAGACACGGCCGGGTCCACCCTGCTCCCCGCCATATCCTGCTCGGATAACACTCCGCTACCACTGAAAATGGAATGGAGCCGTTTTCTTGACACTCCCCGTTCACCAAGTTCACCCGCGTCATCCGATCACTGCTGGGCAGCGGCTCCGCGTGCCCCAGCTCTTCGCTATGCAGTAGTGCCGGCGTGGGATAATGGACGTCGCGGTCACCATCGGTGACTGCTGTACGAAGTTGACGCAGAAGGCGCCACGGGGGAAGCACGTGATTTTCGATGCCGAGCGCGCATTCGCGCCCATAACCGCTGCCGCATGGGGTGGGCAGCCCTGGCCGAACCAGCCTCCACCCGCACCGCCGGCAAGGCGGAGTGCCAGCGGCATTCTCGTCGGATCGCTTCTGGCCGCTGTGCTCGTGCTGCTGGTCTTGGTCGTCATTCTCCTGGAGCGTGGTGGGCCTGATAGGCAACCCCCGCCCTCCCCGCCGAACGCGCTCGGCTCGTCAACGCAGCAGGCGGAAGCCGGCGGTGAGGTGGCGGGCGACGTGCCCGCGCTGAAGCGAACCTTCTGGGTGAACGCGCAGGACTACCTTGACCTCGACCTCGACTCCCCAGGGCCTCCCGCAGGTATCGGCCGATTTCAGGCCGGGTGGGACTTCGAGATCCTTGAAGGTGGTCTTCTCGGGCCGGCAGACGTCGGTGTGGCATTTTCCCCCTGGAAGGGTGTCGACGATTGCCGCAACGTGACGGCTCAGCCTTTTCCGGGTGTCGGCCCCACCATCGCATTCACCCTCGGGAGCAAGGTGTGTGTGAGGACGACGAACTCGGAGACGGTCTCGGTCTCGCTGAAGGAGAGCCGAGGGTACCAATATCTCCTGGAAGTCGAGATCTACTGATGATGTCGGCGCGCACATCAAGAATCGTTCCACATCGACGATCAACCAACATCGTGACCGATGGCGGATTATTGCCGTGGTGTCACGAGGCTGGTGGTGCGGGTAGCACACCAGGTATGCGATCGACGAGATGACAAACACCCATTCCCGGACGGCCGCCGGAGATGAGAACCCGAGGCTCGAGCCAGCCGAGGTCGAACAGCTGGCGACCTGTTTCGATACCCGGTCCGCCGCGAACGTTGTTCTTGACCAGATAGGTTTCCCGCGGTCTGATATTCCACACTTCGGGACCCCTAGAGAATTCTGGAATCAGATCGCCCGAGAGCTCGAGAACGGCAAGATCCGTGGCGGTCGCACGAGGTTGTTGGCGGCGGCGCACGGCATTTATCCGAAAAACAAGACCTTCGCCATTCAGGCAGCCGCCGCGTCCTCACCCGACGAACTTGATGCCCCGCCCGCCTCCTTCGCCCCTGCTCATCGACCTAGACGGGCACCCAAAGAGGTGCCGGTCACGCCGCCGACGGAAAACACGCCAGGAGCGCGGACGAGCGTCACGCGGAAGATAATTACGGTGATTCTTTCGCTGGCCGCCGCTGCGCTGACGCTGACGGTCACGTGGCCGAACACCGGCGGAGGGCAGGATCCATCCGAGGACAACGGCCTCGGGTCCGATGCCCCGCTCACCGCACCCTGGTCCAGCACGTTCCTGGCTTCGTTGAACCAACGACTGGATCTCGACAGGGCGCCAGCAGAGGACGACGCGCCCGAGTCCGGAGATGGGGATCAGGTCTGGGACGCGCTCGTTCAGCCGGACGAATTGTACGTTAACACTGGCAAGAATGTGATCATCGCGTCCTCGTCAGACAGGGAGGAGTGCGCAGCGGCGGCGACGAGCGATCCGTCCGTCCCTTTCACTCAGGGCCAGGTCGTCTGCGTGCGAACCGACCAGCGCCACGTCGTCATCCTAGAGTTTGTCGCCGATCGCGGGAGCCAGATCCAAATTCGGGGCCGCCTCGTTCCCTGACCGACAGGTGGTCGATCTCCACCGCACCCAGACGGGACCGGCGATCCGGACAGGTACGCCCCGTCCAATACAGTAAGCACCGAAAGTGGAACAGGGCCGCTTTCTTACATTCCCATTCGCCGCCTTACCCGGGGGATACGCCCTCACCTCGTGTCCCGAGGGCGCATGGCGGCGTCGGTGTCGGCGAAGGACCACTCGTCGACGGTGATGATGTGATCGACGAGCGCCGTGTGGCCGCCGACGTCCCACACGGCGACGAACGGTGGAAGCGCGCGGAGCAGATTGGTCTCGACCGCGGTGAGGCCGAGCCCGGTGAGCAGGTGGCCGGTCTGTTCCGGGTTCTGGTGCAGGAAGACGCGGACCGAGGTGGTGTTGAGCAGGCCTTCGGCGATGCGGGCGGTGGCGGTGCCCGCGCCGGCCTGTGCCTGCAGGTCGGCGATCGCGTGGGTGATGAGGATGTTCGCGGCGCCCCACTGCCGGCCGAGGCGCCACTGGTCCTGGAGGAATCGGACGATGGCGTGGTCGTCGAGCGCGATCCATCCTTCGTCGATCACCATGGTCTTGTGGCCGGTCTGGCCGTACAGGACGGTCTGGAGCCAGCCCGCGACGGCGGTGAGGACGAGCCGCAACGCCCGGCGGTTGGTGAGCAGCCCAGATAGGTCGATGATCATTCCTGGTGCGTCGTCCCAGGTCAGGCCGGGTGTGGTGGGGCCGTCGCAGATGCCGTGCAGGTCCTGTTCGAGGATGGTGGCGCAGGCGTCGAGGAGTGGGCGGCGGCGGTCGAGGAGCTCGGCCTCGGTGGTGTCGAGGTCGTCGGCGAGGGTGCGATCGGGATAGGCAAGCGCCTTGCGCACGTCGACGAGCGTGGGCGCGGGTCGCACCGAGGTGAGACGGTGCGCGAGAACGGTGAGGAGCCGCTGTTCTCCCACGGCGAGTTCGGGCCGGCCCAGCGCCACGGCGAGCATGGCGGCGAGCACGGAACTGCGGCGGATGGCCTGCGCCTGGGTGCCCGGGTCGCCTGCGGAGGTGCGGTGGCCGTTCGCCAGGGCCCGGGCGTGGTGCACGCCCGGGGCGTCGTCGAGAGGGTTGATCCGCAGGTTCCCACCCGGGTGCAGGCGCAGGGTGGCGAAGCCGAGCCGTTCCCCGAGGGCGGTCCATTCGCCTTTCGGGTCGATGACGGCGGTGAAGGTCGGGCGGCCGCTCCTGGCGGACAGGAGGCTGGTGCGGTAGATGTACGACTTCGCGATGGCGGATTTTCCGTAGGCCCCCGCCCCAGAGATGATCATGTTGGGGCCCTGGACGAGTCCGGCCGCGTAGGCGTCCACCAGGTCGAAGTGGAAACCGCCGCCGGCCAGACGGTTCGCGCCGAGGAGGGGACCGGTCTGGGCCAGTCCGGTCTCGATGGACCAGGGGTGCAGCGCGGACAGATGCGCCGTGGTGGCGACGTGCCGGGGCAGCCTGAGGGACGGTCCGGCTCCGCGGCGGACGAGGCGATGGTGCGGGCGCATCAGTGGTCTCCGGTGAGGGTCTGACGCGGGGGCAGGCCGAGCGGGAGGGTCGCCGGCCACGCCGCGCCGTGGCGGCCGTGCAGGGGGCGGAGGTCGGTGATGCCGCAGCGCGCGGCGAGTTCGACGGTGGCCGCGGTGGTGGCGTCGAGGTCGTCTCGGCTGGCGGCGGCGAGGTCGAGGAGACCGATGTAGGCGAACTCGGGGAAGCCGGCGTGGAGTTCGGCGTCTCGGCGGTCGATGTCGTCGTGGGCGTGGGTGAGAGGGGCGGCGATCCTGAACGCGTGCCGGTCGCGCAGCGCGGTGGCGGTCTCCGCCGAGACGCTGTCGCTGTTGAGGCGCCGGCGGGAGACCCGCCAGGGCACCGGGGTCATCGCGACGGCCAGGGTTCGGGTTCCGGGGGCCTCGTGGAGCAAAGGGCTGAGCCATTCCGGGTGCAGCGCGTGGGCAGGCCACTGAGCGATCCAGAGCACGCGGTGCCAGGTCTCGCCGATCCGCGCCGCGGTCCACGTGGACTCGACGATCAGGTCACGCGGGTCGCGTGGGAGCGGGTGCGCGGGCGTCGGTGGGGGGAGGTGTGCCCAGGTGGCTGGTCCTCCGGGTGGGTGGAGGTCCGCCATGGTGATCGCGTCGTGGGTCGAGGTGGCGTCGGCGTGGTCGCGGACCGTCCGCAGGATCGCCTCGGCGGACAGGGCGCCACGCACGTCGAGGCCAGCCGCCCGGCAGCGGTTGGTGAGCGTTGCGGTGGCGCSCAGCGCCGCCGTCCGCGCGTCCACCGGTCGTCCGGTGCGGGGCGGATCGATCGTCATCCAGAGCCGGATCTCATGGCCGAGGAGGAAGCCCGCGGTGTCCTCGACGATGCGCCGGTACGCGGCCTCAGGGCCGGTGACCGTGCGTTCCGGTGATGCCGGCGGGTCGCTGTGGCCGGACCGGACGGTCCAGCCGAGCTGGCGGACGCGGGGATCGCGCGCGGATTGCGAGAGCACATGGGCCCATCCGGCGATGCGCCGATGCTGCTCGTCCGGCGGGGCCAGGCCGAAGGGTCCTCCTCGTACGTCCAGAACGACCGTGACCGCACCCGTGCGCCGGTCGCGGAGGAGTCCGAGTGGGCGTCCGTCGATCGTGGGGACGTCGTCGGTGTGCGGTCGCAGCAGCTCGAGTGCTCGCAGGCATCGTGGCAGCTCGGCTGCCGGGCCGCCGGTGTCCGCGCGGCCCACGGTCGGCGGGTCTCTTAGGCCCGGGGGCGTCGATACGTCGTCGTAGTCGCCCGCGGTCGGGATCGATGCCCGGAGCAGGTAGCCGGCGATGATCGGAATCAGGGTAATGACGAGGTGTCCCTCGACCCGCGCGAAACCGAGGATCAGGCAGGTCAGGAGAACGGCGGCGCCGGCGACCGTGCCTACCGGTGGTCCAAGTAGCGCCGGCCCGGCCGCGAGCCCGCCGACGCCGACGGCGACCAGGCTCACCTGCACGCTGGACGCGCCGAACAGCGCGGTTCCCGTCCGACGGGGTAGCAGCCGGTAGACCGGAGCGTTCATGATCGCGATTTTTCGGAGGGTGGCGTGGCCGGACCGCCCTCGCCGGTTGGCCGGCGACGGCGCCAACCCGGCGGCGGCCCGGGGGTTGTCCCGTCCGCAGACGGTGGATGCCGCGGGTGCGGCGGATCGTGCGGTGTGGGGCGCTGTCCCCCGGTATCGGCCGTGTCGGGGCCTGGATCGGGGTTCGGGTGGCTGGCTGTTCCTGATGGAGGCGCGTCAGTGGGCGGATTCTCAGGGGTTCGTCGACGGCGCCGCCGGGCCGGTGGCGGGTCGGGCAGACTCCGGGATTCGCGGAGAGACCCACCCGGCGGGTGCTGTCCCGGGTCCTGAGAAGGCTGCTCACCCTGGCCTGCACCGCCGGGCCGGCCGAGCGCACGCCGCCCCTGCGCCAGTGCCTGAAGCCAGTACGCCGACTGCACGGCCTGCATCGCGCCCCGGGCGGGTGCCCGGGACAATCCCTGCGCCAGGACGAAGGTCTCGGCGAACGGGATCAGCCGCCACACCACGAACGGCATGAACGCCGAGATCATGATGATCGCGACGGCGGTGAGATAGCGACCCCAGCTCGACGGTGTGACCATCGCCTGGTCCGCGTCGAGGAAATCCGTGCCGACCCGCAGCGCGATGAACACTGCCGGCTTCGAGAAGGCGACCGCGACCGAGATCTTGACGACCTGGCCGGCCGCGGACCGCGCTGGCCTCATCGTCATCGCGGCGAACGACAGCGGAGCCAGCGCCGTCACGATCAGGGCGAGAGCGTTACGCACCAGGAGTTCAAGGAACACCAGAACCGTCGTCATGAAGGTCAGGGCCGCGACGAACATTCCGGCGATGTCGTGTTCCGGTGGTGCCGCCAACGCAGCCATCAGACGTTTGATGATCTCCCCGTTCGGGATCACGATGTCGGAGATCACGTCCGTGACCACGAGCATCTGCTCGACCACCCATGGAAATCCGATGATCGCCAGCACGGCCAGCGGGATATCGCGGGCAATGCGCGCGACCGCCCGCCCGGGTTCACCTGCGAGTATCCCGATCATCACCCCCAGTGTTGTGGTTCCGGCGAGCAGGAGACACGAGACAGAGGCGACCGTCTGATAGGCACCGCCGTCCCCGATGAAGAAGGCGGCGGTTACCTGAGGGCGGGCGGCCTGATCGAAGAAGCCCGAGACCAGCTCCTCGACCGCTCCTCCGAGGGAACCCACGAACAGGCCGATGACCGAATCCATCGCCTCGTCGATGACCCCACTGACCCCACCGCCCACAAAGTCCCGAAGAAGCCCCAGTGCCCCCATCAGCCGGACCACCCCAGGCCACCCTCGACCACACGCGCCAGCGACGAGCCACCTGCGAGGTTCGGTGCGACGAGCGGAAGGAACCCCGGATCCGGGTCCTGTGTGCAGTCAGCCGGCGGTTCCGAACGGTCGATCAGGAAGAAGGGTGCTGCCCACGCACCGAACCGCGCGGTCCCCAGACCGATCATCACGAGGACGGCGGCGCAGGTCAGCGCGCCGACCAGCAGCGGCCAGCGACGCCGTCCACCGTCGCGACGCTGTCCAGGCTGCGAACTCACGCCGAGATCCACGCGATCAGGTCCGGCGCGTAGGTGATCAGCAACGCGCCGCCGCTGCCGCCGAGAACCATGCCCCAGCCACGGATCCCGGACGGCGCGGAGCCTGTTACCCGTCCGATGCCCAGCGCGCCACCGCCCACGATCACCGCGCCCACACAGCAGACGAGCCCGAGTTGAGCCCCGACATCCAGAAGATCCTCGATCTTCGATCGGCCGGGGAGGTCACGCCAGTCCGGGGTGACCTCGATCGGAACCGGGCTGGGTCGGGGACTTTCCGTAGGCGACGCAGAGGTGTCGGCCTGCTGCACCTGCTCGATAGTCGCCGGACCGTCCGCCAACGCCGGCGGTGCCATGTAGGCCAGCACCAGGCCGGCCAGGAGCGGCGCCGCGACCTTCCCTCTTACCCGCACGACCATCCCCACCTCCAGAACGTGGATCTCCCTACGCTCCAGATGTGTGAACGGCGACGCCCGATCCGGAAGCCGGGTTCGTGTCAGAGGTCCAGGACCAGCGGGTGGGCTCGGAACCGGCTGATCGCCTGGTCGTAGTCGGCGGCGCGGACCGGGTCTGCGGATGGTCGGCCGAACGCCCGGAGCAGTGGATGCAGGGCGGTCGGATCGGCCGCTGTGCCGTAGGGAAGGCCGAGTTCGCGGTGGCGGTACCGCTCGATGTGGTGGACGTCGGTGTCCCACGCCGCAGCGGCTGGTTCCTCGGCCGGTCGGGGGCCGAGGAGTCCCGTTAGGTAGTCGGCCGGGGCGACGCGGGCCTGGGAGAGCGCGTGGCCGACCTGACGGTCAAGCGCGGCGTCGAGGTGCCGAAGTCTGTCCGGTGACGGGCCCGCGGGCCCGTCACCGGAGCGTGGCGCGGAAGCCCACTCAGCGGGACGCGAAACGGACTCCGCTGCGGTGAGAGCGCGCCGTTCGGTGGCCAGGTCCGCCGGTGGGCGCCGGGCAAGATGCGCGATCTCCGCCAGGTCGAGGAGACGGACGAGGTCGGCCCACTCGTCCTGGACTGAAAGCGGCGCCGGAAGAAGGTAATGGGTGGGGTCGAGGTTGTGGTCAGCGCAGAGGGCGCCGACGCGGTGGTCGAGGATGGCCGCACCGGTCCGCGCGCTGGTCTGGTCCTGGCGGGTGAGGACGGACAGTAGATCGTCGGGGCTGTGGCCGGTGTCGAGCAGGGCGTGAAGGCCGGCGATCGCGCGGTGGCGTGGAACCTGCTCCACCGGGGAGTAGAACCGGCGTCGGATCCGGTCCGGTAGTCCGTCGACCCAGGTGCGCGTCAGACCGACGGCGAGATCGCGGTGTGCCGTCCACCGGTGCTGCCCGCTCTCGGCGGAGCCCGGGGTGGGGGTCTGTCCGGGTTCAGCCGGTGGCGAGTCCGGGCTATGGCGGGCGTGGTGGATCGCGAGTGCGGCGACGGCCTGGTCCCACAGGGTCCGGTCGGGTCCGGCGGCAGGTCGGGTGCCGATCCGTGCCGTGAGGGCGGGCGGGGGTTGGGTGACAGCCGCGGCGCGGATCGCGGCTTCGGCGGCGAGTTCGGCGCGACGCAGGACCGGCATGGAAATCCCCGTGCCGGCCGTGGCGTCGCCGTCAGGAGGTCCGGCGCGGCCAGCCGTGGCGCGGGGCGCGTCCTGCGGCGCGATGGACGCGCCGCTGGTGGCGAGGTGGTGGAGTTCGGCGAGGGTGTGAGTCCGTCGGAGGGCGTGGGCGGCGCGGGCGAGGGGGTCGTGGTCGGTGGCGAGCCGTTCGGCGCGGGAACCGGCGAGATGCTCGGCGAGCCGGTCGAAGGGGCCGTCGGGGTCACGCAGGATCGGAAGCCAGTCCTCCTCGTCGGCGTCGGCTTCGAGGTCGGCGCGGCGGATGACGTAGGCGGTGAGGTCGGTCTGGGCGCGCGAGAGCATCACGTACAGGCCGGCGCGGCTGGTGTCGTCGGGGGCCACCGCGCGGGCGGTCGGCATCGACGCGCCTTCGGCTTTGGCGGCGGTGATCGCGTAGGCGTAGCCGAGGCCGCCGTCCCTACCATCCCCGAAACGGTGAGTGAGGTACTCCCAGGGCACGGTGACATCGCCCTTGCCAGGAAAGTGCACGTCGAGGGTTTGGCGTTCGGGTACGTCGGGGTCGAGGGTTACCGCGGTGACGATGCCGAGGGTGCCGGTGCGGACGTAGGCCGACGCCGGACGGCCGGCGGGGACGAGGGTGTGCCCGGCCTGGGTGAGGGTGATGACCTCGTCACCGACCTGGAACTCCCGGCCCGCCACCGCGACGACGGGTCCGGTCAGGGTGCCATCGGCGGTGAGGCGTGCCCGCGCGGCCCGGGCGAGGATCTCCACGTCCCGTGTCCGCTCCGCCATCATCGAGACCATCGCCGGCGGCGCGGCCGGAGCGGCACGCCTCGAACGGCGCTGCTGTCGGCCGGAGGCGCCACCAGGCTCCGATGTGGACGGCGCCGCGGCAGAGCTCGGCGCGGTTCGCGCGGCGTACCAGTCGTCGACGACGCCACTCAGCATCGCGTCCCGATCGTCGAAGAGCCGGACCCGGCCGTCCGCGGCGAGGCGGTTGAGCGCGTCTCGCGCCGACGGCGCGGTGTCGGCGCGTAGCGCTGTCAGGGCGGCGCGGACCGGCGCGAGCGCCGCGCCGGCCTGCCGGTGCAGCGTCGTGAGCGCCGGGATGTTCGGCGTCGTCGCGACGAGGTGCGCGAACCAGCCACCCGCGCCAACCGAACCGAGCTGCGCGGGGTCACCCAGCAGGATCACCACAGTGCCGGTGCGCGTCGCCCACCGCAGCAGCCGTTCCGCGTCGCGGCTGCCGATCTGGGTCGCCTCGTCGACGATCAGCACGCTGCCCGCCGGCCACACGGTGGCAGGGTCGTCGGTGTGCTCAAGCAGGGTCAGCCAGCCGGCGACGACACGGGCCGGGACCGCGATCCGGTCCGCGAGCTCCTCGGTCTGCCGGCCGCCGTGCGCCGCGGCGAACACCGCGTGACCGGCGTCCAGGAGGATGCGCGTCGCCAGCCGCATCGCCTCGGTCTTGCCGGTGCCCGCCGGCCCGACGACGGGCCGCACCAGATCCCCGGATCCGAGTAGCAGGCGTACCAGCTCGATCTGTTCAGTGGACAGGCGTGGCCCCGTGGCGGTGTCTGGCTTTCGCGGTCCGTCACCCGTCCGGCCCCGGTCACCAGAGACCGGACGTGGACCGGGCGCCGGTGGCCCGTCATCCAGGTAAACGTCGAGGAGTCTGGGGGACACGAGGATCCGCGGGGCCGCGCCGGCGTCGACCCGACCCTGCCGACACAACGCCAGGACCGTGTCCTCGACCTCGATCAGCTCCTGCGTCGTATACAGCGCCGTGGCGATCTGCCGGCTTCGTCTGACCGGATGACCGAGCAGGACGATCCGCGGATCCGCGAGAACCTGATCGGTGAGGTTCTCGATCTCCTCGGCGCCCAGGCGGTCCCCCGCCCACCCGGAGACCCGGCGGACGACCTCGCGGCGGTCGAACGTGGTCGTCTGCGCGGTCGCGCCGAGCGGGCCGGTCACCAGGTCCACCAGGGCGGGGAGCTCCTCGTCGACCCGGCCTCGTACGTCGCGGTCGACCGGTGTCGCCAGCGCGCGGACCTGCTCGGGCGTCCACCCGGCCGCCGCCAGCCGGTCGTGCTGGATGCGGCGCACCTGCTCGTCGGCCAGGACCTTCTTCGGTGCCCGTGATCCACGCTGCGCCGCGGCCTTCGTTCGTCCCCCAGGCGCCAGGCCGTCCGCGACGAGCTGTTCGTACTCGTCCGCCACCTCACCGGACCGTGTCGAGAACGCGGCGAGCAACGCGGGCGGGAACCCGGCCAGATCCGCGACGCCGTTGCGGACCGGCCCCCAGCGCAGCCCCCGCCGCCGCGCCAACTCATGCCGCAGCGCGGCAGCACCCAGGAACCCGGCGGTACGAACATGGGAAAGGAACACCTCCCCGTCCAGCGCGCGCCACACCAGCCCGGACCGGACCGTCGGATCACCCGCGTCCCCACCGCTGCCGGCCGCGTGGTCGCGTCCGGCGCCCTCGACGCCGTCGTCCTCGCGGTCGACCGCCGTGTCCGGGACGGCGACCGCGTTCGCCACGATGGAGTGGACATGCAGGTGGGCCTCGTTCCTGCGGGACACATCATGCAGATACGACGCCACGGCCAGCCCCAGACCGGTGCGGTTACGCCGGTGCACCGTGCCGAACACCGCGTGCCGCTCCAGATAGGTCACGACCGCGTCCACACCGGCATCGACCGCCGCCGCGACGTCCCCGCGGAGCGCCTCATCCCCGAAAGCCCACAGCAACGACACCGACTTCGGTACCGAGCAGGTCACATCGAACCCGATCACCACCGCCGGCGGCACCCGCGACGCCCGGAACCGCTCCACCTCACCCCGCGAGACCCGCCAGACACCCGTCTCCGGATCACGTTCCGCGGCCAGCCAGGCACCGGACTCCCCTGCCGTCTGGGCGTCGAGCCCTTCCGGCGTCACGGCTCCAGCCGCCGGCGGCGACTTCGCAGTGGCACGCTCCGCCGTACGGGCCGCGAGCATCCGCAGGTACGACGCGCCCACACCCACCAGACGGGCCGCCGCCTCCAGCGACAACCAGCCCTGCTCGTCAGCCCTGTCCGGCGACGGGTCCCCATCGGCCGGGTTGGACGACGCGGCATCGGACGCCACCGCCCGGCCGGCCGACCCCGAGTTCGCCAACAGCGGCCGGCCCGTCACCCCGTGCTCCCCGCACAACAACCGCGTCAGCGCCAGCTCGGACACCGCCGAACCCACCAACCCCGTCAGCACCGCCGCCTGGCCCCGCGGCCGCCCCGGCGCGTAACCCTCGCCGTAATACCGGCGCAGCGGCGACGCCGCATGAGGCTGACCTCCCTCCACATACGCCACCACAGCCCGCGCCGCCCGGCCGACCGCCGCCCGGTCCCGAGGCCGCAACGCGAGCACCTTCACCGTCGCGATCACCGAAAGCTGGTCCCCGAGCCCGGCCGCCTACCCACCCGGGCAGACTCATCCGCACGAACATCGAAAACGTCCTCGCGATCCACCTCGCCAACGTCACCACCCGTACCGAACGCACCTCACAGCACCCACAGCAGCGCCCGCCACCGAAATCTCCCGCATCGTCGAAAAACCTGCGATCAGAATGCCGGCCCCGTCACCCTGATATCAGTCCGGCCGACCGCACCCGATTGACCATTTCGGCGGAGCGATCGAACACGCGCGGCACGGGCAGGTCGCAGATGGGGCCGTCAAGCGGCCACCAGGAAACCGCGCCGCTCGCACCTTCATTATTCGCGCACACAGACAAGAAAGCCTGTAGGGAGAGATGAACCAAGGTCTCGTGCGGATCCAGGGAAAATCGCCTCGCCCGCACCGGTACCTCAATACCTCGAGCGCCGCCACATCCGCTCATTGCGCAGCGCCGCACCTTAAAACTTCTCCACGAAAAGGCAGGGGAACCGATCGCCCCCAGCTCGAACATCTGTTTTCCATCGAAACAAAGGTAGTCGGACCACGGAGGAAACACCGCCACCAGCAACAAACGAACTAGAATTGGAGTTGGCCCGAAAACACCGGATCACCCCTCCCCTACCGAAGAGGCCCCATGAACCCGGACGCCGCACTCACACGAATCCGCAAACTCCTCGCGATGGCCGAGGACGAGGCCATCACCGCCGAAGCCCGCGAAACCTACAACCGCAAAGCGGCCGAACTCATCGCCCGCTACGGCATCGACCAGGCCCGCCTCGACGCAACCGCCGAGAAGCCCGCCGCCGCATCCGACGTGACCATCAGAATCGACCGGCCCTACACCACCGACAAGCTCGGCCTCCTCGCCGCCATCGCCAGTCCTCTCGGATGCCTCCTCGTCAACCACACCCACGACGAGAACGGTCACCGCGTGACCGACGGCCGCCTGTTCGGCATGACCGCCGACCTCGAGCGAACTCAGATCCTCTACACCTCGCTACTGATCCAAAGCACCCACGGTCTGGCCACCACTCCCATCCCTTCCGGCAACGACGCCCGCGCGTTCCGACGGACCTGGCTCGCTGGTTTCGCAGACGCCGTGCAGGACCGCCTCACCGCCATCGAAACCGCTGCCCGACAAGACGCCCAGGCCGAGGACGCCGCTACCGGAGGACAATCCACCGCGCTCGTCCTGGCCAGCCGCGCCGACCGCGTTCAAGCCCACCTCACCAACATCTACCCGAAGCTCCGTAACACCCGCCCGCGCCGCCTCACCGGCACCGGCGCACACAGCGGCTACCGGGCCGGACAACGAGCCGATCTGGGCACTACCCGCCTCAACTCCACAGCCCAACCAGCCATTCGTTCCTGACAGCCAGCCCATCCGAGATGCCGGTGCCCCCTGGGGGTGCCGGCATCTCGGCGTGCCCGCAATCCACCCCAGCCGCCAGATGGCAGCTGCTCGAACGCCAAGGCTTCCCGGGCTCCCAGGAACCAGCGCGCGAAGAGCAACGGCCGCCAGGAACGCGCCGGCACGAGGCGTCACCCAACCTCGACGGGACATATGGAGCTCGCGCTACGCGCGAGCTCCCAGGACAGCGCACCTGAAGCATCGTGGAGTGCACGCGAGCCCGAGTCCGCGCAGCGAGGACAAGCATCGACAGCGTCCGGCCTCCGCACTATCTGACCGGACCACGGCGAAGCGTGACAATAGCACTAGAATCCGATTGGCGAAGAAACGACACCGGACGACACGAACACGATCATCAGACCGCGGGACGGGGATCAATGAGCCGCTACGCAGTGGACATGCAGCGCCGGGAACTGGTCGTGACCTGGGGAACAGGCATCGGTGACACCGCACAGGCCGTCTCAGCTCTACCCACCGGAATTAGCGAAGTAAACGCATTCAAACTTGCCAGAGCGGCCACATCCCTCGCGACCCTGGCGTGGCATATCTACACCCATCCACACCACGTGGCACACGACGAACTCGACGGCGAGGACCATCATCACGAACACGATCCCTTCACCGGAGTACAGACCGCCATCCACAGCCCACACCTTCCCGAAGGCGGGACCATCCTTCAGTCCTACCTTCCAGTAGACGAAGCCTCGCACATCCTCGGACGGGCGCTGCATGCCATTGCCGACCCAGCGCTCACCCACACGGTCGCGGACGACATCGCCAGCGAACTCGATGCAATCGAGCGCGCCGGGCGAGGCGACCTGACCGGCCGGGCCAGGCAAGCCGTCACGATGACCCGCTCCGAGGCCTCGCCTGTTCAGGTCACAGCCGCTGACGCTCTTCTGCGCGRCGAACCGCTGGGGGGCACCGAGCTGTTCACCGAGACCGAGCCCACCGCTGCCGCGATCGCCGCGGCGCACTGGCTTCACGCCGCTGCCACCGTCATCGCGGAGCGCTCAGGCAACGAGATCACCTCCATCGTGGTCGAGGCCGATGACATCGAAGCGCTGCCCCACGAAAGCCCGACCGTCGTGCTCGAAATGATCGAACAGGGACACAGTCCCCATACGGCCGTCATCGAACTGATCACTGATGCGATGGCCGTTGCCAATGGACACATTCCCAATATCGAAGCTCTCATCGACGAGATCGAGGACGCCGAAGCTCAAGCAAAATCACTCGGGCAGAGCGAAGAGGTCCGCCAGGAACTACTACCCGCGCGGCTAACACCGCTCGACCCCAGCCGCCCCGCTATCGACCTCCTCGAAGATCTATTGTACGGCATTCACGGCTGCCGGCTTCTCTACGGAGAATACGCCGACATTGGCACTGACGATCGCGATAACGACGAGGAGAACGACGGCTCCGAGGAGTACTACCGGCGGCGTCAAGACTCGCTGACCGAAAGGTTCTACGGGGAGGTTCGAGCGACTGCCGCCCTGCTCCACAGCCGCCTTCTGCAATAGCAGCGATGACGAGTTCGCGGAGCTACATGCGCGCAGGTCACGACAGACCTCGCGATCAGTCCCGAGCAAGGACGAGGCCGTGGTAGACCGGCCAGAGGACTGCATCGATGTCCGTGATCGTCGCGAGGTATCCGACGAGGGCCGGAGAAATGCAGTTGGCGGTGGCACCGCTCCGAACCATCTGCGAGCGTGGACCGTCTCCGCCCGTCTCCCCCGGCAACCCTGACCGACCGCTCCCGACGAAGTCGATCCTCGACGTCGGCTGCGGTAGATGTCGAGGCGGCGGCCGGTCACTCGGACGGTCTCCGGTGAGGGGGTCGGTATTCAAGCGGTGTGGCTGCCGCGACCCGCAGACCGGCAAGGACTACGGCAGCCGGTGCCCAAAGCTGACCCGATCGGACCACGGCGCCTGGTGGTACATGCACGACGTCCCACCTGGGCCCAGCGGACGACGTCGCCGCACCACCGACGGCCCGTTCGATACCCAGGACGAAGCCGAGATCGCGCTCACCGGATCCCTCGCTGAGCTCCACAGCGGTGGCCGGGGCCCGACGACACCGGACTCACCGTCGCCCGTTACCTTGACGACTGGATCGCGGGAAAGGCCAGCCTCGCGGAATCCACCCGCCGCTCCTACGAGGAGCACATCCGCCTGTACCTCAAGCCCGGCCTCGGGCATCTCAAGCTCACCGATCTGCGTGATGACCACATCGAAAAGCTCTATGCCGCCATGCGGCTCATCGGCCGTGACCTGCGTGGCAGGAAGCCCTCACCACTACTCGTCCGGCTCCTCGAAGTCCGCCAGGACGACCCGGAGCGCCGCCGGCCCCTGAGCGCGGCCCGGCTGCACCGGGTGCACGCGACCACGATGAGCGCGCTCAACAGTGCCGTGAAACGCAAGAAGCTCCGTCACAACCCCGCCATCCACATCGAGCTCCCCAAGGCACGCAAGCCTCGGCCGTTGGTCTGGACCGCACCGCGGATCGCCGCCTGGCAACGCACCGGCACGCGGCCGGCCCCGGTCATGGTGTGGACTCCTGACCAGGTTGGAGCCTTCCTCGATTTCACCATTGATGATCGCCTCTATCCGCTATGGCATCTCGCGGCGCACCGTGGTCTCCGCCGCGGAGAAATCGTCGCTCTCGGCTGGACCGAGGTCGACTTCGACGACGACAGCATCTACATCCTCGACAACCTCCCCGGATCCGGCGTCACCGACGACTTCGATCTGGACACCGACGACTACGACGATCCGAAAAGCGAAGCCGGCCACCGCACCGTCGGCCTCGACCCGGACACCAAGCAGGTCCTCACCACCTGGCAGGGACGGCAGGACAAGGAACGCACCGACCACCGAACGGCCTGGATCGACAGCGGCCGGGTGTTCACCCACCCCGACGGCAGCAGGCTCACCCCCAACGGCGTCTCGCAACGCTTCGAACGGCTCATCACCCGCTTCGCCACCATCCGCCGCGAACACACCGAACACCAGTGGACCGTCGACCAGCTCGCCGCCCGCCACCTCATGCCCACCGAGGCCATCGACACCGCGCTCACCTTCGGCCCGCTGCCACCAATCCGTCTACACGATCTACGCCATACCGCCGCCAGCCTCACCTACCGCGCCGTAAAAGACCTCAAGGTCGTCTCCGAACTCCTCGGACACGCCTCCGTCCACTTCACCGGCGACATCTACACCTCGATCTTCGCCGACGCCGACCGCGCAGCGGCCAAAGCCGCCGCCGACATCGTTCCCCGCCGGCATCGACTCGGCGCCATGGCCCCGGCGGAGCCCGAGAACCTCACTTCACCGACCCCCGGCAACGGGCCCGGCTTGGACATGTAGGACCGGTCGGATTAGCCGTGTTCCTGATCAGGGAGACCCGCGTGCCCGGGAACGACGCGCGGGCCGGGCCCTCGTTGAGGTTGGCGGGAAGACCCCCGCGTGCGCGGGGACAACTGAGACTTACTGAGACCGATGTGAGCCCAATAGGGAAGACCCCCGCGTGCGCGGGGACGACACCTCGCGCGCCTGCTGGTCGGTCACCTTCGAGGGAAGACCCCCGCCTGCGCGGGGACGACGTCGGGAAGGGGCTCGACCGCGCGATCAACCTGGGAAGACCCCCGCGTGCGCGGGGACGACGAACTCCGTGGCCTGCCTGACGCGCCTGAGTGGGGAAGACCCCCGCGTGCGCGGGGACGACCCCTCGTTGGTGGCCAGACTGGTGGTGGAGTCGGGAAGACCCCCGCGTGCGCGGGGACGACCAGCTGGCCCCGTTTTTCACGAACTTGATCCAGGGAAGACCCCCGCGTACGCGGGGACGACCCGACGACGCCGGACCCGCCGACCGCGGACGGAGGAAGACCCCTGCGTGCGCGGGGACGACCGATTCCCTCTCCTTGACTCTCGGCTCGATCGCGGAAGACCCCCGCGTGCGCGGGGACGACGAAACCGCCGCCCGCCATGGGGGTGATCCCGTCAGAAGACCCCCGCGTGCGCGGGGACGACCCGGCGTCCGACAGCCCGCCGACCGTCACCCGGGGAAGACCCCCGCGTGCGCGGGGACGACCAGGCCGGGATCCTCGCCGTGTCCGCCGCGCTGGGAAGACCCCCGCATGCGCGGGGACGACGACGGCGCACTGGCCGTTGATGTGCCTGACGTGGGAAGACCCCCGCGTGCGCGGGGACGACCTGCGGGGAAAAGCAGATCTTCCGCGGGCTCGGGGAAGACCCCCGCGTGCGCGGGGACGACGCCGGGACCACCACCACGGACCTGCCCGACCTGGGAAGACCCCCGCGTGCGCGGGGACGACCCGAGGGTGCCGAGGCCGGTCGTGAACTGGCGCGGAAGACCCCCGCGTGCGCGGGGACGACACCGAGTCGGCCGTGACCCTCGCCTTGTTTACGGGAAGACCCCCGCGTGCGCGGGGACGACGGCCGACCAGGACTGACCGCTCCGGCTGGAGGGGGAAGACCCCCGCGTGCGCGGGGACGACGCGGCCTGGCTGGTGTCGATCTGGCCGATCGCAGGAAGACCCCCGCGTGCGCGGGGACGACATCGCGAGCTCAGCCAGCGGGGTGACCAGCGCGGGAAGACCCCCGCGTGCGCGGGGACGACAGGTCCTCGGCGTACCGGTCATCACCCTGCCGCGGAAGACCCCCGCGTGCGCGGGGACGACTACGGGCAGGGCTGAGGCCGATGCTGAGCAGGGGGAAGACCCCCGCGTGCGCGCGGACGACGCTTGCTGAGCTGGGGTTTTAGCTGCGGGGGCGGGCGAATAGCATCAGTCCGTCGTAGTCGATGGGGTGGTAGCGGTCGCGGCCGGCGGTACGGGCGGCCCAGCCTTGTTCGTTGTTGGCGGGTTCGATCATGACTGCCTGGCCGTCTCCGATGCGTTGGGCGAGCAGGGTCCAGAGGCGGTCGCGGATGCGGGCGCCGGGGTTGCCCACGTAGACGCCGGCGGCGATTTCGATCATCCAGCGGGTGAGGTGACCGCGCAGGCCTTCGGGAGCCGCGATGAGGACGATGACGGTCATCAGAACGGCGGTGAGGTCTGGGGAAGGTCGGGTCCGGTGATTCCGAGGCTGATGAGGTCGTCCCAACCGTCCGCGAGATCAACGGCCCAGTTGACGCCGCCGGGGACCTCGCCGTCGACCTCGTCCCACAGGTGCAGGCAATCCTCGTCTGGAGTGGAGCTGTCTCCGTCGACGAGGAGGTCCTTGATGTCGTGGACGATGCGGGCCATGAGATGGCCGTCGGCGACCTTGTCGCGGAAGGCGGTCCGGATGTCACGTTCGTCGGTGTGGCCGGCGGCGGCGAGATCGAACGCGAGCGGGATGGTGTAGTCGGCCTTGTACAGGTCGGCGATGTCGAGGACGAACGAGATCGCGGCGCCGGTGTGGACGAAGCCGAGGGCCGGGCTGGCACCGATCCCGACGATGGCGGCGTGGCAGATGCCGTAGAGGCAGCTGTGCCCGGCGGACAGGAGCCGGTTGATGTCATCCCCGGCGGCGAACGGGTCGCCGGGGCTGTAGACACGCCGGTTCCAGGGAACGCCGGTGCGGTCGGCGTGGGCGCGGTAGACCTTCTTGATACGGGCGCCTTCACGGCCGCGTAACTGCTGCATGGTCGCCGTGGCGACGTCGTCGTCGGGGAACCGTTTCGCGTACATGCGGCGTGCGACGCCGAGACGTTCCTTGGTGCGGGTGACCAGGTAGGCCTGCCGCAGCAGCAGCCCGGAGCCACGTGCGGGGCCGAGGCCTGCGGCGTACATACGCACACCGCGGTCGCCGACCCAGCACACCGCGGTGCCGGAGTCGGCGAGCAGCCTGACGGCCCCGCTGGTGATTCGGGTTCCCGGGCCGAGCAGCAGGGTGGCCACGAAGGCGGCGGGGACACGGACGGTGCGCTGCTTGTTCACGATGACCACGGCGTTGTCAGCGCGGTCTACGTGGCTTTTCTCCACGTAAAGGGAAGAGACCCGGTCTTCGATGCGGTGCAGGTCGAGTGGGTCGGAAAGCCACCACATCGTCACCCGCCTCCTGTGCTGGTGGGCGCGGCACCGGTGAGCGGGGCGAGGGTGAGCAGTCCGCAGCCATACGCCTTGCCGGATCCGACACCGCCGAGGAGGGTGCGCCGTGCCAGGTCGGGGTCGGTGACGCGCAGCGCACCGTCGAAGGTGGCGGTGCTGAGCACGACCTGCCGTTTCCGAGCGTCCCCGCCGGGACCTTCGTGTGGCGTGGTTGTGTAGTCGGGCGTCTTTTTGGTGAAGGTGAGCCGTTCGCGGGCGGTGAGTGCGACGGCGGGGCCGGTGTCGGTGTGCAGGAGGGTGAATCCCCAGCGGTCGACGCGGCTGGTCAGMCAGGCGAGTTGGTGGGCGGCGGTGCGGTGCGGAACGCGTACGCCGCGGGGCCGGGGCCCGGCGAGACGTTCCTTCTGGGCGACGGAGGGGTTGGTGGGTTGGCGGGTCGCGGTAACGGGGTTGGCGCGCAGCCGGAAGGCGAACTCGCGGCCGTGCTGCAGCCGGTCGAGCAGCGGCTGATAGTCCCGGATCATCGCCTCGCCACCGTCGGCATCCGGCCAGCCGGCCTGTTCGACGAGGTGCGCCCAGGACGGCCGGGACTGGGTGAGGACGAGCAGCTCCGCCCGGTGGGCCTGGCGGGTTTCCAGCCGCCACAGGACCCGTTCGGTGACGGGTTGGACCGCCAGGCCGCCAAGGACAGCGGCGTGGGTTCTTTCGGGGCTACGGAGCAGCGCCTGGGCGCCGGTACGTAGCGGGTTGAGCCAGATACGGGACAGGTAGGTCATGGACGGCTCACCATCCCAGCAATGCGAACGGGTCATGCGCCGCAGGCCCGTCGGTATCGGTAGGGTCGACGGGCCAGGGAGGTGGGAGCCGGGCCCAGGTCTGGCGGACCCGGCGGGTGGTGAACCCCCGGTCGCGCGGGTCGAAGCTGGTCGGGACGTCCCGGCGGATCTCGTCGCCGTGCGGGTCGTCGACGGTGACCGGTAGATCGATGGTGCGCGGGCGGGGCCGGGCGGCGGCGAGCCGTTCCCGCTGGGCATCACTGGCCTGCCACGGCACCGTGTTCTCCAGCACCGCGGCCAGGTCCCCGTCCCACAGCGCCGTATCAGTCTGGCCGGTGGGGGTGAGGAGCAGCGGCTGGGTGGGTGGGCAGGACCGGCGCCCCAGCGCGAGCGGGAACGCGGGGGCCCGCAGCGCGACGACGAGCGTGTCCAGAACCGGTTCGGGGCCGCTGACCGCGGCGATGAACACGGCGTCCTGTAGGTAGAAGCGTTCGGTGACGTGGGTGTGTTTCGCGGGCGAGGTCGGTTTCTGGAGGCCTTTCGCTGTCACCGCGGCCGACGGCAGCGGCCGGCCCCGGTAGTCGCTGAGGGTGTGGTAGTCCCGCAGCAGGGTGCCGGGCTGGTCGGTGCGGACCCCGAACGTCAGCGTGAGGAGGGTTTCGATCGGGTCGGTGCGCCGCAGCCCCTGGGCAGCGGCGAGCAGGCCCACGAGCCCGCTTTTCGTCGGTTCGGTCTGGGTGTCGCGGCGGTTGAACAGGCTCGTCCCTCCCCAGGACTGCACCGGGCCGGCGAGGCGCAGCACCAGGCAGCGGGGAGGTGTGGGGCTGGTCATCGGGTGGTGGCCAGCCGGTCGCGGGCGGCGGTGGTGACCGTGTCGACCAGCTGCGGGAACGGCACGGACCCGCCGAGAGCGGCGGCCTTGTCGCCGGCGTCGGCGGTGTCGTACGTCGACACCGTCAGCTCCGGGTGCAGTCCCCACCGGGTGGTGGTCCGGTCCAGCTCGGCGGCGAACTCGGCGACGGACCGGGCGAGCAGACCGTGGCCGTTCGCGGTCACCGGCTTCTCGAACGCGGAGACCAGGTTGACCGGCTGATCGGCGCGGACCGTGACGGTGAGCAGGTTCGGGACGGTGCGGTGCGCGAACGAGTTCCCGTGCCCGGTCGGCATCGACGTGGTGAACGCGACGAGGAACACCCGCAGCGCCTCGACGGCCGCGTCGAGGTCCCCGCCGAGGTTGTCGAGGAGCTGGTGCAGGCCGACGGTCGCGAACCGGTACAGCGTCGCGGACTGGAACTCCACCGTGCCGATCATTCCGGCGCCGGTGTCCTCCTTCGGGTTCTCGTCATCGACGGCGGTGAAGTAGTCGTACTCGACGTCGGCGGCGTGGGTGGACAGCGCGTGCGCGACCTGGGTCGCCGCGTCCACGTTCAGCCCGGGAAGGTCCGCGACCATCCGCCCGAACAGCGCCACGTCGATCGGATGCCCGGTTCCGAGGGTCTCCCGCACCGGCACCCCCTTCACCGCCTCCGCCAACGCCGCGTCGTCCAGCCCGGCGAGACGCGGCAGATCGGCCTCGATCGCGTCGACGAGCCGTTCCAGCTGCGGACGTCCGAAGAACAGCAGGTAGGCGGTCTCCGCGGCCTTCTTCCCCGGCTTGATCCCCAGGTCCGACAGCACGCTCGTCGCGACCCGGGCCGCGTCGTCCGGGCCCAGCCCACCACGGGAGGCGATCCTCTCCGCGAGCAACGCGGAGATCTTCTTCGTGCGGGTTCCCAGCGTCGCCGGGTCCACCAGGTCCGCGAACGCGGTCCGGGTCGCGCGCTTCCACGCCTGCGACGACACCCGTGCCCGTTTCACTCCACCGTAGATCGCCTGCTTCGGCGTACCGGCGTCATCACGATTCAGGTTCGACGGCGGCACCGTCTGCAGCACATGAACATCGACATAGGTGCGCATAGAAAGTCTCTCTCGTCTCGCGGCGGCGGAAACGCCGCCCGCGCTAGCGACAAAATTGAAGTAATCGGCCGACGCCGTGCCCGGCGTCGGCGGGCCCGGCGGCCGGGTCAGCCCGCGGTGGGTGTTGCGGCACCGTTCCCGTCGCGGTTCAGGAAGTAGTCGGACCCCCAGCGGCGGCGGATCCCGCCGACCTTCGCCGGGTCCTGCCAGGCGACGAGATCCCAGTAGAGCTGGGTGTAGTCGAGGCGCTGCGGGTTCGGGAGGTTTCGCATCTGGCGGACCAGGCCCCGCAGATGGTGGGCGGCCTCGTTCAACGAGGTCGCGGTCGCCGCGGCGGTGAACCGGCGGTCGACCGCCTCCGGGCTGAACTTCCCACTGTCCCGCAGGCCGGCGACAGCCTTTCCGACGCTGATACCGCGGGTGTGCATCAGGGTGGGCTGGGATTGCTGGTGGACAGCGAACAGGACCAGCGCCACATGCTCGGCGCGCAACGCGGCCGTCATGTTCCCGTGGTGGTTCAGCGTCGTGTAGTACCGCCACATCTGCGGGACCGTTCCGGGTTCCCGGTTGGCACCGAGGCGCAACGCGGCGAGTTTGGCCCCGTCGGGCCGGCCGTCAGCGTGCTTACGTTCCCAGAAATGCCGCCCGGACTCCGGCTCGGCGGGAACGGAAACAGGCGCGGGAGGATCAGTGGTCATGGTGTTTCCCGACGGTGAGAGGGTGGTCATGCCGTTGCCGTTCGGGCCGGTGGAGCCGCTGTCGCGGATGCGGGGCCGAGGATCGTGTTCAGAGCGCGGCGGAACGACGCCTCCGCGACCGCGAGCCGCGGACCGAACCGCTCGCCGGGCGCCCGGCCAAGGAACGCGCCAGGGCCCGCGGCGGACAGCACCGGGTCCGCGACCTCCCAGGCGAGGCGGCGTGCGACGACCCGCCAGGCGTCCTCGGCGTCCTCGACCATGTCGGGCTGATGTTGCAGGCCCGCCAGCAGCCGCCGCACCACCGGGGTAAGCCGGTGGATCAACAGGTCTCCGAGGCGCTGCCCTCGATCCCAGGGCAGCTTCGCCGCACCATAGGCGGCCCGCAGATCATCACCGAGACGGTTCGCCGCGATCCGCAACGCCTCGGCCTCATCGGCGACCTGCAGCAGCGTGTGACGCACCCGCGAATCCGCCGCGAGCGCGACCACCGGCAACGGGATCTCATCGACGATCACGTCGTCAACGACCGCGGACTGGGTGCCGTACGACACCCCGACCGTCAGGACCCGCAGCGGAAAGTCGTCCGCCACATACCCTTCGGTCTGCAGGCCGGCCACCTGCCGCATCACATCCGGGGCCGACACCCGCTCCGCGGTCGGTCCTCGGACCGCCAGCAGCCCGGCCAGTCCCCGCCATGCCGCCCGGCCCGGCTGGTGCCGCACCGGCCGCACCGGCGGATCGCCCTTCTTCGGCCGCTCCACCTGCCGCCACGCGGTGTGCGGCTCCAGATCATGCACCGACGAGTTCAGCCGGTCCCCCGCGCACAGCACCACCCGGCGCACCACCACACCACCTGACGCGTCCGTCTCGGGGATCAGCCGGATACGGCGGGCCTGCCAGGTCAGCAGATCCGCCATTCCCCGCGGACGCCGTGTCTGCCACCTGCTGGTGGCAGGTTCGGGTGATTTCCACTGCGGAACGTCGTCCGACCGTCGGCCGCCGGCCGTGGCGATCGGAAGGTTCAGCATCAGCGTCTCGAACAGCGTCGCGCCCATCGGCACGACGACCCCGAGCTGACCGACCGGCCCGGGCGGGTTCCCTGTCGTCTTCCCCGCCTTCACCTGCGGATCACCGGCAGCCCCGGACTTGATCGCCGCGGTGTCCCAGCACTGCGCGGCCAGCAACGCCCGCGCCGCCGCCGCCGGCGTCAACGCCGGCGGGTCGTTCTCCGTTCGCGCGCTGAAAACCGGCACGTTGTTCCCCGACGCCAGCCGAGACAGCAACAGCGAGACCGGCTTCGTCTCCCCCTTCTCCGTCCGCAAACCCGCCACCTGCGCGAACGGCCTACTCACATCAAAAAGATCAAAACGATCAGCTAGATCATCCAGATAGGTACCGATCCGGCGCGCGGCGTCGCCATCAAACCCGTCAGGGGAGAACCGGCGCGCCCAGGCGGCGGAGTCCTCGGGAACCCCCAGGGCATCCATCACGACCGGTATCAGAACCTGTCGCAGCACCGCCACCGTCTCCAGCGGATCGACAACCGCCAACCCCGACAAACCACCGGCACCCAGCAACGCGCCCCTGAGGCTCACCTCACGGACATGACCGCCATCGACCGCCTGAATCCACGGCTCATCCCGCAGATCGAATCCGCTCAACGATTCCCCCGTCCCGCACGATTCACGCCTTCCCCCCGAAGGTCACCCGATGTCTACCAGACCCCTCCGACAGTTCCGAACCAGCCGACCCAGTTACGCCACGCCAGCAACAGAAGCAGGCCATATCGGACGCGACGAGATCGCGCCTCATGTGGCCTATTTCCTCTCGCGCCGTCGACGCTCCCGCCCCTCCAGATAGCGGCGGCGATCCTGCCACCACGCGAGGCGGTCCGCCGACTGGTCCGGCATGACCGCACGAGCCAGGCAGGCGAACCCCAGAAGGATCGCGACGACCACGAGAGCAAGGAGGATGACCGCGACGACCGGCCACGGCGCCCCCAGCCCCGGACCCACGACACCGACGGCGGTCGCGAGAACCAGCGACAGTGGCCTGATCTCCCTCACCTGCCCCCACCCACCTCGCCGGCCGGAACCCCCCGGACCAGGTTCAACGCGCTACGCGAAGCCCCTCCCTCAATGCGCGGCTCGGCCAGGCGAGGCCGACCGAGCCATGGGAGCGGCCGCTCCACCGCCAGGGCAGAGCGGGGACACGGAGAGCGAGGGAGCGACACCGGAGCAGAGTACCTTTCCATCTCGATCCCTCGAAAACTGGGTATCGGCGGACCGGACCTAAACTGGGTGTCGGCGGTGCGGGCGGGCCACTGCTTGGTGTCCGCGTTGATACCGTGATGCCGCCCAGCCCACGCTGGGGTGATCCGTGGGTATCGGCGGCACGGACGTCGTCCCCGCCGCTGCGGGGGACATGCAAGGTTCCGGCCCCTGGTGCGGATCGACGCTTAGCGCGAGCCTGTCCGCGTGTGAGTCAGGCCGCTGCTGTCGTCATAGGTCAGGTGGTATTCGCCAAGCCGCGCGGACAGGTCGACGTCGAGTTCGAGGGCTCGGACACGGCCGAGCCATGCGTCGTCGCGCCAGCCCGGCAGAGGCGCGAGGTCCCGGCGGGCGGCATCGGTGAGCTCGGGCCTGGCGGGCAGGCGGATCGTGGCGCCGACCGTGTCCTCGAACACCTTCTCGTCGCTGACCGCCGCCTCACCCGTCGGGCCCAGCGGCCGGCCGTTGAGCGTGAGGAATCCGCCGGACGGATGACGCCGCACGAGAACGACCTCCACCGACTCGTCGCCGTCGCGGACCACCGCGGCGACCCGTTCCTCCGACTCCAGCGCCTCCGTCGACCGCTCATGCAGGCCGTCCAGCGCCGCAGCGCCGAGCTTTCTCTCCCCGGACAGGAGAAACTCGGCCGCGTTCGACTCCCGACCCTTCTGCTTCTGCTCCCACTTCTCCTGGTAGCCGGCCGCGGTCGAGGCCCACTCCGGCGGGCCCAGCGGCGCCGAGCCGTAGCCTTCGGCCACCAGCGCGGGGACCTGGCCCGGGATCGACCAGCCCTCATCGGCCGCCGCGGCGGCGAGCAGCGCGGCCGAACGCACCAGCAGATGATCCCCGTACACGACGCTACTGCCCGACGGCCACGTCGGAACCCTGCCATCGATGAACCGCACCCCGGTCACGAGGACCCGGGGCACGCGGAACCGTTCCGGGCGATGGTCGGCTGGCCGCTGATGGCGGTGCAGCCTGCCGATCCGCTGCAACAGCAGGTCGATCGGCGCCAGATCCGTGACCAGGAAGTCGACGTCCACGTCAAAGGACTGCTCGGCCACCTGAGTGGCGACCACGACCAGACGCTCCGGTCGCGGCACAGCGCCGTCACGGCCTAGTGGTCCCAGCTGGTCGATCACCGACTCGCTGCGCTCGGCACGCGTCTCCGCGACGAACCGGCTGTGCAGCAGAACAACATCGTCGCCGAACACGGGACGCAGTGCCGTGAAGACCGCCTGGGCACGCCCGACGGTGTTACACACCACCAGCGCACACCCACGGCCCCGGACCTCCGCCGCCACCGCGGCGGCAACCGTCTCCGAAGCAAAGTCCTCCTGTTCCTCAAGGACCTCCACCCGGACCTGCAGCGGCTCACGTTCCGACTGGTGCGCCTCGACCGCTGTTCTGGTTTTCCCATCGACCACGCACACCGAGGTCACGTTCGGATACCCCGCCGGCTCCTCGAGCACATCCAGGTCGGCCTCGACATCCGCACGCTGCGCCGCGCCCTGCACATAGGCGCGGACCAGGTCCCGGCGCATCTGCGGCGGCAGGGTCGCGGACATCAGCACCACCGGAACACCCGCGTCCGCCAGCCAGCGCAACGCCTCGAACAGGAACTGCGCCATGTACACGTCGTAGGCGTGCACCTCGTCGAGGACCACCACCCGGCCCGCCAGCCCGGCGTGGCGCAACATCACATGCTTCGTCCGCGTCGCCGCGTGCAACAGATGATCGATCGTGCCGACCGTGACCGGCGCCAGCAGACCCCGCTTACGGCCGAAGAACCACTCCGCCGCCGCGACAGCACCCGTCGCTGGCCGGTCTAGATCCGCTGGCGCACCGACACCGTAGTCGTCGCCCATCCCGTACTCGTCACCGTCGTGAACACCCCCGAACGCGACCGAGCGGCGTAGTTCCATCCACCGGCGGTTGAACCGYGCCCGGCCATGCAGGAGGTTCAACGGCGCCTCGCGGTCCACCCGCTCCGACCAGGCCTGGACCCGGGCGAACATCGGATCCGCCGTGGCCTGCGTCGGCATCCCCACGAACACGCCATCCGCGCCGAACCGCCGCGCGAGCACCTCGACCGCCACGAACGCCGCCTCGGTCTTCCCCTCCCCCATCGGCGCTTCCACGATCAGTAGGCCCGGAGCAGGCATGCCCTGCGCGGCCCGCACCACACCCTGCTGAATCGGCCACGCCGGCTTCCCGAACCGATACGACACCAGGTCAGCCACACCGACCGGCGCCGGAGCTCCCACCCGCCACCCACCCCGAAGCCCGAGTTCGCCCCACGCCCGACCAGCACGGTCCCGGGCGCGCTCCCACGACACCTCCGACAGCGTCGGCAACCCTTTGAACCGCGTCTCGTCACTCGCGATCCAATCCGCCATGATGATCAGCCCGGAGATCGTGAGCTGCTCCGCGCGTCTCGGCACCCGAACATCCGCCAACGACGCCAAGTCCACCGACAACTCCGCAGCGACCCGTCGCACAAACCCGTCCTGCGCCTGCGCCCACGCCGAAGCACGCCCGTGGGCTTGGACATGGTTTCGCGGATCCGTCCCACTCAGAGGGGGAATCAGCCCATGATGACCCGCGATCAGCGGCCACACCCAGTCAGTGCCCTCCCTGCTCCATCCCGCCGCCGTAAGACCGCGACGGACGATGCAAGCACCAGCTGCCGAATGATGCCACTGCCGGCCCTGCCGCACCGTCAGGCCCCGCCACCCCAAACCAGCCGCCTGTACCCGGGCAGCAAGACCCTCATCCTTCATCTGAAACGCCGGAGTCGCCTTACCCACATCATGCAGCCCACATAGCAACGCGAATAGTTTCCGGCCCCGCCCGTCGCTACAGGCATCCAGAGACCGTCGCACCGAAGAAGAAAGGTACCGATCGAAAACGAGCTCACCGACCGCCGCCGCGTCCAACAGATGCCCCAGGAGCAGATGCGCCGAACCCTGCCCGTTTTCCGGCTCCGACTTTCCCCACACAACACCCAGCGCCGTATCCTGCAAGGGACCCCCCAAAGTCGACCCAGCAACCCCACGATCCAACCATCATCAGGCCCCACCACCCCCAGTCCCGCCCATCACCGGGAACAAGATGATCAACCGGCAGGCCACTAATATTTTTTGGCACCGCTGAGCCGCAAACCCCCAGGTCAGCAAGTGTCGTCCCCGCGCACGCGGGGGTCTTCCTTCCCGGGCCTCCAGGCCGGACAGCATCGGCCGGTCGTCCCCGCGCACGCGGGGGTCTTCCCCGGCAGATCCGCTGCAGCGCAGTCGATCCCGGGTCGTCCCCGCGCACGCGGGGGTCTTCCGGAGCTGACCGGAGAGGACCCGGTGCGGGCCGAGTCGTCCCCGCGCACGCGGGGGTCTTCCCCCGGCGAACGCGCTGGTCAGGGCCCGGCGTAGGTCGTCCCCGCGCACGCGGGGGTCTTCCCTCCGT